>JAYGCK010000009.1:0-25447 GCA_046583395.1 Deltaproteobacteria bacterium
ACGCTCAGGAACATCGCGGTGTATCCGTAACGTTCGGCGACGCTGCCGAAGAAAAAGGCGCAGCTGGCAATCCCGAGACTGTAGGAACCGCTGAACAGCGACTGGGTCCGGCCGATATTATTTGGGTTGCTCAGGTCTGCGACCAACGCGTTCATGGTTGGATAGAGAAGCCCCTGGGCCAGTCCAAAAGTGATCGCTACCGCACATATCCCGGGCATCGACCTTGCGAAGGCCAGGACAGCGATGGCCAGGCTCATGGTTGCCATCGCGGGCACCAGTACCGCCCGGCGGCCGATTCGGTCGGACGTTTTGCGAAGAAGTATCCGGACCGTGACAGCCGACAGGCTCCAGAGCGTGAAAAAGATGCCGACCCGTCCTATCTCGAACCTCTCCATCAGGACCGGCACGAAGGTCTGGGTGGCCCCGAAGCCGAAGCCATAGCAGAGCATTGCAACGCAGGCGTACAACACGGCCCGCCGCGCGGTCCCGTCATCGAGTTTGCCGGCCGAGGGCGGGGCCACCAATTGTGGCGGCTTGGGCAGCGTGCAGGTCATTATGAAGGCCGCCAACCCGAATACGGCGCCGGTGGCGAACATGGCGTCGAACCCCCAGCGCAGGACTATCTCTTCTCCGATAGTAGGGCTGATTGCGTGGGTGAGCACCGTCGAGATGCCGAACCAACCAAGCGCCTCGGCGCGCCGCGAGTATGGCGCAAACAGCACGCACAGGGTTTGGGCTCCGGTAAACGCGCAGGTAAACGCGATGCCCTGCACGATACGCAGCACATAGAGCATCGGTCCGATGGTCTCCAGGCCCATGAAGGCCACCGACACGGCCGACATGGTCAGCGCACCGGCGATCATGAACCGACGGCGGCCGAAGCGGTCGAGCAGGTAGCCGACCAGCGGCAGGACCACCAGCCCCGCCAGTCCGGCGATACCGACCACACGGCCGGCCGTCTCTTCGCCGCCACCATGCTCGAGCACCCATATGGGCAAAAGGAAGAAGAACGCGAAGTTGAGGAAGAAGAGGAAGTTGGCCACCGCCACGCTGAAGAACGCCCGTGGGATAGGGGTGCTCGTGGCCGCCGACATCCGTCCTATCTAACGGTGGGGTGGTGGGCTGGCAATGTCGCCGACCGGCTTGAAATGCTGCGCACGCTTGGCGATGATTGCCGGCGCTGGCTATGTACGAACGGTTCTACGGCTTTCGCGACCGGCCTTTTCGGCTCACTCCCGACCCGGCCTACCTGTTCCTGAGTCAGACCCACCGTGAGGCCTATGCCCATCTGCTTTACGGCATACGCGAGAACGTGGGCTTTGTTTCGATCACCGGCGAGATAGGGGCTGGCAAGACCACGCTGGTTCGCGCGGCGATAAAAGAAACGGGCGATCAGGCTTCCGTCGCCTATATCTTCGATCCCGTGCTGTCCTCCATCGACCTTCTGCAGACCATCAACGCCGAGTTTGGTCTTCCCCATCGCTCGGTGAGCAAGCGTGAGCTCACGGCCGTCCTCAACGATTACCTCATGAGCCAGCGTGGCGAGGGTAAGCGTTCGGTGGTGGTCATCGACGAAGCGCAGAATCTGCGCCCCGTGATACTCGAACAGTTACGCCTTCTGTCCAACCTGGAGACCGATACCGAGAAGTTGCTCCAAATCGTGCTGCTTGGCCAACCGGAACTTCGCGCTCTCCTCGAGCGCCCCGAGCTGGCCCAGTTGTCCCAGCGTATGACCGTTCGTTGGCACATCCGGCCGCTCGGCCTGGCCGAGGCTGCCGAGTACGTACGTCATCGCGTTTTGGTCGCCGGCGGCGAGGACGTGTTCGACGACGAGGCCCTTGCGATGATCTACCGCTCCTCCGGCGGAGTGCCGCGTATGATCAACATCGTTGCTCACCGGGCGCTATTGGTCGGTTACGGACGTGGTTCGCAGCTCATCGGGCCAGACGAGGTCTCGACCGCCACTGTCGAGCTGGCCGAAAGCCGCCACGGCCACGGTTTCCACCGGGCCGACTGGTGGTCTCGGCTTCTGGCGGCCGGGGGCGCGGCGCTGGCTGCAGGGCTGGTGGCCTTCTTTCTATTACCCCCCGTTGTCGATCGAACCGTCGCCACGGCCAGCAACCACGCAGCTTTCGAGACCACCGACCGGACCCGCCTTGCCGCCGCGCTGTCTTCGACCGAGGCTTTCAATAGCGCTCGTATCGCCATCGGTCGTCTGCTCGAACTGTGGGAGGTGCGAGCGGCCGGGGATGGCGAAGGCCTCGATCTAGAGCGTCTGGCCACGGCCCGCGGGCTTCGTTACTCGGCCTTCGGTGCCGGCCCTTCGCTGCTGTCGATACTGGACCTGCCGGCCATCGTAGAGATTACTAACGGCGACGATGGTGTACGTTATTTATTGGTCGAGGCGATTGACCGGAGTCACTTTATCGTTCACGTCGATGGGACCCGTACGGCGATCGCGACCGGAGAGCTTGCCCGGCTATGGAACGGCAACGCGCATCTGCTCTGGCGTGATAGCCGGGGGTTGGGTGGTACGCTTGGTGCGGCCAGCAGCGGGCAGGCCGTTACCAGCCTGCAGAAAATGCTCGCGCGGGCCGGCCTTTACCTGGGTCCGGCCACCGGCCTATACGACGAGGCTACGGAGAAGGCCGTGAGGAACTTTCAGATAGGTCTTGGGCTGGTGCCCGACGGCATTGCCGGGGCGGTTACCCAGGTGCTTCTCTATAAGGGGAGCGGGACCAACGGTGGCCCTTCGCTGAGGCCGGCGACATGAGCAGCATTCTCGACGCCCTGGGCGGTATCACGGACCCCGGCGCCGGGGCCGGCGGCCCGGGCGGTGAGCCGCCTGCCGGGGGTTCCGACGGCGACGGAAAACGCCGGCGCTCGCGCTGGTTCTCGGTGGTACTGGTCAGCGGACTCGGCCTTGCGCTCGGTATCGGGGCCGCTCGTTTTATCGGCGGGCCGGAGACCGAGGAGCCAACAAAGCCCGGGCCGGTCAAACAGGAACGCAAGCCCGCTCAGGTCAAGACGGCCAGGTCCGTGAGCCCCACGCCGGCAGCCAAGCCTGGCAAGCCTGGGGCCTGGCCCAAGGTGCCGCGGGCCAAACCCGGACTTCCCCCCGAGCTGACCCGTCACCCCGGTGCCACCAAGGCCTCCCCTTGGCCCGTTGCAGCGACGACGACAGGAGATGAACGAAAGGCGGCCAAGCCTGCGCCTGCGGCCAAGCCTGCGCCTGCGGCCAAGCCTGCGCCTGCGGCCAAGCCTGCGCCTGCGGCCAAGCCTGCGCCTGCGGCCAAGCCTGACACGTCAGCGCCTGCCGGTCTGGCTAACTTCGTGGCGGCACGCAAGAAGGCCCTTGCCGAGGGCGGCACCGAAGGGCTCAAGCAGTTCGACGAGGCCTTCGCCGTCCTGACCGGGTCGGTCAAGCAGGCCCTACCAGGCCGAGTGACCGCCCCGGCGGTGCCGACCGACAAGCCGGTGCCG
The DNA here is from genome assembly GCA_046583395.1 of Deltaproteobacteria bacterium. Lineage (GTDB taxonomy): Bacteria > Desulfobacterota > Binatia > UBA1149 > CAYXZP01 > CAYXZP01. The sequence goes on from JAYGCK010000009.1 coordinate 3,484, forward strand.
GCCAAGAAGCCCGCTCCAAAGGCCGTCGTAGCTAAGGCCGCGCCGGTCGCGCCACCTCCGCCCCCGGTGGTGGTCGAGACGCCGGCCGCGTCGTCTGCGGCCAAGGTGCTCGAAGCTGCGCCGGCCGATGCGCCGCGCATCGACATCCTGTTCATCCAGTGGGGCGATGAGCGCAGTGAGAGGTTGGCCTCCTTGCGCTCGCAAGGAGGTTCGCTCTCGGTGGTCTATGAAGGTGATGTGATTGACGGCATGGCAGTGGCCTCAATCAGGGCCGACGCCATCGATTTTACTTGGCGGGGGCAGACCTTCCGCCAGCCCGTTCACCGTTACTAGGCCCGTCGAGGTAACCGAGTGACCTCAACCTGCCGACCGTTTCACGGTCGAGCGCTCCCGGGTTCCTCGTGCGCGGTGCACGGCGTTGCCGCATATCTTCCAGCCATGCGTCCAGCTCGACCCTCTCGCTGAGGAAATGTCCGGGGTCATAGATGTTGCGCCGTTCGCCGGGGTCCTCGGCCAGATTGTAGGCCTCGTAGCGGAGCCCCTCTGTCAGCGGGAACCGCAGGAGCTTGATGTTGCCCGAGCGTAGCAGGGACGTGCGCCCAGCCAGTCCGGGGCGTTCGGCCCAGGGGTTGAGCCGGTAACGTTTGCGAAGCGGCGCGCTGGCCGCGAAGCGGGACAGCCTTGGGGGTGTTGCGAGAAGGTTCGCCCCGTCGGTGGCCTTCGGGCAGGCCAGGGCTGTGCGAGCACAAAGGGTCGGTAACACGTCGAGCAGCGAGACCACCGAGGACACCCTGCCGGGTTGGGTCCCGGGGGCGCGTATCATCATCGGCACATGGACCAGCTCTTGATAAAGGGTGAAGTCGTGGGCGAAGAAGAGGCCGTGTTCCCCCAGGCTCTCGCCGTGGTCGGATACGAAGATGATGATGGCCTCGTCGTAGATGCCAAGCTCCTTCATTCGGTCGAGTAGGCGGCCGATTTCGCGGTCTACGTAATGAACCGCGGCGTCATAGACGCGCCGGGTATCCTCCAGCTCGCCGGCCGTGTAGTTCGGTTCAAAGTAGATGCGCTGACGGTCATCGTCCGGGTCGACGAAGTCGGCCAGTACCCGGCTAGTGGCCGATGGGTTGCCGAACTGCGCGGCCAATTCGGCCGGCGCGTTGTAGGGCATGTGGGTATCCATGTAGTGGACCCAAAGCAGGAAGGGCTGGTCCGACGTCGATATGTCGGCCAAGAGGTCGAGCGCGATGTCGGTCACTGCGGTGGCATCGAGGCGCGCCGGAGGCGAAACTCCCAACCGCTTGGCGGTGACGAAGACGTCAAAGCCTTGGGAAAAGCCCATGGCCGGGCGTGCCAGCCACGGGTTCGAGACCACCGCGGCCCGGCGGTATCCGGCCCCCGCGGCAGCTTCGGCCAGCGTGTGTGCCTCTCCGGCCAAAGCGTCTGCGCGGCTGTGGTTGGCGACCCCGACGGTTTCCGGGTAGCGCCCGGTCATCAGCCCGGCCACGGCAGGCATCGTGAACGGGGCCGGTGTCAGGGCCGCCTCATAGAGAACCGACTCGGCGGCCAAAGCGTCCAGCCGGGGGCTTGTGGGAAGCGGGTAACCGTAGCTGCCGAGGCGGTCGGCACGCAGCGTGTCGGCGACCAGCAGTAGGACCGACGGGCTGTGGGGCGGCCGGGCCACAGCCGCCAGGGCCGCCGCCAAGGCCAGTGCCAATGCGGCCGAGCGGGCAGTCCAGGCCCAGCCCCCCCCCCGTCCGGGGGAAGGGGGCCTGGCCTGGCCCGGGCTCTTGGAATCCACCGAGTTATCCATCTAACTATTGAATATTGCAGGTGAACTTGTCGAGGCTGTGAGCTTCGGGGCGCTTTGTTACCTGTCGAAAATATTGACTATACATACCTCAATACGTAGCGTTTTTTGACAACCGAAGCGGCAGGCTGGCCCCGATTCGAGGCTGTCCGTGGTCGATCTGCCCTGGGCCAAATGCCTGAAGTGCAAAGGAATTTGTCGTCCGTACCGTGGCGGCGGTGGGAGCGAACAACCCGGGTGGGCCGTAATGCGGGTCCACAGAGATGAGGCGAAAGGAGAGCATGGCAAAAGACAACGGCAACGGTAGCGTGGCAGGCGGCATGGCCAAAGCCATAGAGCGGCTGGTCGAGCTCGGCAAGGAGCGGGGCTACGTTACCTACAAGGATATCAACCGGCTTGTGCCACAGGACGACGTTGTTCCCGAGGACCTCAAGAGCGCGTTCAACATACTTTCCGATAACGACATCGAGGTAGTCGAGGGCGCGGGCGAGGAACAGCCCGCAGCCGCCGGAGAATCGACCTCTTCGAGCGAAGACATCGACTCGGATGCGATGTTCCCGGAGGACGGCGATTGGTCACCCGAGGATGGAGACTCCGAGGCCGAGAAAAGGCCGCTGCCGGCGGCCAAGGCCGCATCAGCGGCCAGTAAACCACGACCGGCCGAGCGTGAATACGCCGGCGATAGCACCGACCCGGTTCGCATGTACCTACAGGAGATGGGCAGCGTCCCGCTCCTGTCGCGCGAGGAAGAGGTCACGATTGCCAAAGAGATTGAGAGCGGCCTGCACGGCGTGCGGGACTGCGCATACGGTCTGCCAATCGCTCCGCGTTATGTCCTTGGGCTGGCCGAGCGTCTTCGTGCCGGCGAGATAGATCCGCGTGAGGTATTCGGTGACGAGTCCGAGGAAGAGCGGTCTTCGGCCGAAAGGGACGAGAGGCGTGTAAAACAATTCCTCAAGGCGGTCAGCACCCTCAAGCGGACGGTCAAGACCTACGCGACCAACATGCCCGGCCAGCTGTCACCGTCGGACGCAACCAAGGTCAAGAGGAAGCCGACCGCGCGTGAACGGAACTTCGAAGCGGCCCGGATTAAAATCCGCAATCATCTCATTGAGATGCGGCTGGGCGAGAAACACGTCAATTCGATGGTGTCCAAGCTCAAAGAGGCCGCCGAACTCGGGCGTTCGCACCGTGCGGTCATCAGGCGTGCCGAGAAGCGCACCCGCCGTGATGCCAAGCAAATCCTGGAAATCGTCAAGCAGCTTTCGAGCGGGTCGACCAACGCCAAGCGCAAGGCCACGGGCAACCTGCGGATGAGCGTGGAGGCTGCCGAGAAACTGGCGGCAAAGATTCGTCATGCCCGGCGTGGGCTCCGCGAGGTAGAAAAAGAGATAGGCATGTCGATGGAGGATCTCATGTATTACCTCCGGGTGGTGCAGAAGAGCGAAGCGCGCGCGCAGCGCGGCAAAAAAGCGTTGATAGAAGCCAACCTGCGCTTGGTCGTCTCGATTGCCAAACGTTACACCAACCGAGGGCTTGGCTTCCTCGACCTCATCCAGGAGGGCAACATAGGCCTGATGCGCGCTGTCGATAAGTTCGAGTACCAGCGCGGGTACAAGTTCTCGACATATGCCACCTGGTGGATTCGCCAGTCGGTCAGTCGCGCCATCGCCGACCAAGCCCGAACCATCCGCATCCCGGTGCACATGATCGAGACCATTAACAAAGTGCTCCGGACCTCACGCTACCTCGTCCAGCAGCTCGGCCGCGAACCCGGCCCCGAGGAGATAGCCGAACAGATGGAGATGCCTGCGGATAAGATTCGCAAGGTTCTCAAAATCGTCAAGGAACCGGTCTCTCTCGAGACCCCCATCGGTGATGACGAGGAGAGTTCGCTCGGCGATTTTGTGGAAGACCGCCAGTCGGTCTCGCCCGCGGACGCCGTAGTCGCTCTGGGGCTCGAGGGGCAGACCCGCAAGGTGCTGGCCACCTTGACGCCACGCGAGGAGCAGATACTGCGTATGCGGTTCGGAATCGGCGAGAAGACCGACTATACCCTGGAGGAGGTCGGCCAGAAGTTCGCCGTCACACGTGAGCGGATACGGCAGATCGAGGCCAAGGCACTTCGGAAGTTGCGAAACCCGCAACGAAACCGCGCACTCGAAAGTTTCGGGTAGCTCGGCCGCTGGCACTGGCGACTCTACGGGCTCGACGCTGTCACCAGAACCCAAAGACACCACCGGGTCGCGTATAAAGCGCGGCTTGGTCATCGGCGCCGTCGTGTTGGTGCTGGTCTACACCGCGATGATCGCGGGCGCTGGTGGGCGGGGCCTGTTTGATACTCTGAGCGTGGAACCATGGCTGCTGGGCCTGCCCCTGCTGGCCACCCTGCTTAGCTATCTCACCATGTCGTTCTCCTACGAGGGGATAACCCGGGCGGCGGGCGGCCGGATAAGCTCGCGCGACATGCTGCGCATCACCTTTGTCGCCAACACGGCCAACTACATCATCCCCACCGGTGGTCTGAGCGGGTTCGCCTTGCGGCTGGTCATGTTGACCAAGAAGAACATCGCCGGTGGCAAGGCCGCGCTGATTTCTTTTACTCAAACGCTCCTGACCAACATGATGTTGCTCCTGTTCATTATGTACGGACTGATCACGCTGGTGGTTAGTCGAGACACGGCGCTTTCAACGGTAGTGCTCGTCAGCGGCCTGGTCACCATTCTTGCGGCGTTCTTGGCCCTCTGTTTTTCGATGATGTACCACGAATCGCTGCGCGCACGTTTTCTCGCGTGGGCGATGGAGCTGGGCGACCGGGTGCTGGTGCGCTTCAACGCCGCGAGCAAACACTCCCGCCGCATGCACCGGGCGCTCGAACACATGGCCGAGGGCATGGAGTTTTTTGCGGCTAATCCTCGCGCCATGGCGCGCCCCGTGTTCTGGATTTTCCTCGATTGGATGTTCACGGTCGGAATCCTCTATGCGGCCTTCTACTCCGTGGGTTACGAGGTCAGTTACAGCCAGGTCGTCGTGGCCTTTTCCGTGGCCATCGTATTTGCCGTTATGTCCTTCGTGCCCGGCGGTGTCGGCGTGCTGGAAGGCAGCCTGGCGCTTACCTTCAAGAGCGTGGGCGTCCCGCTTGAGGCCTCGATATTGCCGATCTTTATTTTTAGGGTGTGCTTCTACGTTGTGCCGGCTCTCTTGTCCCTGGCGTTGGCAAGAGGGGCGTTTACCGAGCTCGACGATGCCAACGCCGAAGAGTTCATATGAGCAAGCTAAGGACGAACTTTATCGCCGGACTTCTTCTGACCGCACCGGCCGCGATCACGCTCTGGATACTGAACCTGCTGTTCAAGTTCCTCGACGGGATGTCGCAGCCGGTTTTGCGAATATACCTAGGACGCGAGGTCCCGGGGGTGGGTATCCTGCTAACGGTCCTCCTGATACTCGCGATAGGGTATCTTTCCTCTCTGCTGGCCGGACAGACCATACTTCGCTGGTTTGAGGGAGCTATCGAGCGCGTGCCTCTGGTGAGCAGTGTGTACCGTACCGTTCGACAGGTCGTCCGGGGGTTCACCAGCACTGAGGGCATGAACTTCAAACGGACCGTCATGGTCCGCGAAGCCAAGCGCGGTCTCATCACCATCGGCTTTCTGACCGGCGAGTTCACCAGCCGACGTGACGGGACCGAACAGCGAATGGCAACCGTGTATGTTCCCACCAACCATCTCTATCTCGGCGACATCGTTATCTTGCCGAGCGACGACGTGCTCGATGCCGGCATGACGCTGGAAGAGGGTATATCAGCCGTGCTCTCTTGCGGCGGTTCTCTCGGTGACGCCGTATCGCCGGCCGGCGACGCTCCTACAGACCAGCAAGGGTGACCGTGGTTTCCGGCATTGCCGGTTTCGATGTTGGCGGCCAGTCGGTAAAGGCCGTGCTCGTCGACCCCGAAGGAGAGGTATTGGCACGTGCTGCCCGACCGACCGGCCCGGCCACGGACATCGATGGGCTGGTAGCGGCCATTACAGACGCACTGTCCGAGCTCGGGGACGGCCAGGGTCCGGTCGGATTGGGAATGGCCGGAGTCTTCGACCCCGACGGCAGCCTAGCCGGTTGTCCCAACTTGCCGCGTTTGGCGGGCACACGGCCGGCGGCCCGGCTGGAATCGGTGCTGTCACGAACTGTGGTAGCCGACAACGACGCCAACTGCGCTGCCCTGGCCGAGGGGTGGACCGGTGCCGTCCAGGGCCTTGACGACTATCTGGCGGTTGTGCTCGGAAGCGGTCTCGGCTCGGGCCTTGTCACCGGTGGGCGCGTTTACCAAGGAAGCCGCGGACACGGCTGCGAGATGGGGCACAGTATCGTCAACGTAGGAGGCCGGCGTTGCGGGTGTGGCGCCCAGGGATGCCTCGAGGCCTACGTATCGGAGACCGCCGTGCGCGCGATGGTCGAGGAGGCCGGCGGTGACCTTGCTCGCACGGTAGCCGAACGGGCGGCCACCGGTGCGACCGGTTCGGGTTACGCAAGCGTGTTGTTCGAGCTTGCCGCGTCGGGGGACGAGGCCGCCGGGGAAATAGCCTCGAACATGGTCAGCGTGCTGGGGGCGGGTTTGGCCTCGGCGGTGAACTCGTTTGATGTGACCACGCTCGTGCTCGGCGGCGGGATGGCGCCCGCGTTCATTGCCCGGGCCGACGAACTGTCGGCGGCCATCGCTCCGCTCCTTTTCGCACGCGCGGTTGACGAGGTTACCTTGGTCGAGGCCGCTGCCGGGCCCTACGCTGGAGCGATAGGGGCGGCTCGCTTGGTCATGCTCTCGCTTTGACCTATCATCCTGGCTCACGCGGCCGTCTAATGCGCGGCCCAGGGCGTTCATGACATGATCGAACGACGCAAGTCGAAACGTATATACGTCGGCGGTGTCCCGGTGGGCGGCGACGCACCGATATCGGTCCAGTCGATGACGACGACCAAGACCTCCGACGTTGTCGCCACGCTAGAAGAGATAGCCCGCCTCGAAGAGGCCGGCTGCGAAATGGTCCGCGTCGCGGTCCCCAAGCAGGAGGACGGCCGCGCGTTGGGCAAGATACGGGCGGGCATAAACATCCCCCTGATTGCCGACGTTCATTTTGATTACCGCATGGCGCTCATCGCTCTCGATGAAGGTGTCGACTGTCTGAGACTGAACCCCGGCAACATCGGTTCGCGCGACCGGGTCGAAGAGGTGGCGCGCAAGGCCGCGGCTGCTTCTGTCCCTATCCGGGTGGGGGTCAACGCCGGTTCTCTAGAGAAGGACCTGCTCGAGCGTTACGGCTACCCGACCGCCGAGGCGATGGTGACCAGCGCGCTGCGCCACGTGCGGATTCTCGAAGAGCTAGACTTTTACGACATCAAGATTTCCATCAAGGCCTCATCGGTGCCGCTGATGGTATCGGCCTACCGCCTGCTGGCCGCCAGCTGCGAATATCCTCTGCACGTGGGTGTTACCGAGGCGGGGATTCCTCCGGCGGGAACAATCAAGTCGGCGATAGGGATTGGGATACTGCTGTCGGAGGGAATCGGCGACACCATCCGTGTCTCGCTGACGTCGGACTCGGTCGATGAGGTCGAGGCCGGCTTCGATATCCTGCGCAGCCTGGATATCCACGCGCGTGGTCCCTTGATTGTGGCATGCCCGACCTGTGGGCGCATCGAGGTGGACCTTTTCAAGATGGTCGATGAGGCCCGGGCGCGCCTGTCGCACCTAGAGGCCCCAATCACGGTTTCCATCCTCGGTTGTGCGGTCAATGGTCCGGGCGAAGCACGCGAGTCCGACATAGGGATAGCCGCGGGCAAGAACGGCGGCCTGCTCATTCGCCACGGTGAAGTTATAGGCAAGTACAAGGAGAACGAACTGGTCGACCGTCTGGTGGAGGAGGCAGAAACTATCGCGGCCGAATGGGAGGCCGAACAGGCGCACCAAGATCAGGAGCGCCCAGGCCAACCCGACGAAGGAACCCCGGGTGCGTTACTCGGCTCTTCACGCTCCCACGCTTAAACAAGACCCGGCCGACGCGGAGGTCGTAAGCCACCGCCTGTTGGTGCGTGGCGGTTTCATTCGGCAGGTCGCGCGCGGCATCTACGACATTCTCCCGCTCGGATTGCGCTCTTTGCGCAAGATAGAGCGTATCATTCGTGACGAGCTCGACCGTGCCGGTTGCCAGGAGCTACTTCTACCCATCGTATCTCCCGCCGAGCTTTGGCAGGAGAGCGGGCGCTGGGAAATGTACGGCAAGGAACTTTTGCGGCTCGCCGACCGTCACGGGCGTGAGTTTTGCTTCGGCCCGACCCACGAAGAGGTGATAACCGATCTGGTCCGCCGCGACCTCAGGTCATACCGCGAACTCCCGCTCAATCTCTATCAGATACAGACCAAGTTTCGTGACGAGGTTCGTCCGCGCTTCGGCCTCATGCGGGGTCGCGAATTCATAATGAAGGACGGCTATTCCTTCCACGCCGACCGGGAGGACTGTCAGCGCGAGTACGAGAACATGTACGCGGCCTATTCACGCATCTTCGAGCGTTGCGGGCTTACCGTACGTGTGGTCGAGGCCGATACGGGCAACATAGGCGGTTCGATGTCGCACGAGTTCCAAGTGTTGGCCGATTCGGGCGAAGACCTGATTGTGTCCTGTGACTCGTGCGAGTATGCGGCCAACGTCGAGAAAGCAGAGCTGGCCGCGGCAGCCGCCGAGGCCTTCGATGACGCCGAGCTTACCGAGGTAGATACGCCCGGGGCCTCAACCATAGAAGAGGTCTCCGGAATGCTGGGGCTTGCGCCCGAGCGCTTTGTCAAAACGTTGATATTCACGGCTGGCGACGGGACGGCTGTAGCCGCTCTGGTCCGCGGGGACGACCAGTTGAGCGAGCCCAAGCTGAGGGCCGCGCTCGGGGCCGACGAATTGCGCATGGCCAGCGACGATGAGGTCGAACGGGCCACCGGGGCACCTGCCGGTTTTGCCGGGCCGGTCGGCCTTGGCCTTCGCACGCTGGCCGACCACCGTCTCGTGGGGGCCCGCGGTATGGCCACGGGGGCCAACAAGGCTGATACCCATCTGGTGGGCGTGGCCCACGAACGGGACTTTGGAAAGGTCGAGGTGGCCGATCTGAGAACGGCCGGCGACGGCGACGGTTGCGGGCGCTGCGGCAAGGGCCGTCTGCAGGAGACCCGCGGAATCGAGGTCGGGCAGGTCTTCTACCTGGGCACCAAGTACAGTTCGGCGTTGGGAGCGACCTATCTCGACGCCGATGGCAAACAGCAGCCCATCGAAATGGGCACCTACGGTATCGGGGTTACGCGAACAATGGCGGCTGCCGTGGAGCAGAACCACGACGAGCGTGGCATGGTGTGGCCGGTTCCCATAGCTCCCTTCGAGGTTGTTGTGGTTCCGGCCAAGTGGGAGGATCAAGCTACCAGGGACGCAGCCGAGAAGGTTTACGCCGAACTTTTAAAACGGCGGGTCGAAACGGTGCTCGACGACCGTGACGAACGTGCCGGCGTTAAGTTCAACGACGCCGACCTTATCGGTATCCCGTTCAGGATAACGGTCGGACCGCGGGGTTTGGCCGAAGGCAAGCTCGAGCTGACCCGTCGCAATGGAGGCGAACAAGAATTGATCGAGGTCGAGCGTGCGGCCGAGCGTGTTGCCGAACTAGTGGCCGCCGAACGAACGTGAGCGGGCCCAAGAGCGAACGCCAACACCCAAAGGAGAGGGTAATATTTGCCCTCGACGTCGGTGGTCTTGAAGAGGCCGAGCGTTACGTGGACCTGCTCGAAGGGCATGTCGGCATGTTCAAGGTCGGCAAACAGCTCTTCGTGCGGACGGGCCCGCGTATCATCGCGCTACTGAGAGAACGAGGCTGCGAGGTGTTCCTCGATCTCAAGTTCCACGACATACCTCAGACCGTTGCGCGTGCCTCGATGGAAGCCACAAGGCTCGGGGTGGCGATGCTCAACGTCCATGCTTCCGGGTCCTCCGAAATGATGCTCCAAACGGTCGCCGCGGTTGACCGTGTGTGCCGTACCGAGAAGCTCAGGCGCCCTCATCTGCTCGCGGTCACGGTTCTTACCAGCCTATCCTCGGGTGACCTCGAGACCATCGGCGTGCGCGCCGAGGTCGAGGACCAGGTCGTTCGTTTGGCCTCGCTGGCCGAGGAGGCCGGCATGGATGGGGTGGTTGCTTCACCGCTGGAGATTGGTGCGATAAGGGAGGCCTGTTCTCCCCGATTCCTTGTGGTTACCCCAGGCATACGCGGCGCGGGCGATGATGTGGCCGACCAGGTGCGGGTCACCGGTGCCGGCGATGCCGTTGCTGCGGGCGCCGATTACATAGTGGTTGGCCGGCCGATTCGTGACGCAGACAATCCTGCGGCCGCGGCCGATGCCATTGTTGCCGAGATAGCCGCGCGCTCCGGGAAATAGAGGGCGGCTCAGCCGCTCGTGGCCGCGAGTGCGTTGAGCAGTGATGCCGCCGGTTCGAACCGAGCGGCTGCCGGCGTGGCCAGCACAATCAGGCCGGTGCCGGTCAGTGGGCGTTCGAGCAGTTCTCCCGTGTCGTCCACCGCGTCTTTGGACACTACCGCCAGGTGTGTCTCGCCGGCTGCGAGCGCACGCAAAGCGTCGGGGTCCGACATCGGGACCTGGCCGAGGTGGAAGCCGGCTGATTCGGGACGGTCGCGTCTTAGCCGCTCGGCCACTTCCACCAGCGGTGTGGGACAACGTCCGGCAACGGTGACGCCCATTTCGATATAGGCCGGCTCGACCAGCAGCTCGATTTCGACGGTCGCTCCGGCATCCACACCTTGGGTGCCCGCATCAATCCTGAGCAGCGCGTCGGCCCGCGATAGGCTGCCGATCGAGCCCGCGCCTCGGGCCAAAGGGATGGCGACAAACTCGTTGTCCCAGGTGCTTAGCCGCAGGCGCACTAACTCCTCGACCCCGGTCTTTGATGGCATCTTGCGGCGGACAAGAGCCTGAACCCCCGGTCGTGGCGGGGTCCCACGTGCGGCCGGCGCACCCAGCATGCTCGTGAGCATGGGGCCAACGATCTCCCGGCAGACCATCGCGGCCGAAACGGGATAGCCGGGAATAGCCAGAAGCGGCCGGCCCTTGACCGAGGCCAGAGCCGCGGGTCGCCCCGGCATCAGCTTTATTCCGTGGACAAGAAGTTCTCCTCTGGCCGAGAGGGCTTCTACGGTGCTGTCCTTTTTTCCGACCGAGCTGCCCGCAATGACGCAGACCAGATCGTGTTCGGCCAGGCCTTGGTCTATCGCGCGCCCGAGCAGCTGGTCGGAGCCTCCGGGGGCCTTTAGACGGACCGCACGCCCTCCCCAGTCCTCGACCATTGCCGCGATCATCCTGGAGTTGAACTCGACCACCTCGCCCGGGGCGGGTTCCCGGTCGGGTTCGACGATTTCGGTGCCGGTGGCGATTAAGGCCACGCTGGGCCGCCGGACCACGGCCACCGTTGTCACTCCGGTGGCGAGCATGGCGCCGATGTCGGCTGCCGTTATCCGGTGTCCGCCCGAGAACAATAGCTCGCCATCGGCGATGTCTTCACCCGGCCGTCGAATGTCGTGGCCCGGGGCGACCGGAGAGCCAATCTCGTAGCCGCCCTCTGTCCGGGAGACCTCCTCGACCCTGACAACGGCATCTGCCCACTCGGGTATGAGCTGCCCGGTATCGACCGCGCAGGCCGGGCGTTCGGTCCCGGCCGTTGGCGACCGGTCGGGCCCGATATCGGTAAACAGCAAGGGGGCGGGTGCTGTGGCCGTGTCGGCGGCGCGCAAGGCTACCCCATCCATTGCAGAGGCCCGGTAGTGCGGCGAGGGGCGTATGGCCCAAACCGGTCCGGCACTGTAGCGGCCGGCTGCGGTTTCGGCCGCGACGGTCTCGGGCCCGAGTTCGCCACACAGGCCGGTAGCGACACGGCGCGCCTCTGAAACCGGCATGCTGGCCACTGCGGACATTAGAACATCAGGACCTCTACCTCGTCGCCGGTGGCCGGACCCTGTGTTGCCGCGGGTACGATAACGACGCCGTCGGCCGCGGCCATGGTCGACAAGGCCACCGACTTGCCCAGCAGTGGTCTGGCCTCGAGCCCGGCGCTGTTCTCGACCAGCCGGACCCGGGCGTAATGGTCCCGTCCTTCCATCGACGGGATAGCCGCGGCCAGGCGCGCCCGTGTTCTTGGCCTAAGGGCGCGAACGCGGCCGGGGTCTTCACCGCCCAGCCTGCGGACCAGGATCTGCCCGAAGAACGACATTACCACTGCGGCAGCCGCGGGGTTGCCCGGCAGTCCCATAATCGCGGACGTGCCTGCACGGGCGAGGATGGTGGGTTTGCCCGGCGCTATAGCGATGCCATGGAAGATGACCTCGGCGCCCGGCAGACCTTCGATGGAGGCCATGGTGAGGTCACGGGTTCCCATCGAACTGCCCCCCGAGATGAACACCACGTCGCAGGCCGCAGCCGCATCCGCCAACGCGCCGGCGAACTCTTCCTCGCGGTCACGAACCACACGACAGCTGTGAAGGTCGGCTCCACAATCCACAACCAGCGCGGGCAACGAGTAACCGTTGACGTTTCGCACCTTGCCCGGGGGGAGCGCTTCACCGGCCTCGACTATCTCGTCGCCGGTAACGAGCACCGCAACACGCGGCCTACGGCAGACCTCGAGCCGCGCGATACCGACCCCGGCGATGGCACCAAGGTCGGCCGCGGTAAGTCGCCGGCCCGGTTCGAGCATCAAGTCTCCTGTGCGGAGGTCCTCACCAGCGGCAACCGTGTTCTCTCCGGGGGCCACCGGCTGTTTGATAAGAACCTCGTTCCCCCTGGTCTCTTCGGTGTATTCGACCATGACGACCGAATCGGCCCCCCCGGGCATCAGTGCTCCGGTCGATATCCTGACCGCTTGGCCAGCCGCCAGCTGGGCGGCCTCGTTCTGGCCCGCGCTCATCTGGGCGCTAATCTCGAGCGTGACAGAACTGGAGTCGTTAGCACCAAAGGTATCGGCCGCGCGCACCGCGTAGCCGTCCATGTTCGAGCGGTCGAAGTGGGGGACATCGACCGGGGAGCGGACCTCCGAGGCAAGCACCCGGCCTGCCGCCTGGCCCGTGTTTACCGTTTCGCTGTCTAGCGCGGTGAAGGCGTCGATATGGGCGTAGGCCTGCCCGGCGCTGATAAGTCGGAAGAAGGGTTTCATCGCCCGAGCCTTCGATGGGCCAAAGCCGGCAGGCGCCGGCGCGTTTCGGCCAGACCTTGGTGGGTTAGTTCGGCTATCAGGACCGTGTCGTTTTCGGCTCCGGCCTCGGCGAGCACCTTGCCCCACGGATCGACTATCAAGGAGTGGCCGTAGTTGGCGAACCCGTGGGATGTGTCGCCCCATTGGTTGGCCGCCACCACGTAGCATTGGTTCTCTATGGCGCGGGCCGTGACCAGTGTGTGCCAATGCGCGGTCCCGGTGGGCTTGGTGAAGGCCGAGGGAACCAGCAAAAGTTCGGCGCCATCGGCGGCCAGTTGCCGATACAGTTCGGGGAACCTCAAATCGTAGCAGATAGACATGCCGATGCGGGCCAGCTCGGTCGTAACACACACGCTCTCGTTGCCGTGTCCGCGGCTGAGCCTTTCGTCAACGGTGGCCTGGCCGGGAATGTCCACGCTAAACAAATGTATCTTGCGGTAACGGGCCAGCACGTCCCCGTCGGGGCCGAACAACAGCGCGCTGTTGAAGCAGTGTTCTGGGTCTTCGCTTTTTTCGAGCAGAGACCCGCCGGCCAGATGAATCCCTAGACGAGCGGCCAAGCGGCCCAAGCACGTGCTGGTCGGACCGGGAACGGTCTCGGCCTGTGCGGCTTCCTCGGTCTGCCGCCCGCTCCAACAGAACAGTTCGGGAAGCACGACCAGCGACGCCCCGGAGTCTGCGGCCTCTGTGACCAGGTTTTCGGCACGCGCGAGGTTCTCTTCTGGGTCGGGGCCCGCGCTCAGTTGTATGGCTGCAGCCTTGAAGGTCTCCATTGATGTGGCCGGACGCTAGCCAAGCGCCCCCAGGGCGTCAAGCAGGCCGGTGGTTTGGCACACCGCGTCGCTTGCCTGTTGGCAACCCCTTTGGTAGCGGTTGCCCGTCCCGCTGCCCGACTGCGGCAGCCCGGGACCTGGAGCTTTCTCATATGTCGTCCACGCCGGATGAACGGATTATAAAGCGCTACGCCAACCGCAAGCTCTACGACAAGGCGGACTCGCGTTACGTGACCCTCCAGGAGATTGCGCGTCTGGTCCGCCGCGGCGACGAGATCAAAGTAATCGACAACGATAGCGGCGAGGACCTCACCTCGGTGACCTTTGCCCAGATTATACTCGAGGAAGAGAAGAAGAAGACCCATTTGGTGTCCGTGCCTTTCTTGCGCGGCCTCATACAGAGCGGCGAGGCCACCGTGCAGGATCTGACCGACCGCGCCACGCGCGGGATGGAAGCGTTGGGGGGTCTTACCGACAAGGCCGGGGAACGGGTTCGCGAGGTTGCCGAGCAAAGCACCCGTGCTTTTGGAGACGGCCTTTCGATAGTTGACGACCTGCTTTCGGGAACGCAATCACGGCTCGACACCATTCGTGAGGCGGCCGTGGAATCAGTCGATCGCTTGCGCGGAAGCACGGTCTTCCAGAACGAACTGGAACGGGTCGAGAAGAGCCTGCGGTCGCTCGAAACCGCGGTTGCCAAGCTTCGCGATGATGAAGGAACGGGTGAGCCGCTTGACGGCGCCGGAACGGACGATGTGGTGGAGGATGAGGATGCGGAGGAGGATAAGGCGGAGCCCAAGGCCGGCTCTTGATTCGCCGGGCGCGACGGGCGCTTGAGCGCCAGGAACATCTCTTGCACCGGCTCAAGGCTTTGGCCGGCGAGTGCGGTGCCGAGGTCAGAGAGCAAAAGTTGCACCATGAGGTCGGCTTTCGCGCGCGCAGCGGCGTTTGTCGCGCGGGAGAGCGCCACCTTCTCATTCTTGACAGCAATGCCCAGGCCGATGAGCGGGTCGATGCGGTTATCGACTTCTTGTCCGCCGCCGACACCAGTCGCGTGACGCTTGCCCCCGATATTGCCGATCTGATTAAGGGCCGGCGCCGGTGAGCCGTAAGGCCGCCCACGACAGGCTCACGCGTTTTCACGAGTACCTTCGCACGAGCGGGCTCAAGACCACCAGGCAACGCGATGCGATTGCTTCCTGGTTCTTCGAGGTCGAAGGACATCATAGTGCCGATGATATCTACCGGCAGCTCAGACAAACGATCTCCGGGGTGGGTGTTGCGACCGTCTACCGGACCCTGCGACTGTTGTGCGACGCGGGGCTGGTTCACGAGCGGCACTTCGGTGACGGCGAAGCTCTCTACGAGAACGTGGTGCCGCATCACGACCATTGCATCTGTACCGCTTGCGGGAGCATCGTCGAGTTCGAGAACCCTCGCATCGAGCAGTTACAGGAAGAGGTTGCCGAGCGTTACGGGTTCAAGCTGGTCACCCACAAGATGGAGCTTTACGGTCTGTGCAAGAAGTGCGGGCCGAAGGCTAAAACGGCGACCTGACACGCCCGACGGCTCGCCCGGCTACCTTGCCTGGCCCGGGGGCTGCTGATATTGAGAATCAGTCTCAAAATCCCGCCTGACCTGGCAGATGCTCAAGTTCCACGTCTCAACCTCAGCAGCCGCGCTAGCGGCCATGGCTACACTGTTTGCCCATCCGCCAGTGGCCTGGGCGGTCACACCGGCGGCGGCATCGGAAGCCGTCGGTGCTCCGGCAAGCCCGGCCCGCCAGCTGATGATGCTGCGCTTCGCACTGCAGGAGTACAGCGAAGGGGTGGCCGGTGGTGCGCCCATCGACCTTCATGAACTTGCCACCGCCCAGGCTCTAGTAGCCGAGGTCCGGGGTCAGGCCCCCTCCGGCGAGATAGATAGGCTGGCGGGCCTGATGGCCTCCTATGCCAGCCAGGCCGAGGTCGAGAAGGCCTTCGCGGTTTGGTGGGAACGGTACGGCCGGGGGCTCGAACCCGAGCGTCCGGGCCTGCCTCCGGCGGTGTCCGAGGGCCGTGCGTTGTTCGCCCGCTACTGCGTGTCCTGCCACGGAGTAGATGGCGACGGGCGGGGTCCGATAGCCGACGCAGTCGAAGGACCGCCACCGGCCGATTTTACCGACCCCGGTTTCATGAACGACGAGACCCCGGCCGAGTTCTATCAGGCTATTACGATAGGCGTGCCGGCCACCGCGATGCCCTCTTGGGACGGGTTGCTCACGGCCCAGGAGCGTTGGGACATCGTGGCTTACCTGTGGACCTTACACCGGGTCGGGGGACAGGGTCCTGCCGGCGACTGCGGGTCCTGTCACGAAAGCGGCCAGGGGGCCGCGGCATTCGATAAAAGTGATGCCGAGGTGCTGGCCCTTCTCTTGGGAACCGGCGAGCACCGGCGCCAGGCGGTGACCGCGGCCCGCCGGATAGTTGCCCGGGCCCGCGACAGGATATTTGTCGAGGTTCGTCCCGGGACCGCGACCGGCCAGGAAGGCAGCGATGGCCGGCACACGCTGGCCGCGCTCGACCTCGTGGTCGAGGAGTACGGCGACGCGGTTGAAGACGGCCGGGTGACCGACGCGGTCGAGTACGGAGAGGCGCGCTTGTTCGTGGCCGCATTGCGCCGCGATGTGGACCTGTTGGCCGCACGCGGAAGGCTCGATGCAAGCTCGGCCGCTGCGGCGGTCGAACTTGAGAGTTTGCTTTATGCCAAGGCCGCCCCGGCCGAGCTCGAACTGGTCGCGGCCGGCTTGAGGAAGAAGCTTGTGCTGGCACTCGGTGAGCCTGCCGTTGACCTTGGCGGGCTCGAGATGACCGGGGCCCTGCTCGACGAACTGGCCGGTGAGCTGGATAGCCCGGTCCGCGCCCGAGAATTGTTGTTCGAGGCATATATGGCCTTCGAGACCGTTGAAAAGCGGTTGGCAATCCGTGCTCCGGAGCTTGCCAGTCGTATAGAGAAGGATTTTGCGGACCTACGTGCCCTGGTCGGTGACGGCAAGGCCACGGCCGTGGACATCGAAGCGATAAGTGGTGGGTTGGTAGAGGCCAGGTCCGCGCTACGGGGCGAGGTTTCCGGGTTGGCCCCATTCCTTGATTCTCTGGTCATCATCTTGCGCGAGGGAATGGAGGCGATCCTGATTATCAGCGCGTTGGCCGCCTATCTGGCCAGGGGTGGGCACGCCATCGCAAGGCGCTGGCTCTATGAAGGCGCCGTTGCCGGGGTGGTGGTCAGTCTCATAACCGCGGTCATCGTTGACCGGCTGTTGGCCGGTTCGGCACTTGCCGCCGAACTAATCGAGGGCATTACCATGGTGGCGGCCGCAGTGGTCCTGTTCTTGGTCAGCTATTGGCTGATATCCAAGGTCGAGGCCCACCATTGGCAGGTCTACATCCGTGAACAGCTAGACCGTGCGCTTGGCCGCGGCTCACGTATGGCGCTGGGTGGTGTAGCCTTCCTGGCCGTTTACCGCGAAGGTTTCGAGACCGTGTTGTTCTACCGGGCGCTGGCCGCCGAGGTCGCCGGCCCGGCGGCTATCGTTGCCGGATTCGCGGTCGGTCTGGCCTTGCTCGCGCTGGTCTACCTGGCTATTGCCCGCTTTAGCGTGAACATTCCGCTCAGGCCCTTCTTTTCGGTCACCGGCCTGTTCCTCTATCTGATGGCCTTCCGTTTCGCCGGTGCAGGTGTGGGAGAACTGCAGGAGGCCGGGGTGATGGGGGTGACGGCCGTTGCCTGGTGGCCCGACCTTCCCGCTTTGGCCATGTCGGCCGACCTGGAGACCGCGCTTGCCCAGGCAAGCTTGTTGGCCGCAGCCGCCGTGGCTGCGGTCGTGATACTGCGCGGGTCGCTTCTGGCTCGATCTACAAACTGAACAAGGCGGTGGCGTTGGCGCCGGTCTTGGCTACGACCTCGTCGAGGTCTAGCTCGAGAAGTCCGGCCAAGGCCTCGGCCACGTCCTTGACGTAAGCCGGTTCGTTACGCTTTCCGCGATAGGGCTCGGGCGCAAGATAGGGCGAATCGGTTTCTACCATCAGACCTTCGAGCGGCAAACGGCGAACGACCGAGCGCAATTCCTCGGCCTTCTTGAAGGTCATGATTCCCGTAAGCGAGATGAGCAGACCGTGGTCGAGGTACCAGACCGCGTCGTCGTAGTTGCCCGTAAAACAGTGGACCACGCCGCCCAGGCTGTTATTGGCCTCGGCCGCGATGACCTCGCGTAGATCGGCCTCGGCCTGCCTACAGTGGAGGACGATGGGGAGCCCGGTCTCGCCGGCCAGTGCAAGCTGTCGGGCCAAGGCCTGGCGTTGTTGTTCGCGTGGCGAGTGGTCGTAGTGGTAATCGAGTCCGGTCTCGCCGACCGCGACGACCTCGGGTAGTTCGAGCAGCGCACGTATTCTGGCCTCTGTATCGTCGTCGTATGACGAAGCATCGTGGGGATGGATGCCGGCCGTCGACCGGATGTGGCCATGGCTGCGCGCCAATTGTGCCGCCTTCTCGCTGTCCTCTATCGGCCCGCCGCCGCCGACCGCTACGATGTGGCTGACGCCGGCGGCCAGCGCGCGTTCCAGGGCGCCGTCGCGGTCCTCGTCGAAGGCCTTGTCGGTCAGATGGCAGTGTGTGTCGACCAGGCGGCTCACGTTTCGGTCTCGATGCGGGGGAAGAGACTGGCCGGTTCCGAGACCCGATGGCCATTCTTGAAATTTTTTCCCCAGATCGGTGTCGGTTGGGCCAGTGGACCAATCTCAACACCGAGCAGGGCGGCGATGCGTGCCGCGGTCTCGGGCATGAAGGGCGCGATAAGACGAGCGGTGTGCAGGAGGGCGTCGCAGAGGGTCTCGAGGATGGTACCGACCCGGGTGTGTGCCGACTCGTCCTTCCAAAGCTTGAAGGGCGCGGTTTCCACTATGTACTTGTCGGTCGCGGCCAGCGCCTTCCATATTTCTTCGAGCGCATTGTGCAGGGCCAGGCCCTCGGTGGCCTCCACTGCCCGTGTCTCGGCCTTGGAAAACGCCGCGGCCAGCTCCCGGTCTTCGGGTCGGCGTTGGCCGCCGGTCTGGACCTCGCCGTCGAAATAACGCTTTTGCATGGCCAGCACCCGGCTCACCAGATTACCGAGCCCGTTGGAGAGGTCGGCGTTGAAGCGGGTGACGAAGGCGTCCTCGGTAAAGGCGGAGTCCATGCCGAAGACCATCTCGCGAAGAAGGAAGTAGCGGAAGCCCTCCAGGCCGTAACGGTCGCGCATCTCGAGCGGGCGGATGACGTTGCCCAGTGATTTGGACATCTTGCTCTGGCCCACGTTCCAGTAACCGTGGACGTTGAGGTGCCGGTAGACTGGTAGGTCTGCGGCCAACAACATTGTAGGCCAGAACACCGCGTGCGGCTTGAGGATGTCCTTGGCGATAAAATGGTTGGCCTCGGCCCAGAGCGCTTCGCTGTCCTTGGGTCTGCAGTGCTCGAGTCCGCTCAGGTAGTTGAGCAGAGCATCGAACCACACGTAGGTGACGTAGTTGTCGTCAAAGGGCAGCTCGATGCCCCATTCGAGCCTGCTCTTGGGTCGCGAGATGCACAGGTCCTCGAGCGGTTCACGCAAAAGTCCGAGCACTTCGTTGCGGTAGCCGGCGGGCCGTATGAGGTCGGGGCTGTCGTCGAGCAGTTGGCGTAGCTGATCCTGGTAGCGGCTCATTCGGAAGAAATAGTTCTCTTCTTCGATCCACACCGGCTCCACTAGGTGGTCGGGGCACTTACCGTCGACTAGTTCGCGGTCGGCGTAGAAGCGCTCACAACCGGTGCAGTAATTGCCTCCGTACTTACCGAAGTAGATGTCGCCCTTTTCGTGGATGCGCGCGAGCATCTTGCGAACGAAAGTGACGTGATAGTCATCGGTGGTGCGAATGAAATGGTCGTAGCTGATGCCGCACTCGTCCCAAGTGTCCCGGAAGATGCCCGCCACCCGGTCGGCGTACTGGCGCGGCTGAGCGTTACCGGCCGCGGCCGCCTCCGCAATCTTGTCGCCGTGCTCGTCGGTGCCGGTCTGGAAGACGACCTCGCGCCCCATCGACCGGTTAAACCGCGCGACCGTGTCTACAAGGACGGTCGTGTAGGTATGACCGAGGTGCGGCTCGGCATTGACGTAATAGAGCGGGGTGGTGAGATATACGCGGTCGCTCACGGTTCCAGTATCGTGTCAGGTTCGGCCGCGGCCGAGTAACAGTGTTCGCAAGGCCAGGCGCGGATTGGCATTGCGTCCGAGCGCCGCCAGGGCCTCGATGGCCGCGTCGCCGGTGTCGACGGGCTTGCCTCGGCGAACCTGTTCTCGCAGCCGTTGGGCGGACCAATCCAGCAACAGCGTGTCCAGCGAGACGTCCTTCTTGCGGCGCTCGGCCAGGTCCAAGGCCAGGGCTTCGTTGTCGTCGGTATCAGCGGCCTCGACACGACCGCGTAGTTCGGCCAGGTCGGCCAGCGCCTGAGCTTCTCTGGAAAGGGCCAGGCCGAGGTTTCCGCCCGACATCGCGAGCCGTTCGCGCGCGCTTGCCTTATCGAGACCGTGGGCGGCCAGAACGGCGAGGCTGTCCTGTTCGGAAAGCATTCCGAAGCTCATGCGTTGGCAGCGCGAGCGTATGGTCTGGAGCAGTGCCGAGGGGTTGCTGCTCACCAAGATGATGACAGCCCAGCCCGGTGGCTCTTCGAGCAGTTTGAGAATGGCCGACTGTGCCTCGCGGGTCATGCGGTCGGCAGGATCGACTATGGCTACCCTCGGTCCGGCGCTTGCTGGCTTGACCGTCATCTCGGTGATGGCCTTGCGCACCGAATCGATGCTGATGCCCTTCTTATCCTCGGCCGGTTTGATCAGGGACATGTCGGGATGGGTCCCGGCCGCCAACTGTTTGCACGATGGGCACAGTCCGTCGCAGCTGTCCGGGGCTGGGCACTTCAGACGCGCGGCCCACCACAGCGCCGTCGTTGCTTTGCCAACGCCGGCCGCTCCGGTGAACAGCCAGGCGTGCGGGAGGGGTTCGGCCGGGCCTTGTGCGGCCGCCAGGGTCAGTTCCTCAAGCCTGGCTACGATGTCGGCGTGACCGTATGGCCGGGTTTGCATGGTCACGGTAGCCGCTCTGCTATTTGGGCGTCGATGGCCCCGGCCACAGCTTCGGGCGAGGCCTCGGCATCTATCTGTACGATGCGCTCAGGGAAGCGCTGGTGGAGTGCGACGAAACCGCCGTGGACGTTTTGATGGAAATCCAGCGGTTCGTTCTCGAAGCGGTCGCTGGGCCCACCGCGTAACTTGACCGCGCGTTCGAGCCCGGTCTCGACGCTACAGTCCAACCAGAAGGTCAGGTCGGGCAGGGTCGATTGGGAAGCCCGCTCGTTTATCTCGGTGAGCCAATCAAGGTCGTGGCCACGGCCGTAGCCCTGATAGGCCAAGGTCGAATCGCTGTAGCGATCGGACACGACTATCGCGCCTTCGGCAAGCGCGGGTTTGATAACCTTTGTGACATGCTGGGCTCGATCGGCCAGGAACAGGAACAGCTCGGCCTTACGGTCGAGTTCCCCGTCGGGGTCGGCCAGAAGCTCGCGTATGTGCAGGGTCAGTTCCGTGCCTCCGGGTTCGCGTGTTAGCAAAGCCTGGCGACCGCGTTCGGTGAGCCTTTCGACCAGCAGGCGGGCTTGGGTGCTCTTACCGCAGCCTTCTATGCCTTCGAAAGTGATGAAAAAGGACACCGAGACGATACTAGAGGCGCCATGAATAATCTCAAAACGAGAGTTGCCGGGAAATTACACGTCCGGCGTTCTTGCAACGCGCCGTGACCGTGACCAGCCCCTGCCCTGGCCCGCAGGCTGACGGGCTATGACCACCGTAGCGTTCTCGGTGGCTTCGGTGGCTAGGCCAGGTCTGCCACGAATCGTCTTAAGGGCGGCCAAGTGTGCGCATAGGACCCTTTTGTGCAGGACCAGTTCGGTGGCCGCGTACCGGACCGTGGCGGTCAGTACTGCACTAGCGGCGGAGATGGCGCCGCTAGTGCAGTGACGGTAAGCAGGGCGCTTCCCCTTTCCTTAACAGGTCTTTGATA
>JAYGCK010000012.1:0-2471 GCA_046583395.1 Deltaproteobacteria bacterium
AGGAGTTTCGTAACTTCACGGGCGGGCTCGGCAAGTCCGACGCCTTCATTCGGGCTAAGTGCGAGCAGTTCGCAACCCACGGCCTATCCATTCACCTAAAATACACCCGCGCTAAAGACCGTGATTTCGACGGCTATTACCGACTCGACGACCAACACCTGGTCGTGGCGGTAAAGAAGCGACTTCGGTACCCGCGACAGGCCGCCTACGGTGTTGGCACTACCGGTCGAGAGGGCTGGAATGGGAAAGGGCCTCCCTACAGCCTCGTTTGGCACGAGGAAGAGTTCGGTTCGGCCGATGACCTAGCGGTGTTCGGGGCCGGCCACGAGCTGTGGCATTTCCTATGCCACAGCGGCCAGCGCCGTCGTGACCATGAGACCCGGGCCAACTGTAACGGATTCCTATGGCTGGCTGAGTTTAAGGATTGGACCGGGCCAGGCTCCCCCGTAGGTACCCAGCCTACCCTTCCCCCACGGCCAGATGAGAAGACGCCGGAAGGGAGCGGTCCGGCCTGGATGCAACTCGGACTGTTCGGCACCGACTGCGGATCAGAGCAGGGGGCCTAGTGCCCGCTCCAGGGACTCAAGCGCAGCATTGCAGCGCTCGTGTCCCTGGCCACCACCGCGGTGGAACTCGCCACCGTCGTGGACCCAACGTATCACCCCGGTCTTATCGATCAGAAAGCTTACCGAGGTAAAGCTCCTGAACGCAGTCCCCACACCATAAGCCCGAACGGTCTTCCACTCGTCGTCGATACCAACGGCGAAATCGAAGCCAAGGTCCATGGCCGCCGCACGGACGAAATCCGGGTTACGGGCACGCTCGGATTTAGGGTGATGAATGCCAACGACCACCAGGCCACGCTCGGCATAGCGCTGGTGCATCTCGTTGAGAGCCGGGGCACTCGCGGCACAGTATGGGCACTCGGTTAACCAGAACCGCATCAGAAGTACGGATCCATCAGCCCGAGCCTGGGCAACGCTGACCGGCCCGCCGCTAAGCCACTCTACCCCCTCTATCTCGGGCGCCGACCGACCGACCAACTCTCCTCCCTCTCGCGGGCTCCAATCGGCAGTAGATGCAGCACTAGCCATGGTGGCGGCAACAACCACCAACATGGCCGCGCCTTCAACGATACGGCGAACTCTGTTACAGGTAGTTGATTCTGAGGAAGGGCTGATGGCGCGTAACATATACGAGAAGATCTGGGATGCCCATACGGTACACGACCAGGACGGCCGTGACCCTATCCTCTATATAGACCGACATTTCGTTCACGAGGTCACCTCTCCGCAGGCTTTCGAGGGCCTGCGGTCGGCCAAACGTAAGGTGCGACGCCCCGAGCTGACCTTTGCGACCATGGATCACAACATCCCGACCACTGATCGGTCGGCACCCATCGCCGATGAGCTATCCCGTCGTCAGGTAGAGACACTTGAGGCCAACTGCGCCGAGTTCGGCATCGAGTGTTTTGGTATGGGCGACCGTCGTAACGGCATCGTCCATATAATCGGCCCCGAACTAGGGCTGACGCTTCCGGGCCAGACCATCGTCTGCGGCGATTCGCACACCTCGACCCACGGTGCTTTTGGTGCCCTGGCCTTCGGCATTGGCACAAGCGAGGTAGAGCATGTCCTGGCCACACAAACGCTGCTGCAAAAGAAGGCCAAGACAATGGAGATGCGCCTGGATGGCCAACTGCCCATCGGCGTGACACCGAAGGACATCATACTGGCCGTCATCGGCAGGATCGGTACGGCGGGGGCCACCGGTTACGTGATTGAATACACCGGTGAGGCCATTGCCGCGCTGTCGATGGAAGGACGCATGACGGTCTGCAACATGTCCATCGAGGCCGGGGCCCGGGCCGGGCTTATCTCGCCCGACCGCACTACCTTCGACTATCTAGAAGGCCGCGAGTACCTGCCGGCCGGGCGCGACCACGCAGAACTCACCGACGAATGGGCCACGTGGGCCTCCGACGCCGACGCCAGCTACGACACCTTGATCGAGTTGGCCGCCGCCGACATCGAACCGCAGGTCAGTTGGGGAACATCGCCCGGCATGGTCACCGGCATAAGCGGCCGGACCCCGGTGCTGGCCAACATCGCCAACGAGGTCGAACGCCAGGCCGCGGCCAAGGCGCTTGCCTACATGGGGCTCGACGAGGGCACGGCAATGTCGAAGATAAAGATAGACCGCATGTTCCTCGGTTCCTGCACCAACGCGCGCATCGAAGACCTTCGCGAAGCCGCGCGGGCCGCGCGCGGGCACAAGGTAAGCGACACCGTTTCTGCGATGGTCGTTCCGGGCTCGGTGGCAGTAAAGTTACAGGCCGAGGCCGAGGGGCTCGACCGTGTGTTCGTCGAGGCCGGCTTCGAATGGCGCGAGCCCGGCTGTTCGATGTGCCTGGCCATGAACCCCGACACCCTGCTGCCGGGCGAGCGTTGCGCATCGACCTCCAATCGCAA
>JAYGCK010000019.1:0-20779 GCA_046583395.1 Deltaproteobacteria bacterium
GTAACCAAGAGCCAGGCTTGGCATAAGGCTTGCTTGCTAGTTTGCTGGGCTCCGGCCCATGCTCGTGACGATGCGGACCGAAAAGAAAGCGGCTGATGCGGAGTTCCCCGGCATGGGCCGCCGTGAGGCGGGTACCGTCCCGGCGCTTGCGACCCACCTAGGGGAGCTGGCAGGATGACCAGCATGAGCCTCTTCGTTGTGGTTCCGGCTAGTCTGCTCATTCTAGGGGCCGCCGCGGCTGAGCTTCGCGGGCACGGGCTGTCGACCAAGACAGGGGTCTGGACCGTGGTTGCGGCATTGTGGATACAGTTCGTGCTCTTCGGTGTTAGCGGTCTTGGCGTGGGTCTTCTCGGTATCGCTCTTGCCGCTGTGTTCATGGTTCCCCTGGCCATGGCCGGCTTGGTCGGTGCCGCCGAACTGAGTCTGACCGCCGCCTTCGGTGCCTTCCTCGGCTGGCGTTTGCTGCTGCTCGGATTGGCGGCCGCATTCGCCGTTGCCGCTCTTGCCGCCTTGGTATCCCTGTTCGTCGAGGGCCGCTTGGCCGCTGCTCTGGGACGTTTGCTCAGGACCATCTACGGCCTGGCCACCGGGCAGCTCGTGTTAGCGCCGGCCACGCGGCCGGCCTTGGGCCTTCCCTATGCGCTGTTGATAGTGGTGGGCGTCTCAGCGGCGCTGGCCGCCGAGTTGTTCCTCTAGACGGTTAGCGCAATCTTCGTCCCGACCCGCCGCGGTCGCCGCCATGCCGCTTTTCCTAGCTCTTGCTCTGTTGTTAGCGCCGTACACGGCCGCTGCTGCCGGGCTACATGGGCGTGTGACGGCACCCCCGTCCCTGGCTGCGGCCGTGCCGCTCAGCGTGGCGGTCGATGCCTGGGCCTGTGGAAACGAGGGGAGGATTGCTGACCCGCGATTGGTCATCGGCGAGGGTCGTGGCATTGCCGATGTCGTGGTCAGGGTCATGGGCTCCACCAACGCGCCGCCCTACAATGCCACCGGGCCGGGTCCGGTCATCGACCAGAAGGGGTGCGTGTTCGTGCCCCATCTGGTCATCGCAGCACCCGGGGTCCCGGTCAGGGTGCGAAACAGCGACCGGCTCCTCCATACCTTCCGCACCAAGGCGGCGCTCAACCGTAACGTCAACAAGGCTCAGACCTCAGGCAAGGAGGATACGGTGGTGTTCACCGAGCCCGAGATTGTGCGGGCGGCCTGCGATGTCCACTACTGGATGGGCGCGGTCATCGTGGTGGCCGAACACGCGTGGACGGTGGCGACCGACGAGGCCGGACGTTTTGCGCTAAGCGGGCTCCCTGCGGGCCGTTATCAGCTGGAACTTTGGCACGAGACGCTCGGCACCCGCCGGGTCTTGGCCGAGGCCGGCGCTGACGGTGCAAGCCTCGAAGTGGTCTGGGAACAGGACTAGCCGGCGGGCTTGTCGCGCGGCTACTCGACCTTTACGGTCTTGGATGACTCCCACGCCGCCGAGTGGGTCGGTTCCTCGAGTACGCGCAGTTCGGCGGTCTCCTCGAGTGCGATGGTGAAGGTAACCTTCGGGCTGGTCTGTACCGGGTGCAGGTAAGCCCGGGCCAGTTCCACGTCGTTCTTGAACAGCGCGATCCAGCGTACGTGGTGTTCGACCAGCGAAGGGTGCCGCATGCCCTGGCCGATTTCGATGGTGACGTCGAACCACTGGCCGGCGGCCACTTTGTCGGGTGAGGTTATCTTGGGCGTGTGTTTGGGGTCGTAGGCTTTGCTCACGGCCTTGAAGGCCGGTGTTATCAGTTCGGCCTGGCCGGCGTCGGCAAGGCCGGCCTGCGGAGCCGAAAAGCTCACAATAAGTGCGGTCATGATGATAGCGGTGAGGCTCAGCTTTTCGTATTGGGTCTTCACCTTTGGGGTCCCCCTTTGCTCATGCTTGGGGAAAACTAGCCCATGCCGGGGCCGGGGGCGAGCCTTCCCGCGGGTGTGCCTGGCCGGTCGCGGTCGTCTATGCTGGCCCGATGGCGCGCGAGGGCAGCTTCAGGTTGACGAGCGAGTTCTCGCTTCAGGGGCACCAGCCCGAAGCGGTCAAAGGCCTGGTCGAGGGTGTCGAACAGGACACGCCACACCAAGTGCTGCTTGGGGTCACCGGCTCGGGCAAGACCTTTTCGATGGCCAACGTCATCGAACGCGTGAACCGGCCCGCTCTGGTGATAGCCCCCAACAAGACCTTGGCTGCGCAGCTCTACGGCGAGTTCAAGGCCCTGTTTCCGGACAACGCCGTCCGCTACTTTGTGTCCTACTACGATTACTACCAACCCGAGGCCTACCTGCCGAGCTCGGACACCTTCATCGAGAAGGACGCGGCCATCAACGACGAGATAGACAAGTTGCGGCATTCGGCAACGCGGGCCCTGCTCGAGCGTAACGACGTTCTAGTCGTCGCCTCCGTGTCCTGCATATTCGGGCTCGGCTCACCCGAAGAGTATTTCAAGATGCTGCTGTTCCTAGAGGAGGGCGGGCGGATGGACCGCGACGAGGTTCTGCGCAAGCTCGTTGCTATCCAGTACGCTCGCAGCGATCATGATTTTCACCGGGGAACCTTTCGGGTGCGGGGCGACACGGTCGAGATTTTCCCGGTCTACGAGGATTCGCGTGCGTTGCGGGTCGAGTTCTTCGACGACGAGGTCGAGGCCATCCATGAGATTGACCCCTTGCGCGGCAAGGCCCTACGTCGCGTCGAACGCTTGTGCATCTATCCGGCCAGCCACTACGTCACCCGCCCGGACCGTTTGCACGAGGCCATAGGCGGAATCCAGGCCGAGCTGGGAGAGCGGCTCGAGCAGTTGCAGGACCAAGGCAAGACCCTGGAGGCGCAACGTCTGGGCCAGCGCACCGCCTACGATATCGAACTGCTTGGCGAGATGGGCACCTGTCCCGGCGTCGAGAACTACTCCCGCCACCTGACCGGCCGTCAGCCCGGCGAGACCCCGCCGACCTTGCTCCACTATTTCGGGGGCGATTTTCTGACCTTCATAGACGAGAGCCATGTTACCGTTCCGCAGATAGGCGGCATGTACCGCGGTGACCGCTCGCGCAAGGAAACATTGGTCGAGTACGGATTTCGCCTACCTTCGGCCCTCGACAACCGGCCGCTGGAGTTCGCCGAATTCGAGTCCATCGTCGGACCGCTCGTTTACGTGTCGGCCACCCCGGGTGAACACGAGATGGAAAGATCGGCCGGCGTCATCGTCGAACAGTTGGTGCGGCCCACCGGACTGGTGGACCCGGCGGTCGAGGTTCGCGAAGCCGGGACCCAGGTCGACGACCTGCTCGAGGAAATCCGCCAGCGTGCATCCAAGAACGAGAGGGTCTTGGTGACCACCCTCACCAAGAAGCTGGCCGAGGACCTGACCGACTACTACGCCGAGGTCGGTGTGCGGGTCCGCTACTTGCACTCGGACGTCGAGACGCTCGAGAGAATCGAGATTATTCGTGACCTTCGCCGCGGCGAGTTCGACGTTCTGGTCGGGATCAATCTTTTGCGCGAGGGTCTCGACCTGCCCGAGGTCTCGCTGGTCGCCATTCTCGATGCCGACAAGGAGGGTTTTCTACGCTCGGCGCGTTCTTTGATACAGACGATGGGAAGAGCGGCGAGAAACCTCAACGGCCGCGTCATCCTGTATGCCGACACGGTGACCGGCTCTATGCGTGCGGCCATGGACGAGACCGACCGTCGGCGAATCGTTCAAGAGGAGTTCAACCGGGAGCACGGTATTGTTCCGCGCTCGGTGACCAAGGCCGTCGGCGACCCCATCGTGCGCATGGCCGAGGCCGACTACTACGCCGTTCCGAAAATCGAGGAAGAGGCGTCCGGTTACGGCAACGCCGCCGAGATAAGGCGCGAGGTCGAAGCACTTCGCAAGCGGATGCGGGAAGCGGCCGACCGTCTCGATTTTGAGGCCGCTTCGGATCTTCGCGACAAGGCCAAGCGTCTCGAAGAGGCCGAACTCGGAATCGATGGCTAAGGAAGGCAAGCCAAAGAGGTCCAGCGCCGCCGAGCGCGCCCGCGAGCAAATCAAGGCCAAGACCGTCGCCGCACCGTTGCGGCCCGGCGTGTACATGTTCAAGGACGCGCGCGGGAAGGTCATCTATATCGGCAAGGCCAAAAGCCTCAGAGCGAGACTACGCAGTTATCTTCGGCGCGGCGACGGCCGTTATCAGTTGCGATTTCTGCTCGACCGCGCGCGCGACGTCGAGACCTTGGTGACCGCGAGCGAGACCGAGGCTTTGATGCTCGAGAACAACCTGATCAAGCAGCACAAGCCGCGTTACAACATCAAGCTCAAGGACGACAAGAGTTATCTGTCGGTCAAGATAACGACCAAGGACCCGTGGCCGCGAATTCTGGTAACCCGCAAGATTACCCGTGACGGCAACACCTATCTCGGCCCCTTTCCCTCGGCCTCGGGGCTGCGCCGCACCGTCGATACGGTTCGCAAGGTCTTTCCGCTCAGGACCTGTTCGGACGGGGTGTTCCGTAACCGTTCGCGTCCCTGTCTCGAGTACCAAATCAAGCGCTGTATGGCTCCCTGTGTGCTCGAGGTCGACCGCACCGAGTACGAGCGCCATCTCGACGGCGCGACCAAGCTGCTCGAGGGAAAGACCGAGTCGCTGTTGTCCGACCTCGAGGACCGCATGCGCGAGGCCTCCGGGTCGGAGCGTTTCGAGGAGGCCGCCCGCGTGCGCGACCGCATGGCCGCGGTGCGCCAAGCGGTCGAAGGTCAAAAGGTGGTCGTCCACGGGGGCGGGGACCGCGACGTGTTCGGCGCTTGCCGTGAGGCCGGTTACATGGAGGTCGCGGTCCTGATGGTCCGGGCCGGCAAGCTCGTGTCTCACAGCTCCTACCACTTCGAAGACCTCGAACTGCCCGATGATGAACTGTTGTCGTCTTTGCTCGGACGCTTCTACGAAGGCGGCCGTTTTGTGCCCGACCAGGTGCTGCTGCCCTTTGCGGTCGAGGGGATGGAGGCTCTAGCGGAATATCTGAGCGCCAAACGTGACCACCCCCGGCGGGTAAAGGTCATGGTTCCTCAAAGGGGCGACAAGCGCGCGCTCGTCGACATGGCCCGCGACAACGCCGCCCATGCCATGTCCGAACGTGGCGACGAGGGGCGCCGGCGTGAGGCGATGCTCGAAGAGCTGGGTAAGAAGCTCGGTCTGGCCAGCAGCCCGAAACGGATTGAATGCTTCGATATCTCTCACGTCAGCGGCGAGGCGGTGGTGGCATCCATGGTCGCCTTCGATGAGGCCGTGGCCGACAAGGACGGCTACCGCCGCTACCGTTTGCGCGGGGTGCAGCGCAACGACGACTTTGCTGCGATGAAGGAGGTCCTAGACCGCAGGCTCAAGCGGGGAAAGGCAGAGGGGGGACTCCCCGACCTGATTGTGGTTGACGGAGGCAAGGGGCAGCTCGGGGTGGCGGTCGAGGCCATGCGCGAGCTGGGTGTCGAGGAGGTCGAGGTCTGCGCCTTGGCCAAAGAGAGGGTGCGCGGTCCGGCAAGTTCGAAGGAGGTCGAGCGGATCGAGGACCGGGTGTTCAGGCCCGGTCGCTCCAATGCCATCACCTTCCGGCGCAACTCACCGGCCTTGTTCTTGCTCCAGCAGGTCCGTGATGAGGCCCACCGTTTCGCTATCACCTTCCATCGTTCGCTTCGGTCGAAGGCCAGGTTGCGCTCGGGGCTCGACGAGGTTGCCGGCGTGGGTCCGGCCAGGCGTAAGGCGTTGCTTTCGCGTTTTGGCAGTCTCAAACGTATCCGCAGGGCCAGCCAGTCCGAACTGGCCGAGACCCCCGGGGTGTCGGCTGAGCTTGCCCGCCGTATCCTTGCCGAACTCGGCGCGTAAAAAATAACCTAGCTGTAATCTTCGGCGGCGCGGGGCTTGGCAGGCACGTCGGGCGGCGTCATCCCGGTCGGGTCGGGGACTGGCCGGTAAGGGCGGGCCCTGTCGGGCCGAAGCATTGTGGCCGCTCGATGACCGTGGTCCCTGCGATGCCAACGACCGCTCGGTGGTCCTGTGGGTCGAATACGCCGGCCGCGGTCTGATGCTGGCCGCCGACATCGAGGCCGCGGCCGAGCGCGGTGTCCTTCGGCGCTAGCGTGAACGCCGCCTGACCCGGCCGCTGGTGGTCGAGGTTCCCCACCATGGCAGCCGGACCTCGTCCTCGGAGGATTTCGTTTCGGCCCTCAGTTCCCGTCTGGCGGTGGTCTCGAGCGGGCGTGGGCGGCGTTACGGTCTGCCCCACGACGAGGTCATCGGCCGTTACCGGGGCCACGGCGCGCGCGTGATGGCCACGGCCATCGACGGTGCCGTCCGCTTTTATATCGACCGCTCGGGTCTGCGGCTTCGAGCAGCGGGACCTCGTTGACTCCGGGGCCTTTTCGCCGATAACTAGCGGGTCCTTCCGCAATCTATCCCGTGACGACGAATTCGGTAAAAGGTTTCCGCGATATCCTGCCCGAAGAGGCGGCGGGCCGCCGTGCGGTGTTGGCCGCAGCTTCCGAGCTGCTCGCGGCCTATTCTTATCGGGAGGTCGAATTGCCCCTGCTCGAACACGGTGAGCTGTTCGCCCGCACCATAGGCGAGAGTACCGACATCGTGGAGAAAGAGATGTACGTCTTCGAGGACCGTGACGGCAGCCTGCTGGCGCTCCGGCCGGAGGGGACCGCATCTTTGGTGCGCGCCTATATCGAAGCCGGCCTGTCGCGTTCCCTGCCGGTGGCACGTCTTTACTACCAGGGGCCGATGTTCAGGCGGGAGAGGCCGCAAAAGGGCCGTTTCCGGCAGTTCACCCAGGTCGGTGCCGAGCTAATCGGGCGCAATGATGCCGGCGCCGATGCCGAATCAATCTCCTTGGCCGCCGATATCTGCAGCGCGGCCGGCGTGGAGGGTTTTCGCATAGAGATTAACTCGCTAGGCGACCAGCAGTGCCGGCCTGCCTATCGCGCGGCGCTTGTGGCCTTTGGGCGCGAGCATGCCGCAGAGCTTTGTGACGACTGCCGGAACCGCATCGAGCGCAACCCTTTGCGCCTGCTCGACTGCAAGGTCGAGGGGTGCCGGGCACTCATGGGCGCCGCGCCGATGATGGATGACCAGCTTTGCGACCCCTGCCGCGCACATCATGACTCGGTGCTCGAGATTCTGGCCGTGACCGGTGTCGAGGTTGTGGCCAGGCCCTCGATGGTCCGTGGTCTGGACTACTATTGCCGCACGGCCTTCGAGTTGATTGCCGACGGCTTGGGTTCGCAGGACGCCATAGGCGGCGGTGGCCGTTACGACGGCCTGGTCGCCAAGCTAGGCGGCCCCGACCTGGCCGGTGTCGGTTTTGCCCTCGGCGTCGAACGCATGCTCATGGCGGCCGGTTCGCAGGCAATAGATGCCGGGCCCGAGATACTCGTGGCTCCGCTCTGTGCCGGGGCGGCCGCTACAGCCGCCTCGCTCGCGCGGCGGCTTAGGCAGGCGGGCCGCAGGGTCGAGTTAGGGTCGGCCGACCGCCGCCTCAAAGCTCAGATGAAGAGCGCCGACAAGACCGGTGTGGGGTTTGTGGTCATCATCGGTGAGCAGGAACTTGCCGACGGTAGCGCCACCGTTCGTGATATGGCCGCCGGCCAGGACCTGCCGGCCTGTTTCCCGCTCGCCGCTGGGGGAGCCGAAGCGATAGCCGAGATGGAAGGCGGGGGGCGAGATGAGGCGTAGCTGTTACTGTGCCGAACCGCGTGAGACCGAGGTCGGTCAGCGTCTGATTCTGCAAGGCTGGGTCGATACACGGCGCGACCACGGCGGGGTCATCTTCGTTGACCTTCGTGACCGCAGCGGACTGGTCCAGGTGGTATTCAATCCCGAGGTCGGGCCCGCAGCCCATGAACTGGCCGGCAGCCTGCGCAACGAGTTCGTCATCGAGGTCTCCGGCGAGCTCGCCTTCCGCAGCGACGACACCATCAACCCCGACCTGCCAACCGGCAAGGTCGAACTGATGGCGACCGAGCTGGAGGTCCTCAACAACGCCGAGCCCAGCCCATTTGCCATCGACGGCGAGGAAAAGATTACCGAGAACGTGCGTCTCACCAACCGTTACCTCGACCTTCGGCGTCCGCTCATGCAGCGCCACCTGCGTACCAGGCACGAGACCTGCCGCACCACCCGCGAGCACTTTGATGCCGCCGGGTTCATCGAGGTCGAGACCCCGCTGCTGACCCGCAGTACACCCGAAGGCGCCCGCGATTATCTGGTTCCCAGCCGTACGGTGCCCGGCAGTTTTTTCGCATTGCCGCAGTCGCCACAGCTCTTCAAGCAGTTGTTGATGATTGGTGGCCTCGACTGCTACTACCAAATTGCCCGGTGTTTCCGTGACGAGGACCTGCGCGCCGACCGCCAACCCGAGTTTACGCAGATAGACATAGAGATGTCCTTTGCCGCCGCCGAGGACGTGATGGGCGTCGTCGAGCAACTGATGAAGCGGCTGTTCGCCGGCAAGACCGGGGTACAAGCGGACGAGCCCTTCCGGCATATGAGCTACGCCGAGGCCGTCGGCCGCTATGGCAGCGACGCGCCCGACCTGCGCTACGGGCTCGAGCTCGAGGACCTTTCCGGGATATTTGCCGACAGCGGCTTCAAGGTGTTCAGCTCGGCGCTGGCCGCCGGGGGAGCTGTAAAGGCCATCCGTGTCGAGGGTGGTGCCGAGCTGTCACGCAAGGAGCTGGACGACCTGACCGAGTTGGCCGTGGCCTTGGGGGCCAAGGGGATGGCCTGGATAAAGGTGGACGACACCGAGTGGCGATCTCCTATCGTTAAATTCCTGTCCGACCAGGAGCGCGAGGGAATGGCGGCGGCCTTGGGACTGGCGGCAGGTGATCTCGTTCTGTTCGGGGCCGGCCAGGCCGCAGTGGTCAATACCGTGCTCGGCGGCCTCAGGCGTCGGGTGGCCGAAGACCGGGGCCTCATCGATGGAGACAGCCACGAGTTCGTGTGGGTCACCGACTTCCCGCTGGTCGAACGTGATGCCGAGAGCGGCCGGTATCAGGCCCTTCACCATCCCTTTACCGCACCCCGTGACGAGCATCTCGATATCCTCGAGAGCGACCCATTGGCGGTACGTGCCGATGCCTATGACATCGTGCTCAACGGCGTGGAACTCGGCGGCGGGTCGGTACGTATACACCGTCCGGACGTACAACGACGGGTGTTCGGCGTTCTCGGAATAGAAGAAGCCGAAGCCACCGAGAAGTTCGGGTTCCTTCTCGAAGCACTGGCCTCGGGGGCGCCACCGCATGCCGGGTTGGCTCTTGGCCTCGACCGCACCGTGGCGATGCTCGCCGGGGTCGACTCAATCAGGGACGTAATTGCTTTTCCCAAGACCCAACGCGCGGCCTGTCTGCTCACGCGCGCGCCGTCGGTCGTCGATGCTGCCCAACTCCGTCAGCTCGGCCTTCGTATCGGGGGCTGAACTTGCGCGGGCTGCTCGTCCTGACCGCGCTCACTTTGGCCTTGGCAGGATGCTCGGCGTGGACCGCGCGGCCGGCCGGACCAGGAGAGCCCGTTACCTCCGGGGTGCGGCGTATCGCCGTGCTGCCGCTGGCCTACCGCGGCGACAGCGGCAGCGTCGAATGCGACCTGTGTCCGAACGACATGGTCTTGGCCGAAACGTCGGAGGACAAGGCCATGCTGGTGACGGCCTTTTTCTACGAACACTTCACGCGTCATCCGCGCTTCGCGCTGGTGCCCTACGCCGACGTCCTCCGGGCGCGCGGTGCCGATATGCGCTCTACCCTGGCCGGTCTTGATAGCCCGCAGGGAGAGCGGGTGGCCGATGCGGTGCTCGTAGGCGCTTTGCTCGAACTCCGCAGTCCCGGGGCCAATGCCGGTTCTGGACCCAGGCCGGGGGCCGCGGTCTACGCGGCCCTCCTCGATACCGGAAGCGGCCAGACCCTGTGGTCCTCCTTTGTGGATGCCGACGAGGAGGCCCGTTCGGCGGTCGCGCTTCGCTGGCGCGGGTTGGTCGAGGGCAAGGACGCGATGCCGGCCCGTGCGGTCGATATCGCCCGCCAACTGGTCGGACGTATGGTTGATGAACTGGCCATGCAGGTCGACTGAGGACACCAGAGACGTGGGTCAGCTTATAGACGGAGACGCGTTGGCGGCCCAGGTCCGGGCCGGCCTGTCGGCCCGGATAGAGCGCGGTCGCCAGGAGGGCCGGCGAGTGCCCGGCCTGGTCACCGTGCTGGTCGGCGCCGACCCTGCCTCCAAGGTCTATGTCGGGCGTAAACAGAAAGAATCCATCGCGCTCGGGATGAAGGCCGAATCGGTCGAGCTCGCCGCCGCCGTTGGTCTCGACGAACTACTGGCCGTTATTGAGACCTATAATGCGCGGGCCGATATCGACGGCATCCTCGTCCAGCTTCCCTTGCCCGGCGGGCTGGATGCCGGCCGGGTCGTGGCTACCATCGACCCGGCCAAGGACGTCGATGGCCTGCACCCGGCCAACCAGGCCGCGCTAATGAGCGGGGGTCCGGGCATACGTCCGTGCACACCGCTGGGCTGCATGCGGCTTATCGATTCGACCGGCCTTGCTATCGAGGGCAAGCGTGCGGTGGTGATTGGCCGTTCTCTGCTGGTCGGCAAGCCGATGGCGGCATTGTTGCTCGAGCGCCACGCCACGGTCACGACCTGTCATTCGCGGACCGCAGACCTGGCTGCCGAGGTCGCATCGGCCGATGTGGTCGTGGCCGCAATCGGGCGGCCCGGGCTGGTCCGC
Source organism: Deltaproteobacteria bacterium (assembly GCA_046583395.1). Lineage (GTDB taxonomy): Bacteria > Desulfobacterota > Binatia > UBA1149 > CAYXZP01 > CAYXZP01. The sequence continues at coordinate 10,784 of JAYGCK010000019.1, forward strand.
GGCGAGTGGATAAAGGAGGGTGCGGTGGTCATCGATGTGGGTATGAACCGCGTTGACGGGAAACTCGTGGGTGATGTCGAGACCGAGGCTGCAGCTGAGCGCGCGGCCTGGATTACTCCGGTCCCGGGCGGGGTAGGGCCGATGACGGTGGCGATGTTGCTTGCCAATACCTACCAGGCCGCGGCCCTGCGCGACGGAGGCACGGCATGAAGAGGACCGGCCTGCACGCCGAGCACACGGCCGCCGGGGCGCGAATGGTCGAGTTCGCCGGTTGGGACATGCCGGTGCAGTACGGTTCTATCGTGGCCGAACACCAGGCCGTACGCTCGAGCGCAGCCTTGTTCGATGTCGGGCATATGGGGGAGGTCGAGATATCCGGCAGCGGTGCGGCCGGACTGTTGGCACGCCTTATGAGCAACGATCCGTCCCGTCTCGAGCCCGGTCGTGCGCAATACAACCTGATGGTCAACGAGGACGGCGGGGTCGTCGACGATGTCATCGTCTACCGTCTAGCCGACGAATACTTCATGGTCTGCCTCAACGCCGCCAACACGGCCAAGGACCTCGACTGGATCAGGATTCACGTCTCCGACGACGTGGTGTTGCTCAACCGCAGCTCGGAGCTTGGCCTTATAGCCGTGCAGGGGCCGAGCGCGGCAGCCATTACGTCGGCCGTATTGCCCGGCGCCGAAGCTCTGTCGCGTTTCGGCTGCATCGAGACCGCTTACGAGGCCGGCACGGTACTGATAGCCCGCACCGGCTATACCGGCGAGGATGGTTTCGAACTGTTCGTCGAGAACACATGTGCGGTGTCCTTGTGGCGTGCGCTCCTGGAGACCGGCAAGGAGGAATGCGGCAAGGATTTTGGGCCGGCGGGCCTCGGGGCACGCGATACCCTGCGCCTGGAGGCGGCACTGCCGCTCTATGGCCACGAGCTGGCCGACGACATCGATCCCTATCAGGCGGGTCTCGGTTGGACGGTCAGGCTCGACCGTCCCGAGATGGTCGGGTTCGAGGCCCTCGAGGGTATCGTTGCACGCGGTCCGCGCCGCGAGCGGCTCGGGCTCGAGATATCGGGCGGGATAGCGCGCCAGGGCTGTGAGGTCGTCGCCGATGGCAAGGTCGTCGGTGTGGTGACCAGCGGGACCCACGGGCCCAGCCTTGGCCGGGCCATCGCGTTGGCCCTGGTCGACCGGGAAAGCGTCGGTGGAGAGCTCGGGGTGGTGGTCAGGAACAAAACCCTGGCCGTGAAGGTGACCGACCTCCCATTTTATGTTAGGGACGCGGCCGGCGGAGGGTCTTGAACCGGCAGCCGGTCTGACCAGCAAAGCGGAACAGGAGACTGATACAGCGGATATGGAGTTCCCGGATAATCTCTACTACACCAAAGAACACGAATGGGTCAGGGTCGAGGAAGATGCCGCCGCCGTCGTGATTGGCATAAGCGATTACGCACAGAGCCAGCTCGGCGACATCGTCTTCGTCGAACTTCCAGCCGATGAAAATAACACCGTGACAAAGGACGAGCCCTTCGCCGTGGTCGAATCGGTAAAGGCCGCGTCCGACGTGTACGCGCCGGTGTCGGGCGAGGTGATTGAGGTCAACGACGAGCTTCCCAATAGCCCCGAGGTCATCAATCAGGACTGTTACGGCGACGGCTGGATGGTGCGCATGAAGCTCACCAATCGGGAGGAGCTCAAAGGCCTCCTTTCTGCCGAGGACTATCAATTCCATATAGACGAACTGTCCTGAGCCGGGATGCGCTTCTTACCGCATACACCGGCAGACATTTCGCGGATGCTCGAGGTCGTGGGCCTGGGCTCGACCGACGGCCTTTTCGCGCAGGTCCCGCAAGCTCTTCGTGATTCGGCATCTCTCGACCTTCCCGACGGGCTGGGCGAGGACGCGGTGCTTGCCGCGATGGCCGGGCTGGCCGGCCTCAATCAGACCGGCGATAGCTTTCAGGGGGCCGGTGCTTATCGCCACTTCGTGCCCGCGGCGGTCTCGCAAGTGCTCTCGCGCTCCGAGTTCGCCACCGCCTATACCCCTTATCAGCCCGAGGTAAGCCAGGGGACGCTCCAGGCCTGCTTCGAGTTCCAGACCTATGTGTCGATACTGACCGGCCTGCCCGTGGCCAACGCCAGCCTCTACGATGGTGCTTCAGCCTTGGCCGAGGCGGTTCTTATGGCGCTCCGTGTGGGCAAGCGCCGCCGCCGGGTTCTCATATCCCGGGCCGTGCATCCCCAGTACCGAGAGGTGGTGGCGACCTATCTGTCCGGCTCGGGGGAGGGCGAGATAGAGGATCTGCCCATCGACGGGCAAGGGCGGACCGACCTTGGAGAGTTGGCAGCCATGCTCGACGACGAGGTGGCCGCCGTGTGCATCGGCTACCCCAACTATCTTGGAGTTATCGACGACCTCGCCGCCGCATCCGAAGCGGCGGCCAAGGCCGGGGCGCTCACCATCTCGGTGACCACCGAAGCTCTGGCGCTCGGCTTGCTGCGCTCGCCGGGGGAGCTTGGAGCTGATGTCGCCGTGGCCGAAGGACAGAGCTTGGGGCTTCCGATGGCCTACGGAGGTCCCGGTCTGGGAATGTTCGCGGCGCGCGAGCCTTTTCTGAGGCAGGTCCCGGGGCGATTGGTCGGCCAAACCGTCGACCAAGAGGGGCGCCGCGGCTACGTGTTGACCCTGGCCACGCGCGAGCAACACATCCGCCGTGAGAAGGCGACGTCCAACATCTGCACCAACCAAGGGCTGGCCACCCTCGCGGTCACGGCCTATCTCGGCCTTACCGGCCGCCGTGGTCTACGCGAGCTTGCCCTGCTCAATACCGCGCGAGCCCACGAGGTGGCCGGCCGTCTAAAGAAGGAGGCGGGATTGGCGCCGCTGTTCGAACCCTTCTTCAACGAGTTTGTGGTCGTGGCACCTGGTGGCCAGAGATGGTTCGATGAAACGGTGGCCTCGGGGCTTGTTCCAGGCGTGCGTTTGGCCGGAGTGGGGTCCGAGCTGGAGGGACGCTTGTTGGTCACGGTGACCGAGACCACTCGTGATAGCGCGGTCGACCGTCTGGTGGCGGCTCTGGCCGGAGGGCCGGACGCGTGAAAGAGCGGTTGGAAGCGCCGGTCTTCGAGAAGGGCAGCCCCGGCCGTAGCGGAATCGACGTGGGCCCCGCCGTGGAGTGTCCGCTGGACGAAGCTCTCTTGCGTGCTGACCTCGAGGGCATGCCCGAACTGAGCGAGCCCGACCTGCTCAGGCATTACTTGAGATTGTCCCAGCTCAACTTTTCGGCCGCTACCAATTTCTATCCCCTGGGTTCTTGCACGATGAAGTACAACCCGGTCGCCAACGAACGTGCGGCGGCGCTTCCCGGTTTCGCCGACATACACCCCTTGGCGCCCGACGAGACCGTCCAGGGGGCGTTGCGTTTGGTGGTCGAGCTTGAACGTTGGTTGGCCGAGATAAGTGGAATGGGCGCGGTCACGCTCCAGCCTGCCGCTGGGGCTCAAGGCGAACTGACCGGGATGAAGATCGTGCGCGCATGGCACCGCGACCGTGGCGCGGTGCGTTCCAAGGTGCTGATACCTTCGAGTGCGCACGGGACCAATCCGGCCAGTGCGGCACTGTGCGGCTACGGCTGCGTTGAGGTTCCCTGCGACGACCGAGGCTTGATGACCGCCGACGCGGTGCACGGCCTGCTCGACGACGAGGTCGCCGCGCTGATGGTGACCAACCCCAACACCCTGGGGCTTTTCGAGGTCGAGATAGAGGAGATAACCCGTGCGGTCCACGAGGCCGGCGGGCTGGTGTACATGGACGGGGCCAACATGAACGCGCTCATGGGCGTGGCCAAGCCCGGTCATATGGGCGCCGACGTTCTTCAGTTCAACCTCCACAAGACCTTCTCGACGCCCCACGGTGGTGGTGGTCCGGGCGCAGGGCCGGTAGCGGTGCGTGCCGACCTTGAGGACTATTTGCCGCTGCCTCGCGTGCGCGAGACCGCCGAGGGGTTGCGCTGGGACGACCAGTGTCCTTCTTCGGTCGGGCGGGTGAGGTCCTTTTTCGGAAACTTCGGAATCCTCGTTCGTGCCTATTCATACATGCTCGCTTGCGGTGGGAACGGTTTGGAGGCTTCCACCGAGATGGCCGTCCTTGCCGCCAACTACATACGTGCGTCCTTGACCGGCACCTATCATCTGCCCTTTGACGAGCCCTCGATGCACGAGGTCGTGTTTACCGACAAGGAACAGACGCCACACGGGGTCAAGACCCTCGATATCGCCAAGCGTCTTCTCGACCATGGCCACCACGCCCCCACCATCTACTTCCCCCTGGTGGTCAATGGAGCGCTCATGATAGAGCCGACCGAGACCGAGAGCCTGGCCACGCTCGATTCCTTCGTAGAGGCGATGTCGGCGATTGCCGAAGAGGCCCGTTCTGACCCCGGGGCGTTGCTCGCTGCGCCTTCGGCCACGCCGCTCAGGCGCCTGGACGAGACACGCGCAGCCAGGCGGCCGGTACTGCGCTGGTACCCTGATGGTGACGCCCAGGATTGACCACGATTGGCCGTGGCCGTTCTTTTCACTATCATGTCTGACAGGGGCCGGGCCCCGTGGAGCGACCTAAGTGTTCGGATTGGGCATAGCCGAGCTGCTAATCATCCTGGTGATCGTCCTGATCATCTTTGGAGCGGGCAAGCTCCCCGATATCGGGGAGGGGCTCGGACGCGGTATAAAGAACTTCAAGCGGGCCACTCGGGGACCCGACGAGATAGACGTCACTCCTGAACGAGAAAACGAGCCTCCCGATGACCCGGGAGAGGTTCCACCGACGCAACCCTGATCTCGACCTCGTCGGCCCGGGCCGCACTTCGAGGGAAGGCTACCTGACAGCTGGTCGATGAGCCCGGCATGAGCGCGGTGCCGCTTGCCGGCAGGTCAAGGACCGTGGCCAATTCGTCGCGTTTTATCCTGCCAAGCAGGGTCGGGGAGAGTGCCTTGCCGCAGGCCGATATCGCACTGCCGACCTTGCGGCCGCCCAGGTAGGCCTCAGCCTCGACCACGACGTCGCGTACCGCGATGAATGAGTCATTGGTCACGGTGGTCTCGGCAACCAGCGTTTCGCTGTTGTCCCCGAGCCGGGCCCACCAGACCCGGGGCGGCTCTATGCGTAGGTGCGAGGTCAGGTTCCTGGCCGTGGCCATACTGGTTGCCGGGCCCGGGGCGGGCAGCTTGGCCAGTACCCAGTCGGCCACGGTGTGCCGTGCGGTGAGCAGCATAGCCAGAATGCCGAAGCCGGCGAGCAGGCAGCAGGTGCAGACCCACACCGTGGCAAAGGAGGACCGTCCACGGCGCGGGACGATAGTTTCGGTTCCCTGTCTGGTCTCTTTCATTGCGGGCCGTTGCGTTCAAAGGCCGATATGATTTTATTCGTCCCTAGCCAGGATGACAACGACGGAGCCAGCCAAACCCACACCCGAACTCAGCGTGGTGGTCCCGGTGTTCAACGAGGCCGATGTGATAGGCGTGGTCGTTGAGCGGACCGTAGAGTATCTCGAAGGCCGGGGCATCGACTACGAACTCAACCTCATCGACGACGGCAGTCGTGACTCGACAGCGGTTGTCGTCGGTCGAGCCTGCGGAGCCAACCCACGTGTGCGGTTCTTCAGGCACGATTGTAATCGCGGCTACGGGGCCGCGTTGCGCACCGGGATACGCGCCGCACGCGGGCGCCGCATCCTGGTCAGCGACGGTGACGGTCAGTTCGCCATCGAGGACCTCGGGCGGCTGTGGGAGCGTCGTGACGATGCCGACATGGTCCTGGGCTTTCGCAGTCCCCGGCAAGACCCTTGGTTCAGGCGGCTGGCAGGCTGGGTGTGGAGCCGTATCGTGGTTCGTTTCGCGCTCGGCGGACGTTACCGGGACGTCAACTGCGGGTTCAAGCTTATAGCCAGAGAGGTGACCGAGGGCATGAGCCTGGCCAGCGAGGGGGCCCTGGTCAGTGCCGAAATACTGACACGAGCCGCGAGGCGTGGCGCGAGCTACGTCGAAGTGGGTGTCACGCACACAAGACGCGGCCAGGGCAAGGCGACCGGTTTCTTGCCGCGGGTCGTATGGCGGGCATTCCGCGAACTGCGAAGGTACCGACGTGTCATCGTTGCGAGCAGTGGCGTCCTGGAGCGCGCCACGGATTTGCCGGCCACCAACGATGCGATAGAATCCCCGGCTCCCCGGCAAGCGAAAGTGGCGGAATTGGCAGACGCGCAAGATTCAGGTTCTTGTGGCCGCAAGGCCGTGGGGGTTCAAGTCCCCCCTTTCGCACCACCGGCCGCACCCTGAACCTATGGACAGTTCGAGCTTTCGAACCATCATGGGCAACTTTGCGACCGGCGTCACGGTCGTGACCACCCAGGTCAACGGCCGGCTTCACGGCTTTACGGCCAACGCAGTAACCGCGGTATCGTTGGACCCGATGCTGTTGCTCGTGTGTGTCGATAAGAATGCCAACGCGCATGCCGAACTCGCAGACGCGACCCATTTCGGGCTCAGCATCTTGGCCGAAGGGCAACGCGAAATCTCCGATCTGTTCGCCGATCGCGGTGAGCCCGAGGGGGGCCGTCTAAGGGGCGGCACCGCCCATAGCGTCTCCGAGCGAGGGACCCCTTTGCTGGACGGTGCTCTCGGCGTGCTCGACTGCGAGATTGCCGACCGGCTAGAGGCCGGCGACCATACCATCGTGCTCGGGCGTGTTATTGAAGGCTCGGTGGGGGTTGACCAGCCGCCGCTTCTCTTCTTTCGCGGTGCCTACGGCGGGGAGAGGGGCTGAGGTTCAGCTGAGTGCGCCGATAACATCGACCGGGGCCTGGACCAGCTCGATAAGTACGCCCTCGCCGCTCACGGGCGTTTCGTCGTTGCCCTTTGGGTGGATGAAGCAGACGTCGTAGCCCGAGGCTCCCGTGCGTATGCCGCCGGGCGTGAAGCGTACACCGTTGTCCGAGAGCCACGACACTGCCGCCTCGAGGTCGTCTACCCACAGACCGACGTGGTTGAGCGGGGGCTCGTGAACGCGCGGTTTCTTGTCGGGGTCGAGCGGTTGCATGAGGTCGACCTCGACCTTGAAGGGGCCGTGACCGGCCGCCGTGATGTCCTCGTCGACGTTCTCACGCTCGCTCTTGAAGTTGCCGGTCACGGTCAGACCGAGCATCTCCACCCATAGTTTGGCGAGCTTGGACTTGTCGGTCCCGCCCACCGCTATCTGTTGTATGCCCAGTACCTTGAAGGGCCGTTCGTTCATTCGTCGTTCTCCCTGGTCCGCCGCCCGCGGCGCGACAACATACACGCGCTGGGGCAGGCTCTCAAGCCGGTTGGGTTGCTTCCTACCGGGCCGCTCCGTGTTATAGTCGGCCGCCGTCGTGGCGGTCTACGATCCTAAGACCTTCGAGGCGAAGTGGTACCAGCGCTGGGTGGAAGCGGGCGAGTTCGCCCCAAGGCCCGCAAGAGAGGGCGAGCAGACCTTCTCGATGGTCATACCGCCGCCCAACATCACCGGCTCGCTCCATCTCGGCCACGCGCTCAACAACACCTTGCAGGACGTGCTGGCGCGCTATCACAGGATGCGCGGGCGTGCGGTCCTGTGGGTGCCGGGGACCGACCATGCGGGGATAGCGACCCAGAACGTGGTCGAACGTCAGTTGCTCGTGGAGGGCAAGACCCGTGACGACCTCGGACGCGAGGCCTTTGTGGCCAGGACCTGGGAGTGGCGCGACACCTCGGGCCGCACCATCACCGGGCAGCTCAAACGTCTCGGGGTGTCCTGCGATTGGGAGCACGAGCGCTTCACGATGGACGAAGGGCTCTCGCAGGCCGTACGCGAGGTTTTCGTGCGACTTCACGAACGCGGCCTGGTTTCGCGCGACACCTACCTCATAAACTGGTGTGCACGCTGCCGGACCGCTCTGTCCGACATCGAGGTCGAGCACGAGGACAGGGCCGGCCAGCTTTGGCACCTGCGCTATCCCTTGGCCGACGGTTCGGGTTCGGTGTCGGTGGCCACGACCCGTCCTGAGACCATGCTAGGCGATACGGCCGTGGCCGTGCACCCCGACGACGAACGCTATTCGAGCCTGGCCGGTGCCGAAGTCGTTGTTCCGGTCGTTGAGCGCCGCATCCCGGTCATCGCCGATACATGGGTGGACCGCGAGTTCGGGTCCGGGGCGGTCAAGATTACCCCCGGCCACGACCCCAACGATTACGAGATGGGATTGCGCCACGACCTGCCGGTGGTTTCGGTGATGTGCGAGGACGGGACCATGTCGGATGAGGCCGGGCCATACGCGGGCATGACCAGCCAGGAGTGCCGGCGAGCCTTGGTCGAACGTTTCAAGGCCGACGGCACGCTCGAACGGGTCGAGGACCACGCTCACTCGGTGGGCACCTGTTACCGCTGCCAGACCGTGGTCGAGCCGATGATTTCCCTGCAATGGTTCGTCGATGTGTCGGGGATGGCCGCGCGTGCGCTCGAGGCCGTTGACGATGGTCGCACCAAGTTCGTGCCCGAGCACTGGTCGAAGACCTATCGTTCCTGGATGGAGCGTATCCGGCCTTGGTGCGTGTCGCGCCAGCTTTGGTGGGGGCACCGCATCCCGGCCTGGTACTGCGACCCCTGCGGCAAGACCCATGTCAGCCGCCAGGACCTCGATGTATGCCCCGACTGCGGGGGCGCGGTTCGTCAGGACGAGGATGTGTTGGACACCTGGTTCTCGTCGGCCCTGTGGCCCTTTTCCACTCTCGGTTGGCCCGAGACGACCGAGGACCTCGAGCGCTTCTACCCGACCAGCGTGTTGGTCACGAGCTTCGACATAATCTTCTTCTGGGTAGCGCGCATGATGATGATGGGGCTCGAGGTCATGGACCGTGTTCCCTTCGCCGACGTTTACATCCACGCGCTTATCCGCGACGAGCGCGGGCAGAAGATGTCGAAGTCCAAGGGCAACATCATCGACCCCTTGGAGATTATCGACGAATACGGGGCCGACGCATTCCGCTTTACGCTTGTGGCGTTTGCGGCGATGGGCCGCGACATTCGCCTGTCGGCTGACCGCATCGGGGGGTATCGCAACTTCGTCAACAAATTGTGGAACGCGATGCGTTTCGTCGAGTTGAACCGGGACGCGGACACTGCGACCTGCGCGGCCCCCGAGAGTCCTCGCACTCTGGCGGGGCGGTGGATACTGTCACGGCTGGCCGGCACCAGCTCCGAAGTGCGCGAGGCGCTAGACGGCTATCGTTTCAACGATGCGGCCTCGGCCCTGTATCGCTTCACCTGGCACGAGTTCTGCGACTGGTACATCGAGATGTCCAAGGCCGACCTGGCCGCCGGGGGTGACAGGGCTACCGAGGCCCGCCAGGTCCTCGACGCGGTGGCCGAAGCCCTGTTGCGGCTCCTCCATCCCTTCATTCCCTTCGTTACCGAGGAGCTATGGCAGGGTTTGCCGGAGACGGGCAGGGCCGGGGCCAGCATAATGGCCGCCGATTATCCGGCCGGTGGCAGTGGCGGGGTCGACGAGGAGGCCGAAGCCGAGGTCGGAGCGATGATCGAGGTGGTAAGGGCGGTTCGTAACATACGCTCGGAGATGAACATTGCCCCCAAGGCCCGGCTGACCTTGCAGGTCGGGCAGGGGCCGGCCGCATCCGTGCTGCGCGCCAATGAGGGGTTGGTCGCCCGGCTGGCCGGTCTTGACGCCTTCGAGTACGACCGGGCGCCTACGGCTGGCGCGGCTATCGCGGTCGCGGCAGCCACCGAGGTTTCGGTTCCGGTTGCCGGGCACGTCGACCTGGGCGAGGAAGCGGCCAGGCTGAAGAAGCAGTTGGCCCGTCTCGATAAGGAGATAGGGCGAATATCGAAGAAACTGGATGACCCCTCCTTTATCGAGCGTGCGCCGGGCCACATAGTCGAGCGCGAGCGCGGCAAGCATTCCGAGGCGCTCGGTGAACGCGATAC
>JAYGCK010000034.1:0-14929 GCA_046583395.1 Deltaproteobacteria bacterium
GATGGTGATGCCGGGTGACACGGTGACGATGGAAGTGGAGTTGGTGTCGCCAATTGCGATGGACGAGGGGCTGCGCTTTGCCATACGCGAGGGCGGCCGCACGGTCGGCGCTGGCGTCGTCACTTCCATAACGGAGTAGGGCGGTGCGTGATCAGATCCTCTTGGCCTGCACTAGCTGCAAGCGGAAAAACTACCGCGCTAGCCGCAACAAGAAGATCAGCGAGGAGAAGTTGGAGCGCAATAAGTATTGCCCTGCATGCCGCAGCCACACTCTCCACAAAGAGGGAAAGGTATAGAAACGAGTTGATACCTGGCATGCGGGGTCAGTAGCTCTAATTGGTAGAGCATCGGACTCCAAATCCGAGGGCTGCAGGTTCGAGTCCTGCCTGACCCGCCAGCATTAGGTCGCGATAGAAACAGGGATGGCCAACATAACCGAATACATAGGGCAGAGCCGCGAGTTCCTCGGCGAGGTCGCCGTCGAACTGCGCAAGGTCTACTGGCCGCCGCGAAAGGAGACCATCGGTTTTACCGGGGTGGTCGTCATCATCGTGGCCTTTGTGGCCGTCTATCTCGGCCTGGTCGACTACCTACTGTCGCTGTTCATGGGACTGGTGTTCTGAGAAGACCGATGGATTGGTACGTAGTTCACACCTACTCGGGGTACGAGCAGAACGTAAAATCGCAGCTCGAACAGCGCGTGCGGGCTACCGGTGCCGACGAGCAGTTCGGCGACATCCTTGTGCCCGCCGAGCAGGTCATCGAACTGGCAAAGGGCAAGAAGCGCACGGCCAGCCGCAACCTGTTTCCCGGTTACATCCTGGTCCAGATGGAGATGACCGACGACACCTGGCACCTGGTCAACAAAACCCCGAAGGTCACGGGCTTTGTCGGCGGCGGCATCACCCCCGCTCCCATACCCGAAGACGAGGTCAAGCGGGTCGTCCAGCAGATGGAGGAGGCCTCGTCCCGCCCCAGGGCGCGGGTGGCCTTCGACGTCGGCGCGCAGGTCAAGGTCATCGACGGCCCCTTTGCCGAGTTCAACGGCGTGGTCGAAGAGGTCAGGCCCGAGCGTGGAACGGTCAAGGTGTCGATATCGATATTCGGCCGCTCGACCTCGGTCGAGATGGAGCTGGTCCAGGTGGAAAAGACCTGAGGAAAGAACGTGGCCAAGAAAATCCTAGACTACATCAAGCTTCAGATACCGGCCGGCAAGGCCAACCCGAGTCCGCCCGTGGGGCCGGCGTTGGGCCAGCGCGGGGTCAACATCATGGACTTCTGCAAGGCCTTTAACTCGGCGACCCAACAGGCCGGCGATGTCGTCATACCGGTGGTCATAACGGTCTACGCCGACCGTTCCTTCAGCTTCATAACCAAGACCCCGCCGGCGTCCGTGCTTCTCAAGAAGGCCGCTCGCGTCCCCAAGGGCTCGGGCGAGCCGAACAAAGAAGAAGTGGGCAGTGTCAGCCGTGCGCAGGTGCGCGAGATTGCCGAGACCAAGATGCCCGACCTCAACGCCGCCGATGTCGATGCGGCAATGAAGATAATCGAGGGCACGGCCCGCAGCATGGGCATTGCGGTAAAGGGATAGCCGATGGGAAGGAACGGTAAACGTTACAACGCGGTTGCGGGCAAAGTTGAAGAGGACCGTGCCTACTCGCTCGAGGAAGCGGCGGCCTTGGTAGCCGACGACAGCGGGACCAAGTTCGATGAGACCGTCGATTTGGCCGTTAATCTCGGTGTCGACCCCCGCCATGCTGACCAAAACGTTCGTGGCACGGTGGCCTTGCCGCACGGCACCGGCAAGGACGTCAAGGTTGCGGTCTTTGCCAAGGGGGACAAGGCCAAGGAAGCGACCGAGGCCGGCGCCGACCATGTCGGCGGCGACGATTTGGTCGAGAAGATTCGCGAAGGCTGGACCGATTTCGACCGGGCCATCGCCACGCCCGACATGATGTCGTCGGTCAGCAAGATTGGAAAGATACTTGGCCCGCGTGGCCTCATGCCCAACCCCAAGGTCGGGACCGTGACCCAGGACGTGGCCCGCGTGGTGGCCGAGCTCAAGGCCGGGCAGGTCGAGTACCGGGTCGATAAGACGGGAATCGTTCACGTGGTCGTGGGCAAGGTTTCCTTCGGCGGCGGCAAGATACATGAGAACGCCCAGGCGGTGCTCACCAGCCTCATCAAGGCCAAGCCGGCTTCGGCCAAGGGAGTCTACGTCAAGAACGTTTCGCTCTCGGCGACCATGGGTCCCGGCGTGAATGTCGAAGTGGGGGACCTCAAGGCAGTTTCCTAATGGAAAGGGCGGAAAAAGAAGCAGCAGTAGAGACCTTGGCCGGGAAGTTTGGCCAGGCGCCAATCGCCGTGCTGGCCGATTATCGCGGGCTGACGGTCTCGGAGATTACCGAGCTGCGTGCAAGGCTTCGCGCGGTCGATGGCGAACTCATAGTTGCCAAGAACACGCTTACCCGTTTGGCCGTCGCCGGTACCGATGCCAGCGGAATCGACCAATGGCTCGTCGGCCCGACCGCGCTGGCCTTTGGCTACCAGGACCCGGCAGCGGTGGCCAAGGCGCTGCACGGCTTTGCCGAGGACAACGAAGCGCTCGAGGTCAAGGGTGCTGTCATGGAGGGCGAGGTCCTCGAGGCCGACAAGGTAAAGAAGCTGGCGCTGTTGCCCGGCCGTGACGAACTGCGTGCCAAGCTGCTGGCGCTTTCCAATACCCCGGCCACACAGTTGGTCCGTTTGCTCAACACGCCCGGCCAGCAGTTGGCCACCGTCGTTGCGGCATTCCGCGACAAGCTCGAGGCCGATGGCGACCCGAACGCCGGGGGCTCCGAGCCCGCCGCTGCCCCTGAAGATGCCCCGGCCGCCGAAACAGCTGCCGAGAACGCAACTGCCGAGGACGCGGCACCGGCTGAAGACGAAGAAGACTCGAAGAAAGATTCATAGAGAACAGACTCAGGAGGAACAGGAAAGATGGCTCTTAGTACAGAGGAAAGGTCGGACATCATCGAGAAGTTGTCGGCGGCCACGGTCATGGAGATTGCCGATCTCGTTAAGGAACTCGAGGAGAAGTGGGGCGTAAGCGCCGCGGCTCCGGTTGCGGTCGCAGCCGCGGCAGGCGTCGAGGCCGTTGCCGAAGAGAAGGACTCCTTCGACATCGTGCTTACCGGCATTGGCGACAAGAAGATTCAGGTCATCAAGGCGGTGCGCGAGTTGACCGGTCTGGGCCTCAAGGAGGCCAAGGACCTTGTCGAGGGTGCGCCCAAGCTCGTCAAGGAAGGCGTTGCCAAGGACGAGGCCGAAGCGGCAAAGGCCAAGATTGAAGAGGCCGGCGGCACCGCCGAGCTCAAGTAGTTGACGGGACGCATCTGCGTCGTACCCCGGCATTGCCGGGGTGGCCTTATGAACTTTACCGACCCACGGGAGGTACGATGCCCTCGAGCGTAACGCAGAACCTCAGACTCCGCCGTAATTTTGGAAAGCTCCGCAGGGTGCTTGATGTGCCCAACCTCATCGATATCCAGCGGCGCTCCTATTACAAGTTCCTGCAGGCCGAGATCGATTCCGACAACCGTCCGCTGACGGGACTCCAGGGTGTCTACCGTTCGGTCTTCCCGATACGGGATTTCAGCGGCACGGCCGAGTTGGACTTCGTGCGTTACGCCATAGGCGAGCCCAAATACACGGTCGATGAGTGTCACCAACGCGGCAACACCTACTCGGCGCCCATTAAGGTCACGGTCCAGCTCGTTACCTACGACGTTGACCCGGAGACCCAGGTAAAGACCCTCAAGGACATCAAAGAGCAGGAGGTCTATTTCGGCGATATCCCGCTGATGACCGGCAACGGGACCTTCATGGTCAATGGCACCGAGCGGGTGATAGTTTCGCAGTTGCACCGCTCTCCGGGTGTTTTCTTCGACCACGACAAGGGCCGCACCTCCGCCGGTGGCCGGCTTCTTTTCAACGCACGCATCATTCCCTACCGCGGGTCGTGGCTGGATTTCGAGTTCGACTCCAAGGACATCCTCTACGCTCGCATTGACCGACGCCGTAAGTTCCCGGCTACGGTCCTTTTGCGCGCACTCGGGATGAGCACCGAAGAGCTGCTCAATCATTTCTATTCCGGCGACAAGATTCGGCTCGAGGGGCGCAAGGCCTACAAGGTCTTCAACCGCGAGACGCTCAACGGGCTTACGGCCTCCCGTGAGATTCGCGACCCCGAGAGCAACGAGGTCCTGATAAAGGAAGGACGCAAGTTCACGCGAAAGGCTCTCAAGGAACTCGCACAGTCCGGAATCGAGGAGATTCCCATCGCGCTCGACGAGATTATCGGGCGCGTGGCGGCCCACGATGTTGTCGACCCGTCCAGCGGCGAAATTCTGGTCGAGTGCAACGCGGAGATTACGGCTGAACTGTTCGACATCATTCGAGAGAAGGGCATCGACGAGCTCGACCTCATCTATATCGACGAACTCAACCGCGGCCCCTCGCTTCGCAACACGCTGCTGCTCGACCGCATGGAGTCCTCCGACGACGCCATCATCGATATCTACCGGCGCTTGCGGCCTGGTGACCCGCCGACGATCGAGCAGGCAACGAACTTCTTCAAGGACCTGTTCTTTAACGCCGACAAGTACGATTTGTCGGCCGTCGGCCGCCTCAAGCTCAACCACAAGCTCGGTGTGCCCGAGGTGGCCCAAGGCAATGGCGGCGCTGATGCGGAACTCACGCCTGGCACGCTCAGGCGCGAGGACATACTGGCCGTCGTCGAGTACCTGGTCCTTCTCAAGAACGGCAACGGCGCGATCGACGATATCGACCACCTCGGCAACCGCCGGGTTCGTACCGTGGGCGAGCTGGTCGAGAACCAGTATCGCATCGGGCTTCTGCGAATGGAGCGCGCCATTCGCGAGCGCATGAGCCTGCAGGACCTCGAGACCCTGATGCCGCAGGAGCTAATCAACTATAAACCCGTTTCGGCGGCCCTGAAGGAGTTTTTCGGCTCCAGCCAGCTCAGCCAGTTCATGGATCAGACCAACCCGCTTTCGGAGGTCACCCACAAGCGCCGCTTGTCGGCCCTTGGCCCCGGCGGACTGACCCGTGAGCGTGCAGGCTTCGACGTGCGTGACGTGCACCCGACCCATTACGGCCGTGTTTGCCCCATCGAGACCCCCGAAGGGCCGAACATCGGTCTAATTTCGAGCCTGAGCACATATGCGCGCATCAACGACTTCGGCTTCGTCGAGACGCCGTATCGCAAGGTCGATAATGGTGTGGTCAGCGACGAGGTGGAATATATGACCGCGCTCGAGGAGGAGGCCCATACGATTGCGCAGGCCAATGCGCCTATCGATAACAGCGGCCGCTTCAAGCTCGACCAGGTCGCCGCGCGTAAAAAGGGTATCTCTCCCCAGGGTGATCAGACCATGGATTCGACGGTCCTGGCGCCCGAGCACGTGACCCTGATGGATGTCTCGCCCGACCAGTTGGTCAGTGTTGCGGCCGGACTCATACCGTTCCTCGAACACGACGACGCCAACCGTGCGCTGATGGGTTCGAACATGCAGCGCCAGGCGGTGCCGCTTCTTCGTACCGAAGCCCCGCTGGTCGGTACGGGTATGGAGGCCACGGTTGCGCGTGATTCGGGTGTGACCCTGGTCGCCAAGCGCCCGGGCACCGTTGAAAGTGTGGACTCCGAGCGCGTGGTGATTCGTGCCGATTTGCCCTCGGGCGCGCGCGACCCCGGCGTCGACATCTACAACCTCACCAAGTATCAGCGTTCCAACCAGAACACCTGCATGAACCAGAAGCCGATTGTGGAGGTCGGTGAGCGGGTGCGTGTCGGTGATGTCATTGCTGATGGTCCTTCGACCGACATGGGCGAGCTCGCGCTAGGACGCAACGCGCTCGTCGCCTTCCTGCCGTGGAATGGTTACAACTTCGAGGATTCGATTCTCGTCTCCGAGCGCTTGATCAAGGACGATGTCTTTACCTCGGTGCACATCGAGGAGTTTGAGTGCGTCGCTCGCGACACCAAGCTCGGACCCGAAGAGATAACTCGCGACATCCCCAACGTGGGGGAGGAGGCCTTAAAGGACCTCGACGAGAGCGGCATCATCCGCATCGGTGCCGAGGTCAAGGCCGGCTACATCCTGGTCGGTAAGATTACTCCCAAGGGCGAGACCCAGCTCTCCCCCGAGGAGAAGCTCCTGCGGGCCATCTTCGGTGAGAAGGCCGGCGAGGTTCGCGACACATCCCTCAAGCTTCCTCCGGGTACCGAGGGAACGGTCATCGATGCCCGCGTGTTCTCGCGAAAGGGGGTCGTAAGGGACGAGCGCGCCACTCGCATCGAAGACGAACAGCGGCGCCGGCTCGACAAGGACCGCGAGGACGAACTGCGCATCACCCGCAACGGTACGCTCGACCAATTGGTCAGGCTGGTGGGGGGCAAGGAAACGACGACCCGTATCACCGACGACGACCGTAACGTCTTGTTGGCCAAGGGCAGCGTACTCGACGTCGAGGTGCTGTCCGGGTTGCCTACCGCCTACTGGGGCGAGCTGCGGGTCGGTGACGACAAGGCCGAAGCGGAGGTGGGCCATACCGTCGAGGCGATGAACACCAAAACGATGTCCATCAACGCCGAGTTCGACGGCAAGATTGAGCGTCTCACGCAGGGCGACGAGCTACCGCCGGGCGTAATCAAGATGGTCAAGGTCTTTGTCGCCATAAAGCGCCGCCTTCAGGTCGGCGACAAGATGGCCGGACGCCACGGCAACAAGGGCGTGGTCTCACGTATCGTTCCCGAAGAGGACATGCCCTACATGGACGACGGCACGCCGATTGATGTTTGCCTCAATCCGCTTGGGGTTCCTTCGCGCATGAACGTGGGCCAGGTACTCGAGACCCATCTTGGCTGGGCTACCCTAAGGCTTGGCGAGAAACTGGTTGCGTTGGCCGACGCCGGCGATGTCCCTGGTCTCAAGCGGGCCTTTGCCGAGATTTATCCGGGGCCAGGCACCGAAGGTTTCATAGGCGGGTTGGCCGACGAGGACATCATCAGGTTGGCGCGCAAGGCGATTCGCGGTGTTCACGTGGCAACCCCCGTGTTCGATGGGGCCCAAGAGTCGGAGATATTCGGACTCATGGCCCTGGCCGAACTGCCCGAGACCGGGCAGTGCACGTTGCGTGACGGCAAGACCGGGGACGCCTTCGACATGTCGGTCACGGTAGGGGCCATGTACATGCTCAAGCTCCACCATCTTGTCGATGACAAAATCCACGCCCGCGCGACCGGCCCTTACTCGCTTGTCACCCAGCAGCCCCTTGGCGGCAAAGCCCAGTTTGGCGGCCAGCGCTTGGGTGAGATGGAAGTGTGGGCGCTCGAGGCCTACGGCGCGGCATATACGCTGCAGGAAATGCTGACGGTCAAGTCGGACGATGTGGCCGGCCGGACCCGAATGTACGAGGCTATCGTCAAGAACGAGCACCACCTCGAACCGGGGCTGCCCGAGTCGTTCAACGTGATGGTCAAGGAGCTCCAGTCACTCGCGCTCGATATCGAGCTGGTCGAGGGTGAAGAGAGCGAAGAGGAGGAGGCCGCCTGATGGAAGATCTGCTCACTCAGCTGTTCGACAAGCCCAAGGACCCGCGCAGCTTTACCGCGTTGCGTATAGGGATCGCTTCCCCCGACACGATTCGTTCGTGGTCGCACGGCGAGGTCCGCAAGCCGGAAACCATCAACTACAGGACCTTCAAGCCCGAACGCGACGGGCTCTTCTGCGGCAAGATATTCGGTCCGACCAAGGACTACGAGTGCAACTGCGGCAAGTACAAGCGCATGCGGCACCGCGGCGTTGTCTGCGAGAAGTGCGGGGTCGAGGTCATTCAGTCCAAGGTCCGCCGCGAGCGTATGGGTCATATCGATCTGGCCACGCCGATTGCGCACATCTGGTTCACCAAGAGTCTACCCAGCCGCATCGGAACGCTGCTAGGCCTTACCCTCAAGCAACTCGAGAAGGTCCTCTACTACGAGAGCTACCTGGTGCTTGACCCGCAAGATACCGATTTGGAGGAGAACTCGTTGCTCACCGAGCAGCAGCACCGCGAGAAGACCGAGGAGTTCGGGTTTGGCTCCTTTACCTGCGGGATGGGGGCCGAGGCGGTTCGCAAGGTGCTCGAGAACCTGGACCTCGACGATCTGGCCGAAGAACTGCGCATCGATATCGCCGACACCGGCAGCGTGGCCAAGCGCACGAAATACATCAAGCGGCTCAAGGTCACCCAGGCCTTCCAGGGTTCGGGCGCCCGCCCGGAATGGATGGTTCTCCAGGTCATTCCCGTGATACCGCCCGACCTGCGCCCGCTGGTGCCTTTGGATGGTGGCCGGTTTGCCACCTCCGACCTCAACGATCTCTACCGGCGTGTAATCAATCGTAACAATCGCCTGCGCAGGCTCATGGAGTTGGGCGCCCCCGACATCATCGTTCGCAACGAGAAACGGATGTTGCAGGAGGCAGTCGATGCCCTGTTCGACAACGGCCGGCGCGGCCGTCCGATAACCGGGCCGAGCAAACGTCCGCTCAAATCGCTCTCGGACATGCTAAAAGGCAAGACCGGCCGTTTCCGTCAGAACTTGCTCGGCAAGCGCGTCGATTATTCGGGTCGTTCGGTGATTGTCGTCGGGCCCGAACTCAGACTGCATCAGTGCGGGCTGCCCAAAAAGATGGCTCTCGAGCTGTTCAGGCCGTTCATCTTCGGGCGTCTCGAGGAGAAGGGTTACGTAACCACCATCAAGAGCGCCAAAAAGATGGTGGATGCCGAGGAACCGGTGGTCTGGGACATCCTCGACGAGGTCATTCGCGAGCACCCGGTCCTTCTAAACCGCGCACCTACGCTTCACCGGCTAGGTGTGCAGGCCTTCGAGCCGGTCCTCATAGAGGGCAAGGCCATACAGCTTCACCCGCTGGTCTGCGCCGCCTTCAACGCCGACTTCGACGGTGACCAGATGGCCGTTCACGTGCCCCTGTCGATCGAGGCCCAGGTCGAGGCCCGGGTCCTGATGATGTCGACCAACAACATCCTGTCACCGGCCAACGGCAAGCCGATTATCGTGCCGACCCAGGACATCGTCCTCGGTCTTTACTACATGACCCGGCAGCGCGGCGTTCTGGCCGACAACGGCTCGGCCTTTGCGAACCAATCGGAGGTCAGGGTCGCCTACGACCAGGGCGCGATTGGTCTCCAGGCGCCCATCAGGCTGCGCATCGAAGGAGAGTTGGTCGAGACCACCGTCGGACGTGTGCTGCTCTACGAGATTGTCCCCGACGGCGTTGACTTTTCAGAAGTGAACAAGGTGATGGACAAGCGCAACCTCGGCGAACTTGTCAATTTCACCTACCGCCACTGTGGCAACAAGAACTGTGTGCTGCTGGCCGACCGGTTGAAGGACCTCGGCTTCACCATGGCCACCAAGGCCGGAATCTCTATCGGAATCAAGGATATGCGCATCCCCGACGGCAAGGGGGTGCTGCTCGACGAGGCCAGCGGTTCTGTTCGCGACATCCAGCAACAGTACGAGTCCGGTTTCATCACCAACGGTGAGCGCTACAACAAGGTCATCGACATCTGGGCGGGAGTTACCGACTCGATTGCCGATGAGATGATGTCGGGCATGGCCAGCGAGACCGAGACCAAGACCGAAGCCGGCACCATCGAGAGCTTCAACTCTATCTTCATGATGGCCGATTCCGGGTCACGAGGCAGTGCTCAGCAGATGCGCCAGTTGGCCGGGATGCGCGGCCTGATGGCAAAACCCTCGGGGGAGATTATCGAGACCCCGATTACCGCCAACTTCCGTGAGGGGTTGACCGTACTGCAGTACTTCATCTCCACGCACGGTGCGCGTAAGGGACTGGCCGACACTGCGCTCAAGACGGCAAACTCCGGGTATCTGACCCGCCGTTTGGTCGACGTGGCCCAGGACGCGACCATCGCCTCGCTCGATTGCGAGACTCTCGACGGCATCGAGATTATGCCGCTAATCGAGGGCGGCGAGGTCATCGAACGGCTTGGCGACCGGGTGCTCGGGCGTGTGGCGCTCGAGGACATCACTGACCCTTACAGCGAGGCCGTACTGGTCCCGGCCAACGAGGAGATTACTGAAGAGCGCGTCGAGGCGCTCGAGGCGGCCGGCATCGAAAGGGTCAAGATTCGTTCGGTGCTCACCTGTCGCGCCGAGCGCGGCGTGTGCACCCTGTGCTACGGACGCGATCTGGCCCGTGGCCACATTGTAAACGTCGGTGAGGCCGTCGGCGTTATAGCGGCCCAGTCGATTGGAGAGCCGGGCACCCAGCTCACGATGAGGACCTTCCACATCGGTGGTACGGCCAGCCGGCGCGCCGAGCAGACGACCCTCGAACCGCGTAACGGCGGTGTCGTGCGCTACATTAATCTCGACTTTGTGAAGAACCGCAAGGGCGACCTTATCGTGATGAGCCGCAACGCGGAGATTACGATTACCGAAGAGCTCGAGAACGGGCAGGTCCGTGAGCGAGAACGTTACCCGCTCGTACACGGAGCCCATCTGACCAGGAAGGACGGCGAGAGCATCGCCAGTGGCGAGCTTCTAGCAGAGTGGGACCCTTTTATGACGCCCATCCTCACCGAGATTGCCGGCACCGTGAAGTACGGCGACATCCAAGACGGTGAGACCATGATCGAGCAGGTCGATCCGGTTACGGGCATGTCCGCCAAGGTCATTATCGGGACCCAGAGCAAGGTCGACCGCCGCCCACGACTTTCGATCAAGGACGAGGCCGGAAAGACCAAGACCCGGCCTCGCGGCGGCGATGCACGGTATGCGCTGCCCGAAGGGGCTCTGCTTACCGTCGATGAGGGTGGGGAGGTCGTCCCAGGAGACGTCATCGCAAGGATTCCGCGCGAGACCACCAAGACCAAGGATATCACCGGCGGACTGCCGAGGGTGGCCGAACTGTTCGAAGCGCGCCGTCCCAAGGAGTTCGCGGTTATCACCGAGATCGACGGTACGGTCTCCTTCGGCAATGACACCAAGGGCAAGCGCAAGATAGTCGTCACGCCCGAGGTCGGAGAGCCGCACGAGTACTTGATTGCCAAGGGCCGCCACGTGTTGGTGCAGGAGGGCGATGCGATTCGCGCCGGCCAGCAGTTGCACGCGGGCTCGTCGAACCCGCACGACATCCTCACCGTCAAGGGAGAGAAGGAACTGGCGGCCTACATGGTCGATGAGATCCAGGAGATTTACCGGCTCCAAGGCGTGCGAATCAACGACAAGCACATCGAGGTGATTGTGCGCCAGATGCTACGGCGCGTGAAGGTAGCCGATGTCGGTGACTCCGACTTCCTTGTGGGCGACCATGTCGAAAAGGGCAAGTTCGAGGATGCCAACCAGGCTCTCCTCGAGGACGGCAAACAGCCGGCCATCGCCGATCCGATGCTCTTGGGCATCACCAAGGCCAGCCTGGCGACCGATAGCTTCATCTCGGCGGCCTCCTTCCAGGAGACCACCAAGGTGCTGACCGAGGCTGCGGTCACCGGGGCCGTCGATCATCTCAGGGGGCTCAAGGAGAACGTCATAATGGGCCGCCTGGTGCCGGCCGGGACCGGGGTGGCCTGGTACGCCACCACCGAGGCCGACGTTCCGGCCATGGGCGATCGTACCGAGGATGACCTCAGCCACGCTCTGGAGCAGTTCGATGTCACCTAAATGTTTGACAGTTCCACAGGCGCTGCGTAGGCTTCGCGGTTCTTTGCCTTTTGGCGGGACAATCAGAAGATGCCGACCATAAACCAGCTCATCCGCAAGGGGCGGAAACGTGCCGCACGCAAGACGGATGCGCCCGCGTTGGGCAGTTCTCCGCAAAGGCGCGGAGTGTGCACACGCGTGTACACATCGACCCCCAAAAAGCCCAATTCGGCGCTTCGCAAGGTCTGTCGTGTCAGGCTCACCAACGGGATGGAGGTTACGGCCTATATCCCGGGTGTGGGCCACAATCTGCAGGAACATTCGGTCGTCCTTATAAGAGGCGGGCGCGTGAAGGACCTCCCCGGGGTTCGTTACCACGTGGTGCGTGGGGTCCTCGATGCGGTGGGCGTTTCCGAGCGTCGCCAGAGCCGCTCGAAGTACGGCGCCAAGAGGCCCAAGTAGGCATCTCCTATGTCACGCAAAGGCCCAGCCAAACGTAACGAATTGTTGCCCGACCCGAGGTTCAACGAGGTCGTGGTCACGCGTTTCATCAATTGTATGCAGCGCGCGGGCAAGAAGAGCCTGTCGGAGAAGATATTCTACGGTGCGCTCAACCTCGTCGAAGAGCGCTCCAAGGAGAACGGCCTCGAGGTCTTCAAGAAGGCGCTCGAGAACGTTCGCCCCGCAGTAGAGGTCCGCTCACGACGGGTGGGCGGCGCGACCTATCAGGTTCCGGTAGAGGTCAGACCTTACCGGCAGACCGCGCTAGCCATTCGCTGGCTGATAGGCCAGGCGCGAAGCCGTTCGGAACACACCATGCGCGAACGATTGGCCGGAGAGTTGCTCGATGCGGCCAATAACCGTGGTATCTCCGTCAAGAAACGCGAGGATACCCACCGCATGGCCGAGGCCAACAAAGCCTTCGCTCATTACCGCTGGTAGGCGCCTGAGGTACTTCGATCATGTCGCGCGCCTTCCCGCTCAACCGTACCCGCAACATTGGCGTGATGGCCCACATCGATGCGGGCAAGACCACGACGACCGAGCGTATCCTTTTCTATACCGGCATTAGTCACAAGATTGGCGAGGTCCATGACGGTGCCGCGACCATGGACTGGATGGTCCAAGAGCAGGAACGCGGCATCACCATCACCTCGGCTGCTACGACCTGTGAATGGCGCGACCAACAGATCAACATCATCGATACTCCCGGTCACGTGGACTTCACCATCGAGGTCGAGCGTTCGCTGCGTGTTCTCGACGGTGCCGTTGCGGTGTTTTGCGCCGTGGGTGGGGTCGAGCCCCAGTCTGAGACCGTTTGGCGGCAGGCCGACCGCTACCGGGTCCCGCGCATCGCGTTCATCAACAAGATGGACCGCGTCGGCGCGGATTTCGCATCCGTCGTCAAGCAATTGGGCGACCGTCTCAAGGCCCCCGCCGTTCCCATCCAGCTTCCAATCGGTGCCGAGGACCAGTTCAAGGGCATCATCGACCTGGTGGCGATGAGGTCAGTGGTCTGGGACGAGAGCGGCTATGGTGCCGAGATGACCGTGGGCGAGGTGCCGGCAGACATGGCCGACGAGGCCCGGGCCGCGCGAGAAAAGCTCATCGAAGCCCTTGCCGAGGTCGATGATAGCCTTCTCGAGAAGTTCCTCGAGGGCATCGAACCCGAAGAGGCCGATATCCGGGCCGCCTTAAGGGCCGCGACCATCGCGCTAAAGGCCGTGCCGGTCCTGTGCGGCGCCGCCTTCAAGAACAAGGGCGTGCAGACCATGCTTGATGCGGTCGTCGATTATCTTCCGTCGCCGCTCGAAGTGCCGGTAATGACCGGCACCCGGCCCGACGAGGAAGAGGAAATAAGCCGCACGGCCTCCGACGACGAGCCTTTCTCCGCGCTGGCCTTCAAAATCGTTACCGACCCGTATGTCGGTACGCTTGCTTTCATACGCGTGTACTCGGGCGTGGTCAGCACCGGCGACACCGTTCTCAACTCGGCCCGCGGGAAGACCGAACGCATTGGCCGCCTGCTCAAGATGCACGCTAACAAGCGCGAGGATATCGACCGCGTATATGCCGGGGATATCGCCGCGGTGGTTGGCCCCAAGAACGTTGCCACCGGCGACACTCTTTGCGCCAAGAACTCGCCCATCGTGCTCGAGCGGATGAGCTTTCCCGACCCGGTCATCTCCGTCGCCATCGAACCCAAGACCAAGGCCGATCAGAACAAGGTATCGGAAGCATTGGGCAAGATTGTCCGCGAGGATCCGTCCTTCCGCGTGACGCACGACGACGAGACCGGGCAAACGCTCATTTCCGGGATGGGCGAATTGCATCTCGAAATAGTAGTCGACCGCTTGGTCCGCGAGTTCGGCGTCGATGCCAACGTCGGCCAACCGCAGGTGGCTTACAAGGAAACGATACGCGACACCGTCGATCAGAACACCAAGTTTGCCAAGCAGACCGGCGGGCGCGGCCAGTACGCGCACGTGCGCATGGAGGTCGGGCCTCTCGCGCCCGGCAAAGGCTTCGAGTTTGAGGACAAGATCAAGGGCGGGAAGATTCCCCGCGAATACATACCTGCGGTCAAGCGTGGGATAGAGGAAGCGATGACCGCCGGCCCTTTGGCCGGTTACCCGGTCACCGACGTCAAGGCCAGGCTCTACGACGGTTCCTATCACGATGTCGACTCTTCGGAACTGGCCTTCAAAGTGGCCGGCGCGCAGGCCTTCAGGGCTGCGGCGCAGAAGGCCTCGGCGGTGTTGTTGGAACCCGTCATGGCTGTCGAGGTCGTGGTTCCGGAGGTGTACATGGGCGACGTCATAGGCGATTTAAACGGGCGTCGCGGGCGTGTGCAGCATATGACCTCACGTGCGGGGGCCCAGATTGTGACTGCAGTTGTGCCGCTGGCCAACATGTTCGGATACGCGACCGAGTTGCGGTCGCGTACTCAGGGGAGGGCGACCTTCACGATGCAGTTCGCTCATTATGAACCGGTGCCGACCTCGATCTCAGAAGAGCTGACGGCGCGGGCCGTTGGGGCATAGCAAGGCCTAAAGGAGTATCAAGAGATGGCCAAGGAGAAGTTTGACAGGACCAAGCCTCACGTAAACGTGGGGACGATAGGTCACGTAGACCACGGCAAGACGACGCTGACGGCGGCGATAACGCTGGTACAGTCGAAGAAGGGTCATGCCG
>JAYGCK010000037.1:0-14494 GCA_046583395.1 Deltaproteobacteria bacterium
CGGCATGACCCTTCTTCGACTGTACCAGCGTTATCGCCGCCGTCAGCGTCGTCTTGCCGTGGTCTACGTGACCTATCGTCCCCACGTTTACGTGAGGCTTGGTCCTGTCAAACTTCTCCTTGGCCATCTCTTGATACTCCTGGTCTACCTATGGTCCAGCGGCACTATGGAGCCCACGACCGGACTTGAACCGGTGACCTCGTCCTTACCAAGGACGTGCTCTACCACCTGAGCTACGTGGGCGAGCCTCGTCGTCACAAGCGGGAGACGAGATTCGAACTCGCGACCCTCAGCTTGGAAGGCTGATGCTCTAACCAACTGAGCTACTCCCGCAAAATTCATGTTCCTCGGTTGCCAGCGCATCAATGGTGGAGAGGGGAGGACTCGAACCTCCGTAGGCTTACGCCGGCAGATTTACAGTCTGCTCCCTTTGACCGCTTGGGTACCTCTCCAAACTCCCCGCGGCTGGAGCCGATGGCCAGACTCGAACTGGCAACCTACTGATTACAAATCAGTTGCTCTACCAGTTGAGCTACATCGGCCATGCCAAAACCGCAGCCCCGGCGCGATCTCCTGCTCTGTTCCTGGCGAACGACCCCGTTCCCAACCAACCACGGGCGGCGTACAGACACCGTCCGCGCTCCGGCGCAAACACGTATGCGTAGCAACCGCCTAAATGTGAGTCAACCGAAAACCCCCCTCAGAGGCGGTTTTCCGAGAGTTTGTAGATCGCGATGCCGGCGGCCACCGAGGCATTGAGCGAGCCGACCCGTCCGGCCATCGGCAACCGGGCTAGTTCCTGGCAGCGGGCGGCCACCAAGCGGCTCAGCCCGGCCCCCTCGGCGCCTACCACCAGGGCGGTGGCTTCCCCTTTTGGCCCTGTTTCCAGGGGCTTTTCGGCCTCCTGGTCCAGCCCGACCGTGCGGTAGCCGGCCCGCCCGAGGGTCTCGACGGCCTGACCGATGTTGGCCACCCGTACCACCGGCAGCGCAAGCGCAGCTCCGGCCGAGACCCGAACCACCGCGGCCGTGACCTGGACGGCCCGCCTGGCCGGGATTACTACGGCCACGGCGCCGGCCGCCTCGGCCGTCCTCACGACCGCGCCTAGGTTGTGGGGGTCCTCGACCCCGTCGAGCAGGACAATCAGGCCGCCTGCCCCGCGGACCTCGACCAGCTCGGCGTAACGAAAAATGACCTCGGCGGCGATGCCGGAGGCCTCGACCCCGGTCAGGCGGTCGCATTCGCCCTCGTGGGCCTTATCGACCGGAATCCCGGCCCTGCGGGCCCGTTCGGCTATGGCCAAGGCGCGTTTGGGTGCCGAGTCCTCGACCACCACCCGGGTGGCTTGTGAGCTGCCCGTCAGAGCCGCCTCGACCGAGTGGGGACCACCAACCACCAGGCGGCCGTCGGCGCGCCGCCTCCCTTTTCGGCCCGCGCGGCCTCTATTGTTTGAACTTCTCAGCACCGGCAATGATTTACAGCCAAGCCGCGCTTGTCTACACTCGTACGAGGCATGGGTAAAACCCTTGGGTAAGACGCTCGAGCGTTACTTGATCCGCGAGATTTCGGGTTCCTTTCTCGCCGGCCTGGCCGTCTTCACCTTCGTCCTGCTGATTGGCCGCATCCTGGAACTGATAGACCTGGTCCTCTCGCGCGGGGTTCCCGGGTTTCAGGTCGTCAAACTCTTCGCCTTCATCTTTCCTTCCTTCCTCGAAATAACCATCCCGATGGCCTGCCTGCTGGCAGTGGTGGTGACATTCGGCCGGCTGTCGAGCGACGGCGAACTTACCGCACTGCGGGCGGCCGGCATCAGCCTGGCCCAGATGCTGCGTCCCGTGTTGATATTTGCCGGCATGGTCGCGGTGCTGACCCTGGCCATCGCGGTCTGGGTCAGGCCCACAAGCAACCGCAATGCCGAGCTGACCATCTACGAGATTGCAAAGATGCGTGCCACGGCGGCTTTGCGGCCGCGCGTCTTCAACAACGACTTCGGCGGCCTGGTCATTTATGTGGACTCGCTCGACGAGACCAACAACCTGATGGGCAACATCCTGTTGTCCGATGAGCGCGACAGTTACAGGCGAACCACGGTGTTTGCCTCGGGCGGGCGCATTGTGGCCGACGAGGAGACGCGCACCGTCTATTTGCAACTGCTCGACGGCACCAGCCTGTCCTACCACGCCGGCCAGGAAAGTTACGACAAGACCGACTTCGGTTCCCTCGAGGTCAACCTCGACCTCGACGCGCAAGTGACCGGCGGCCGCCTCGCTACGCCGGAACCGCGCGAGATGAGTTGGACCGAACTGGCCGAGTCCCGGCAAGCGCGCATATCGATAGGCGACCCGGCCGTCGAGGTGACCATCGAGATGCACCGCAAGTTTGTCATCGCCACGGCCGCCATCGTGATGGCGCTCCTGGCCATACCCCTGGGCATGCAACGCTCGCGCGCAGTGCGTGCCCGCAGCATGGCCGTCAGTATCGGTGTGATACTGCTGTACTACCTGCTGCTCAGTGGCGCGATGGCGTTGGCCCGCGGCGGCAATCTTCCGACAGGCTTGGCCATGTGGCTGCCCAATATGGCCATGGCCATAGTCGCGCTGTGGATGCTGCTAAGAGCGGCCCGCGACCGCTGGCTATACCCGTCCTTGTTCGCACGGCTGAGGCAGCAATGAACACCATCTCACGATATATGGTGGCCTCCTTTCTCAAGACCTTCGCCATGGTCATGAGCGCGGCGACCGGGCTCTTTCTCATTCTCGATTTCTTCCAACGTATCGGCCAGCTGACCGCTTACGAGGCCGAGGCCTCGGCCATCATGGCCTACTTCCTGCTAAAGCTCCCCGGCATCGTCGGCGAGATTTATCCGGCCGTGACCCTGTTGTCGGTACTAATCTCAATCGGTCTGTTGGCCCGCCACCGTGAGATACTGGCCATGCGCGCCTGCGGGCTTAGCACCTGGCAGTTGGCCGCGCCGCTGGTCGGGGTCGCGGCCGCAATGAGCTTCCTGGTGCTGTTGTGGAGCGAGGTCGTGGTTCCCGGGGCAAGCGAACGCTCGCACTTTATCAATGACGTGAGAATCAAGAAGAAGGCCCATCAGGGTCTTTTCAACGCCAGCGCCATCTGGTTCCAGAACAAACAGGGCTTCGTCAATCTCGACTACTTCGATGCCAATCGAAAAGCCGCCTACGGACTGACGCTCTACGAGACCGCCCCGTCGTTCGCCATCGAGCGCGTGATCGAGATCAGCTCCATGCTGTGGCGCGACGGCATCTGGGAGTTCGGCAAAGGCACGGTGAAGAACATCGGACCGCGCGGCGAGGTCGTCAGCCGGCCGCTCGAAGCCGGTGAGTTCGTCATTAAAGAAACGCCCACCGACTTCGCCCAAAGACGCCGCCGGGCCAGGGAGTTCAGTTACGCCGAGCTTCGCGAGCAGATTGCGATGCTGGAGACCAAGGGGCTGGGCGCCGAGGAACTGCTCGTCGACCTCCACCTGAAACTGGCCTGGCCGGCCTCGGGACTGGTGGTGGTCCTGCTCGCGCTTCCGCTGGCGGTGCGCGGCGGCCGCCGTGGCGGGCTGGCAGCCAACGTCGGCATAGGCATGGTGGTGGGCTTCGCTTTCTGGGTGACGATGGCCGTGGCCGTCTCGGCCGGGCGTACCGGTGGGCTCTCACCGGTGATGGCCGCGTGGACGGCCAACGGTCTTTTCACGCTATTGGGCGCTTGTCTCTATCTCGGAAGAGAAATCTAGCCGGCTAGAAAGGTTCGA
This sequence comes from Deltaproteobacteria bacterium, assembly GCA_046583395.1. GTDB lineage: Bacteria > Desulfobacterota > Binatia > UBA1149 > CAYXZP01 > CAYXZP01. The sequence continues at coordinate 3,767 of JAYGCK010000037.1, forward strand.
GCCCGGCAAGCCCCACGGTCTCTTCGAAGCCAAGCATAAGGTTCATGTTCTGGACCGCCTGGCCTGCTGCTCCCTTGCCAAGGTTGTCGATGGCGGTCATCAGGCAGGTGCCGGCCCCGTGACTGACCCAACCAACCTCAATCCGGTTGGTTCCGCGTACTGCCGCGGTCTCGGGCATCCCGCCCTCGCCAAGGAGCCCGACGAACGGTTCGTCCTTGTATGCTGCCTCGAGCCGGCGGCCGACCTCGGCACCGTCCACGTCGATGTAGCAATTGCTCAGCAGACCGCGAGCGAGGGGCAGGAGCTGGGGAACGAACAGAAGCTCCTGGCCGCCACCGGCGGCTTCGAACTGGCTTGCTATCTCGGGCTGGTGGCGGTGTCCGCCGACATTATAGGGCCTGGTGTTCTCATCGATGCCCGCAAGGAACTCCTCGGTAACGGCCGCGCGCCCGACACCGGTGTAACCGGACTTCGAATCGACAACGACCGGCGCCCCGACCAGGTCGGCAACCGGCAACAGCGCCATCAGCGCACCGGTGGGATAACAGCCCGGATTAGCGACCAGTGTTGCCGCCGACACCCGTTCACGCGCGTGTTCGGTCAGCCCATATACGGCCTGCCGGCAAAGCGCGGGGGCCGGGTGCCGGCCATAGGCCGATTCGTACGCTGACACATCGGAAAATCGGTAGTCCGCGCCAAGATCGACGACCTTTAGACCGGCGTCGACCAGCCCGGCCACGAGTTCGGCGGACTCACCGTGCGGGAGGGCCGTAAAAGCGAACTCGGCCCGTTCGACCACGGCCCGGGCGTCGAGCTTTTCGAGCACAAGGCCACCGTCGCCGAGGCCGGCATCGACCTCGGATATGGGCCTGCCCGCCCAACGCTCGGAGCTGGCAAGACTAATCTCAACGGCCGGATGGCCGGAAAGCACGCGTACGAGTTCGGCTCCCGTGTAGCCCGTCGCTCCGACGACGGCCACGCGGGCTTTGCCGCTGGCGGCGGTCATCGACGGCTACCTCTTGGAGTACTGCGGACGCTTGCGCGCCTTGTGACGGCCGTACTTCTTACGTTCGACCTCGCGAGCGTCACGGGTCAGGAAGCCGGCCTTCTTCAGCGCCGGCCTCTGGTCGGGTTGGATCTGGGCTATCGCACGCGAGATTCCGTGGAGCATCGCACTGGCCTGAGCCGTTACACCACCGCCGCGCACGCTGGCCCGGATATCGAGCTTGTCGGTGTTACCGGTTATGTCGAAAGGCTGAGCAATGATCTGCCGCGTGCTCGGACGCGGGAAATAATCCTCGAGGGTGCGGCCGTTGACCTTCATCTCGCCGCTTCCAGCCACTACCCAGACCTTGGCAATGGCCGTCTTGCGTTTGCCGGTAAACGGCGCGTTCTGGGCTTTCACAGGTTTAGCTCCTTGGGCTGTTGCGCCGTGTGCGGATGTTCGGTCCCGGCATAGACCTTGAGCTTGCTGGCCAGCCGCCTTCCGAGCGGACCCCGTGGAAGCATCCCCACGACCGCCTTGCGGATAAGTTCTTCGGGCATCTCTTCCCGCATCTGACCCGCGGTCCGGGTCTTTATCGAACCGGTATAGCCGCTGTGCCGGTGGTAGAGCTTGCCGTCGGCCTTATTGCCGGTGAGCCGGACCTTGGAGGCGTTAATCACGACAACGAAGTCCCCACAGTCCACGTGCGGCGTAAAGGCCGGATTGTGCTTGCCACGTAGGATGGATGCCACCCGCGTGGCCAGCCGGCCGAGCGACACCTCGGCGGCATCGGCGACATACCAGGACCTGGCCGCAAGGGCCTCCTCGGTGGTCAGACTTCTTGTTATTCGCTCCATGCGCTTAAAGTGGCGGGGTCGACGAGACTCGAACTCGCGACCTCCGGCGTGACAGGCCGGCGTTCTAACCAGCTGAACTACGACCCCTGCTCCACTCCCTGTCCCGCCGCTACCGGCGAAGCAGGGTCAGATAACAGCTATCGCGGAGACGTTCAACCGCAGGGGCTGGTGGGCGGTGGCAGGCTCGAACTGCCGACCCCCGGCTTGTAAGGCCGATGCTCTCCCAACTGAGCTAACCGCCCACTTGCGGCCGCGTCCGGCAGACGCCCTAGTGCGTGACTACTTCGCCCTCGTCGGTGCCGGGCTCGTCTTGCAGGGCAATGGCCACAGGGCCGTCATCCTCGGGCTTGTCGACCACGAACACCGACTCGCGCCCTTCGGGACGGACCAGGGCGTGGCCGAGAACCTGGTCGACGTTCTCGACCGGTATCGTCTCGATGGCCTTGAGGACGACGGCCGGGAGGTCCCTGACGTCCTTGGCGTTCTCGGCCGGGATGAGCACCGTGGTGATGCCCGCCCGGTGGGCCGCGAGCGCCTTCTCTTTGAGCCCGCCTATGGGCAGCACGCGCCCGCGGAGCGTTATCTCGCCGGTCATGGCCAGATCGTGACGCACCGGCAGCCGGGTGAGCGCCGACACCAATGAGGTCGCCATCGTTATGCCCGCCGAAGGGCCGTCCTTGGGAATGGCGCCTTCGGGCACGTGGATATGGACGTCGATTTTCTGGTAGAAGTCGGTCGGAAGCCCCAACTCGGTGGCACGCGAGCGCACGTAGCTGATGGCCGCCTGTGCCGACTCCTGCATCACGTCGCCGAGCGAACCGGTGATTGTCAGCTTGCCCTTGCCCGGAAGTACGGTGACCTCGGTGTTTAGAAGCTCACCACCCATCTCGGTCCAGGCCAGCCCGGTCGTCACCCCGACCATGGCCTCGTCCTCGGCGCGCCCGTAACGGTACTTGGCCGGCCCGAGATACTTCTCGAGCATTCGGTTGGTGACGGCGACCTTGCTGCGCTCGGACTCGTCCTTGCTGACCACATCGACGGCCACCTTGCGGCAAACGCTGGCAATCTCGCGTTCGAGGTTACGAACGCCGGCCTCCTTGGTGTAGACGCGGATAATCTGCCTCAACGCGTTGTCCGAGAACGCGAGGTCGCCCTCGGTCAGTCCGTTGGCCTCGAGTTGCTTCTTTATAAGGAAGCCCTTGGCGATGTTGAGCTTCTCGGGTTCGGTGTACCCGGCAATACGGATGATCTCCATCCGGTCCTGGAGCGGACGCGGAATACGCTCAAGCGTGTTAGCCGTGGTGATGAACATGACCTTGGACAGGTCGTAGTCGACATCGAGGTAATGGTCGTTGAAGGAGAGATTCTGTTCGGGGTCGAGGACCTCGAGCATTGCCGAGGCCGGGTCACCACGAAAGTCCGCCGACATCTTGTCAATCTCGTCGAGCAGGAAGACCGGATTGCCCTTGCCGGCCTTTTTCATCGACTGAATAATCTTGCCGGGTAGCGCGCCGATGTAGGTACGGCGGTGTCCGCGAATCTCGGCCTCATCGCGTACGCCACCAAGCGACACGCGCACGAACTTGCGCCCCATCGCACGGGCCACCGAACGCCCAAGCGAGGTCTTGCCAACCCCGGGCGCGCCGACCAAACAAAGGATTGGTCCCTTTACCCCGCCAACCAGCTTGGTAACGGCCAGGTACTCGAGAATCCGCTCCTTGACCTTCTCGAGCCCGTAGTGGTCCTCGTCGAGCACACGGCGGGCGGCATCGATGTCGATATCGTCGTCGGTGTAGTCGGCCCAAGGGAGCGCCAGCATCCAATCGATGAAGTTCCGAACGACCGTGGCCTCGGCCGACATCGGCGACATCATCTTTAGCTTCTTTATCTCTTTCTCGGTCTTGTCGCGCGCGTCGTAGGTCATCGGGAGGGCCGCGAGCTTGTCCTCAAGCTCCTGAATCTCGTTTCTGAACTCGTCCTTCTCGCCGAGCTCTTTTTGAATCGCCCGCATTTGCTCGTTGAGGTAGTACTCCTTCTGCGTCTTCTCCATCTGCTTCTTGACGCGGGAGCGGATGCGTTTTTCGACCTCGAGAATCTCCATCTCGGCGCGCATGAACCCGAGCACCTTCTCGAGCCTTTCGGCCACGTCGAAGGTCTCGAGAAGATCTTGTTTGTCCTCGAGCTTGGCCCCTATGTGCGAGATGACCGTGTCGGCCAGGCGCGAAGGATCATCGATAGAGCCCACGGTGGTGACCGTCTCGGGCGGCACCTTCCTGTTGAGCTTGGCGTATTCCTCGAAGGCCTTATTGACGCTGCTGAGCAGGGCCTGGAACTCTTCCTTGTTCTCGAAGGTATCTTCGACGGTCTCTATCTCTACGGCGAAGTAGGGGTCGTCGGCTATGTATGCGCCCACGCGGGCACGCCGGCGACCCTCGACCAGAACCTTGACGGTGCCATCGGGGAGACGGAGCAACTGGACAACGTTGCCTATGGTCCCGACCTGGTGGATATCGTCGGCGACCGGGTCGTTGGTCTTGGCGTCCTTTTGGGCGGCTAGAACGATGACCTGGTCACCGTCCATGGCCGCTTCGAGCGCCGCGATGGAGCGCTGGCGACCGACGAAGAGCGGCACCACCATGTGCGGAAACACAATGATGTCGCGCAAGGGCAGCAAAGGGAGCGGCCCCGCTTCGGCCGGAGCTGCGGGACTGCGGGTTAGAGTCGGTTTTGATTCTTCGTCTGACATAGAACTCGTGCGGCCTCCCGCTCAGCCCGTTCGTGCCGGGCTCGTATAGACCACAATCGGTTTTTCTTTCTTCTCGACGACCTCCGCCGAAATCACGACCTCTTCTATCTCAGGCTGGTCCGGAACGTCGTACATGATGTCGAGCATGATGTCTTCCATAATCGCGCGCAACCCACGGGCACCGCTCTTGCGGGCAAAGGCCTCACGCGCGATGGCGGTTAGGGCCCCCTCGCTGAACTTGAGCTTCACGCTCTCCATCTCGAAGAGCTTGGCATACTGCTTGGTGAGCGCGTTCTTGGGTTCCTTGAGAATGCGCACCAGGGACGGCTCGTCGAGGTCGTCGAGAGTGGCAATGACCGGAATGCGGCCGACGAACTCGGGGATGAGCCCGAACTTGAGCATGTCCTCGGTCTGCACCTCGTGGAGGATGGCCGCGCGCTTGGGGTCGAGCACACCACGCACGTCGGCGCCAAACCCCATGCCCTTCATTCCGGCACGCCGGCGGATGATGTCCTCGAGACCGACGAAGGCACCGCCACAAATGAACAGGATGTTGGTGGTGTCAACCTGCAGGAACTCCTGCTGGGGGTGCTTGCGACCGCCCTTGGGCGGAACGCTGGCCGTGGTCCCCTCGATAATCTTGAGGAGGGCCTGCTGGACGCCTTCACCCGAGACGTCACGGGTTATCGACGGATTGTCCCCCTTGCGAGCGACCTTATCGATTTCGTCTATGTAGACGATGCCGCGCTGACACTTCTCGACGTCGTAGTCGGCGTTCTGAAGAAGGCTCAGAATGATGTTCTCGACATCCTCGCCGACATAGCCGGCCTCTGTCAGGCTGGTAGCATCGGCAATGGCGAAGGGCACCTGCAGAAAACGCGCAAGCGTCTGGGCCATCAGCGTCTTGCCCGAACCGGTGGGGCCGACCAGCATGATGTTGGATTTCTGAAGTTCGACGTCGCCGGTGACCATCGCCGAGTCGATGCGCTTGTAGTGATTGTGGACGGCGACCGACAGGACCTTCTTGGCACGATCCTGGCCGATCACGTACTGGTCGAGCACCTTCTTTATGTCAGCTGGTTTCGGGACCGAGGAGGCCGCGCTAATGGCCTCTTCCTGGTCGACCTCCTCGGCGATGATGTCATTACAAAGGTCTATGCATTCGTCGCAGATGTAGACGGTCGGCCCAGCGATAAGCTTGCGAACCTCGTCCTGCCCCTTTCCGCAAAAGGAACAGACCAAATCCTTGGTCTTGTCGTCTCCGTCCTGCTTCGCCATCGTCTAGGCCTTCTTGCCGTTGCTCGCCTCGCCCGGCGGACGGCTGACGATAACCTCGTCAATCAAGCCGAACTCAACAGCCTCGGTACCGCTCATGAAGCGGTCGCGGTCGGTGTCGGCCTCTATCTTAGCAAGGTCCTGGCCGGTATGCGTGGCCAGAAGTGAATTGACCTGCTCGCGGATTCTGAGGATCTCGCGGGCCTGGATGTCTATGTCGGAGGCCGTTCCCTGGGCCCCGCCCATGGGCTGGTGAATCATGATGCGCGAGTGAGGCAGCGCGAACCGCTTGCCCGTAGTACCCGCAGTCAACAGCACCGCAGCCATGCTGGCGGCCTGGCCCATGCAAAGGGTCGAAACGTCGGGGCGGATGTACTGCATCGTGTCATAGACGGCCAGACCGGCCGTGACCGCCCCGCCCGGCGAGTTGATGTAGAGATAGATGTCCTTGTCGGGGTCCTCGGCCTCCAAAAAAAGCATCTGGGCCGTGGCCAGGGTGGCCACCTGGTCGTCAATCTCGTCGGTCAGGAAAACAATGCGCTCGCGCAGCAGGCGCGAAAAGATGTCGTAGGATCGCTCCCCGCGCCCGGTCTGCTCAACAACTATTGGAACAAGGTTCATCTAGGTATCACCGCCTGCCTCACCCGAGCCTAACCTCATCCAGAGAGGGCAGCAACTGGGCTCTCGCTGACCTCCTCGTCAGTACGCTTGGCCTGCTCGGCGACCAGCGCCAGGGCCTTCTCTCGCTGCATGGCCACCTCTAGGTCCTTACGTGCGCCTGGTTCTTCGAAGTAGCGGCGCATCTGCTCGGCGCCTTCGCCGGCCGCCTGCACCTGTGCGGTAACCGCGCGCTCCAGTTCCTCGGCCTCGACCTCGATGTTCTCGGCACCGACGATGGCATCGAGCAGCAAAGAAGCTCTCACGTCCTTTTCGGCGGCCGGTTCCAAGGTGCTCTTCAGTTCGTCGAACTTGTCGCGGGGAATCTCGCGAAGACCCATCGAGCGCAGCCGCGTCATGATGCGAGCCTCGACGAGACCGCCCGGCACGTCGAAGCTGTGCTTGTCGACCAGCTGCTCAAGCAAGGTATCGCGAAAATGACGGTCGGCGTCGGCCGAGGAGCGCGACTCCAACTCCTCGCGCAGTTTGGCGCGCAACTCGTCCAAGCTCGAACAGTCGTCGATCCCCAACTCGCCGGGCAGGTCGTCGTCGAGCGAGGGCAGGACCTTGCGCATGATGGCGCGCACGGTGGTGTTGAAGCGGACCATCTGGCCGGCCAGGTCGGGGTCGCCGTGGTCGTCGGCAAATCGGACCAGGATGGGGGTCTCGATACCGCGAGTGACCCCGACAATCTGTTTGTCAAACTCTTCGGGAAACTGCCCGGCCCCTACCTCAAGCTGGACGCCCTCGCCCGAGGCCTTATCGACGGGCATCCCATCGACCAGCGCGACCAGGTCGACACGGACCACATCGCCGGTCTCGACATTGACCCGGTCTTCCTCGGCCTCGAGCGTTGCGGCGCGCTCGCGAAGCGAGTTGAGGAACTTGGCAACCTGTTCGTCGGTGACCGTTACCACACGGCGCACGCCCTTTAGCCCCTTGTACCTCCTGAGCTTGAACTCAGGCCGTATCTCGACCTGGGCCTCGAAGCTGAGCCCGCGCTCCTCGTCAAGCTCGTGACTGGTCACCCGTGGTGTGACGACCGGCTCGAGTCCCTGCTCGTCGAGTGCGGTCCGGCAAGCCCTTTCGACCAAGGCACGGACCACATCCTCGTCGACCTCGGGCCCGAAGCGCTCGGCCAGCACGGAATCCGGAGCCTTGCCCTTGCGAAAGCCCCTTATCTCGACCTTGGACCTGATACGCCCGTAGGCACGCTTGCGTTCGGCCGCGACCTCCTCGGGGGCCACCGAAACGCTGAGGTTCCGTGTTACCGAGTCCTTCTTCTTTACGCTCGAACTTATCGTCGACATTCTATCTCTGGTGCGAGAGGGGGGACTCGAACCCCCAACCGCGCAAGCGGGCTAGATCCTAAGTCTAGTGCGTATGCCAATTCCGCCACTCTCGCCGGTCGCCCAGCATAATCGCTGCCTCGTGTCAGCACCATCAACGCTTGCGCACCAGGGTCAGACCGTCCGATAACGGCAACATCACCGAGTCGACCCTCTCGTCGGCAGCGATACGATCGTTGAGGTCGCGGATTAGGCGGACCTCGTCATCCTCGTAAGAAGGATCGGCCACAGTACCCATCCAAAAGACATTATCTAACAGGATAAGCCCGCCGGACATGGTACGCCGGAGAACCTCTTCGTAATAGTCGGGATAGCCGGATTTGTCGGCATCGATGAAGGCCAAGTCGAACACCTCCTCTTCGGGAAGTCCGCGCAGGGTATCAAGCGCCGGGCCGAGCCGAAGCTCTATACGGTCGCTCAGGCCCGCCCGCTCCCAATATTTTTGGGCGATCGCCGTCCATTCCTCGCTGACATCGCAGGCAAGCAGATGACCATCGGGGGCAAGGCCACGGGCAATGCAAAGAGCGCTATAGCCGGTGAAGGTCCCGACTTCTATGGCTCTGCGGGCACCCGAGATGCGCGCGAGCATGGTCATGAATGCCCCTTGGTCGGGAGCTATCTGCATGATGGCAAGGCCACCTATCTCCTCCTCGGTCTCTCGGATGAGATCGGAAAGGATCTCGTCGGGCGGGCAGCTGTGCTCGACGACGTAGCGGTAAAGCTCGCCGGTCAGGGCAACGTATTTGTTGTGGCTCATTTCTTCTTTTCGCCGCGGGCTGGACGGTGAATGCTGATGGCACGGCCGAGCAATACATCGGCGGCCTCCATAACGGTCTCCGACAGCGTGGGGTGCGGGTGGACGGTCATCGACAGGTCGCGAGCCACCGCGCCCATTTCGACCGCAAGCGCCCCCTCCGAAATAAGGTCTCCTGCCCCGCGGCCGACCACGCCGATACCAAGCACCTCTTCGGTCCCAGGATCGGCGATGAGCTTGGTCATGCCCTCACCACCGCCCAACGTCGCCGCACGCCCAGAGGCCACCCAAGGAAAACGCCCTACCTTTATATCCCTGCCCGTCTCCTTGGCCTCGGTCTCTGTCAGACCGGCCCATGCGATCTCGGGGTCAGTAAAGACGACCGCGGGTACAGTGGCAGGCTCGAAAGCCGCAGCATGTCCCGAAGCCGCCTCGGCTGCGACCTGCCCCTGGTGTGTGGCCTTGTGAGCAAGCATGGGTTGGCCAGCCAGGTCACCGATAGCAAAGATGGTCGATACCGACGTTGCCCCCGACGCATCGACCTCCACGAAACCCTCCTCGTCGGTCGCCACATCGGTGCTGCCCAGGCCCAGCCCTTCGCTGTTAGGCCCTCGGCCAACGGCAACCAACACCTTGGAGAACACCCGCTCCTGGCTATCTCCCTTGCCAGAGAGTTTCATGGTCAGACCGCTGTCGGTCGCACCCGCCAGTTCTGCGGTCGTATCGAGGAGGATCTCTTCGAACAGCCCATCGAGCCGGCGCTCCAATGGTCTGACCAGGTCGCTGTCGACACCGGGGAGCAGGGCCGAGGTCGCCTCTACGCAAGTGACCTTGGATCCGAGCGTGGCGTAAACGGTTCCCAGTTCAAGACCGATGTAACCGCCACCGACCACAAGTAGGTTCTCGGGTATATCGACCAGCGCCAGGGCCTCCTCGGAGGTCATCAAGCGCGGGTCGTCTGTGGCCAAGGATCCCGGCACGACCGCACTAGAGCCGGTGGCAAGGATGGCCTGTTCGAAGGCTATCGCCTCCCCGTCACGTTCTCCTCCCTCAAGGACCAAGGAATCAGGCCCGGTCAGACGGGCCCGCGCCACGACGTGCTCGACCTTGCGGGACTTGGCCAGGCCGGCCAACCCACCGGTCAGACCCCCTACCACCTCCTCCTTCCAGGCCCGCAGGCGGCCCAGGTTGACCCCCGGCTCCCCGAACTCCAGGCCCATGGCCCCGGCCTCACGTGCCTCCCTTATAAGGGAGGTGGCATGAAGGAGGGCTTTGGAGGGGATACAGTCCGTGTTTAGGCATACCCCGCCAGGGGCCTGGCCAGGGTCTATAAGGACGACCTCGCGCCCCAGATCGGCCGCACGAAAGGCCGCGGCATAGCCGCCAGGACCGGCGCCGATGACGACAAGGTCGGTTTTACTGCTCTCGGGGGGCGCCATGGGAGCCTCCTTATATAGTACCGACCGGACGGGATTCTAAAATAAGGCATTATTGACAGGCCGGAGGCGACCGCTAGAGTCGCCCTGGTGCCGGAGAACCGATGAACGAAGAGGTGCGAGCGGACCCCGCGGCTGCCATATACGACCGCCTGGCCGAACAATGGCCGACGGTCGATTTTGACGAGTTCCACCAAAAGACGCTCCCCGCCCTACTCGACGGCGGGCACGGCGGTGTGGTCGCCCCAGCGCTTGCCGACAAGACGCCTATAGCTTTCAAGCTCAAGGGGGGTCAGGCCTACACCTACCTGGTAGACGGCCAAACCATCAGCATCGTCGAGGGCGACAGCAATGCAGACACGGTCATTGAGACGACCGCAGCGGCGTTCTCAGATTTCGCCAATCAGTTGCACAGCGCACACGGCCTTTACTTCGCCGGCAAGATCCAAGTGCCGGTAGGGTTCGCGAACACGCTTTTTGAATGGGAGCCGGCGATCAGGGCGATGTACCACGGCCGCCCCGTCTATGACCCAGACCGACTCGACCTGCGTGACAGGAGTGGCAAGCCGCTCGATCTCAACCGCGCGTTCACGCCCGATGACGATGACAATCAGATGCGGCACTTCCTCGGTGAGGCCGGTTTTCTTCACATACGAGGGGTCTTTAGCC
>JAYGCK010000026.1:0-15525 GCA_046583395.1 Deltaproteobacteria bacterium
ACCGGCCTCGAGCAACGACTCTATCAGTCCGATTGCGGGGGCCTCGCGCATGTCGTCGGTACGTGGCTTGAAAGCAAGTCCCCACAAGGCAAAACAACGCCCCTCCAGCGCACCGCCGTAGAACACGCGTAGCTTGTCGAACAAGCGGAGCTTCTGGCGGTTGTTGACCTCGTCGACCGAGCGCAAGAGCTGGAAATCGATATCGTGCTGGGCGGCCGTGTGAATTATTGAACGCACGTCCTTGGGAAAACAGGAGCCGCCGTAGCCGAGCCCCGCATACAGGAAGTGCATCCCCAGGCGCTTGTCGAGACCGACACCACGACGAACCAAGGAAATGTCGGCACCAACCGCCTCGCAGAGATTGGCGACCTCATTGACGAAAGAGATGCGCGTGGCCAACAGGCCGTTGGCCGCATACTTGGTCATCTCGGCACTGGCGTTGTCCATGACCAATATCGGAGCACCGCCGCGCACGAAGGGTTCGTATAGGTCCTTCATTATCTCGGCGGCCTGTTCGCTGCGGCAGCCGATGACCACGCGGTCGGGCTTGAGGAAATCCTCGAGGGCGGCCCCCTCCTTCATGAACTCGGGATTGGAAACAACGTCGAAGTTCTCGTTGGTGTTCTCTTCGAGGATGGCCCGGACCTCCTCCGAGGTGCCCACGGGTACGGTGCTCTTGCACGCCACGACACGGTAACCGTTCATGGCCTTGCCTATGGCGGCGGCCACCGTTCGCACGGCTCCCAGGTCCGAGGAGCCGTCACCGCCCTGGGGCGTCCCGACCGCGATGAAACAGACCAGAGAAGCGTGGACGGCCTCGTCGAGGTCGGTGGTGAAGGTCAACCGCCCCTCGGCGGTGTTCCTCTTGACCAGTTCCTCGAGCCCGGGCTCGTAGATGGGCACCTCGCCCGCACGCAGGCGCTCGACCTTGCCGACATCGATGTCGACGCAGATGACGTCGTTACCGCTCTCGGCGATGCAGGTGCCGGCGACCAAGCCGACATAACCGGTTCCTACGACACAGACCTTCAAACGCTTACCCCCAGCCTCAGTATACGTTGCGGGCCTCGCCTCCCGGCTCGGCCCGCGGCGGGATACTACCAGCCGCCATCTCGCCCGGCAAAAGCGGGTGGCTCTTAGTTGCTCCCCGGGCCGGCCGGGCCAGTACCGTCACCGCCGCCGTGAACCAGGTCCTCGGCGACCACATAGACCGGTTTGCCCTGGCTCTCGTGGTAGGTGCGGGCAAGCATCTCGGCCAACAGTCCCATAGTCACGAATTGCACCCCGGTCACTACCAGGACCGTAGCCAGCAGCACTATCGGCCGGCTGCCAAGCTCGACCCCCAGGAAAATCCTCTCAAAGCCCAGCCAGGCCAACAACACAGCCCCCGGTACCCCCAGGAGCAGGCCGAGCAGACCAAAGACATGCAAGGGACGGGTCGAAAAGACCGACAGGAACTTCACGGTCATCAGGTCCAGGATTACTCTCAAGGCCCGGGTGATCCTGTACTTGGAACTGCCGCTGGTGCGCGGCCGGTGGTTGACCTCAATCTCGCAGATAGCGGCCCCAAGATCACCCGCGATAGCCGGAATGAAACGGTGCATCTCGCCGTAAAGGCGCATGCCGCGGGCGATCTCACCCTGGTAGGCCTTGATCATGCAGCCGTAGTCATGGACCTTGACGTTGGTGGTAGCACGGATGATGCGGTTGGCGACCACCGAGGGAAGCCGCCTGAGCCAGAACCCGTCGCGCCGTTTGCGCCTCCACCCGCTCACCAGGTCGTAGCCTTCGTCAAGCTTGGCCAGCAGACGGCCCATGTCGGCGGGGTCGTTCTGACGGTCACCGTCCATAGTGATCACGGTGTCGCCGGTACTGGCAGCAAAACCGGCCGAGATTGCGGCCGTCTGCCCGAAGTTACGCCGGAACCTGATCACACGAACCCGCGTGTCTGAAAAATGGATGGCGCGAAGCAGCTGGTCCGACCCGTCGGTCGAACCGTCATCGACATAGATGACCTCGTAATCCTTTCCCAGCAGGAGGGCCGCGGCCGATATCTCGGCGTGCAACTCGTCGAGGTTGCCACGCTCGTTGCAGACCGGAACGACTATCGATAGGTCCACAAGCAGCCCCGCTCAGAACCGGGTTAGGTCGGCGAACTCTTGGAAACGTCCGGCGACGTCCGCGCGCGAAAGCGTGCGCAGACGGTTGAGCCCAAAGTCCTCGACCGCAAAAGAGGCCAGCACGCTCCCGTATACCACCGCGCGTCTGAGCGCTGGCCCATCGAGGGACTCGGAGGCCGCCAGACTGCCGAACATGCCGCCGGCGAAACAGTCCCCGGCCCCGGTCGGGTCGACAACATTGGCCAGAGGGAGGGCCGGAACGGCGAACACCCCGTCGTCGGTGAACAGTAGGGCTCCGTACTCACCGCGCTTGATGACGAGCGCCGCCGGACCCATCGCCCGAATAGCTTCGGCTGCCGCGACCATATTGCGCTCCCCGGTGAGCAGGGAGGCCTCGGAGTCGTTGATGCTCAAGAGTTGGACGTCGGCGAGCAGGCTTTCCAGTGCCTCGCGGTCACCCTCTATCCAGTGGTCCATGGTGTCGGCGCCCGAGTAGCGGCAATCCTCCAACTGCGAAAGCACCGACGATTGCAGGCCGGGCTGTATGTTGGCCAGGAACATGAGCTCGCTCTTACGGTAGGTCGGCGGCAGTTTGGGCGAGAACTCGGCAAACACGTTGAGCTGCAGGTCGAGAGTATCACGCACGTTCATGTCGTCGTGATAGCGGCCGGTCCAACGGAAGGTCTTGCCCTCGACCTCGACCAGGCCGTCAAGGTCGATGCCACGTGAAGCCAGGAACTCGCGTTCCCCGGCAGGAAAATCCGAACCGGTCACCGCCACCATCCTGACCGGCGCCAAGAAGGACGCCGCCACGGCAAAGTACGAAGCCGAACCGCCAAGAATATCGGGGGCATTGCCCGAGGGCGTCTCGACCGAATCGAGCGCCACGGAACCGACCACACACACCGACCAGGCCATCGCTTAGAGCACCCTCCCGGCAACGACCGCCAGGCGGTCTCGAGCGCTTTGCTCAATCGCATCGGGCGCCGTGATTACGGCATTGTCGAGCGCGGTCCGGCAGCCGCAAGCACGTTCGGGAACGATCGAAGCGGCAGCCTCGCGCACCGTGTTTCGGGCCAAACCGGCATTGGCCGACAGGATGGCCAGTATCGCATCGACATCGACGGCCGCCTCGCTGTCACGCCAGCAGTCATAGTCGGTGGCCATCGCCAAGGTCGCAAAACACATCTCGGCCTCGCGTGCGAGCTTGGCCTCCTGCAGATTGGTCATCCCAATCACGTCCCCACCCCAAGAACGGTACATGTGCGATTCGGCCCTGGTCGAGAACTGTGGGCCCTCCATGCACACATAGGTCCCGCCCCTGTGGACGGTTGCCCCCGCCCGCTCGGCACACTCGGCCGTAAGCTCCGACAACACCGCGCAAAATGGATCGGCAAAGGAAATATGGGCAACCACCCCGTCGCCGAAGAAGGTCGAGCGGCGGCCGCGGGTACGGTCAATGAACTGGCTGGGCACTACAATCTGGCCCGGTGCGATATCCTCGCGAAGACTACCGACCGCCGAGACCGAGATGACAGCGTCGGCACCCAACTGCTTGAAACCGTGTATGTTGGCCGCAAAATTGAGCTCGCTCGGCAATATTCGGTGTCCACGCGCGTGCCTGGGCAGGAAGGCAAGCTCTTGCTCGCCTATACGGCCGACGACGTAGGCATCCGACGGGGCCCCGAACGGGGTCTCCAGGGACTGTTCCCTGGCATCCTCGAGACCGTCGATGTCGTAAAGCCCACTACCGCCGATAATCCCCAACAGAGGCCGGCTGCTCATGGCCGGGGCATCCTATCCGACTACGGTGCACCTGGCCACATCGCCCGCTCAGGCGAGCAGTTCGAGCCTGGGACCGGCCTCGAGCTCGAGGCGTGTTACGCGGTCGAGAAGCTCTCCGTTGATGGTGAGCGGCTGCGGACTGGCAAAACGCACTATGACACGGCTGGCACTGCTGTCGTGAAGACTGGCCAGCCGGGCTGGCTTGCCGCGCATGAAACTCGGCAAGTGGCCGAGCAACTGGCCGGCAGTGGCCGGGCCGGCCAACAGATGGAAAGCGCCGCCGGTGGCCTTTGCCCGGTAGAAGGGCCTCACGCCCAAGCCTATATGCTCGACCGTACTGGCCAGCAGGATGCTGAACGACGTGAACCCGAGCCGCCGGCCATCGCACTCGACCTCGGCCTCAAAGGGCTCCATCAGCTCCCGGGTCAACGCCGTCCTCAGTATCCAGGACATCCCCAAGACCAGGAGCAGGAGGACGGCACGCAGCGGTCCGGGCCGGCGGCCGTGGTAATAGAGCTCGAGATAGCGCGCGACCGGTCCCGCACCGACTATATGCCCATAAAGACCGCCGTTTACGCGGATGAGCGTCGAGGGCCGGGTGACAGGCCGCCGGCCTGCGTTGAGCCCGGCAACGGTGCTCTCCAAGGAGGCTTCGGCCGAGCGTCGGGGTCTGACGAAGTTACGGGCGATGTTGTTGATGGTACCGGCCTTTAGCAACAGCACCTGCGGCATCGCCCGCTGACCCCAGACCTCGAGCGCCTTGGCCAGCGTGTGATAGATGCTCCCGTCGCCCCCGCAGATGGCCAGCACTTTGACTGAGCGCTCCCGGAAACGCCGTAAGGCATCTTCGAGTTCCGCGACCGAAGCGGTCGTGGCCACCTCGCCGGTCTGACCGACTATCTCTCTGAAACGTTGGGCGCGCCCGGGTCGGCGGCGGTTGCCGGCCGCACGCGGGTTGATAACAACGCCTATCACGCGGGCCCGGCGGCCGAGGCCGCCAACTGACCACAGGCCGCAAGGATGTCGTCACCACGGCTGCGCCGGACGGTCGCGTGAAGCCCGGCGGCCAACAAACGCTCCTGGAAGGACTCGACCCGCTGGTCGGGCGGCCGCTTGAACTCGGACCCCTCAAAGGGGTTGAAGGGAATAAGGTTGACCTTGGCCTTCATGCCCGCGAGCAGAGCGATGAGCCCGTCGGCGTCCGCACCGGTGTCGTTCACTCCGTCGAGAAGCACATACTCGAAGGTTATCCTCTTGCGCCTCGGAATCGACAGCTCGCGGCAGGCGCCTATCAAACTCTCGAGCGGATAACGGCGGTTGATGGGCATCAAACGGTCGCGCAGTTCGTCGCGAACCGCGACCAGGGAAACCGCGATGTGCACCTTCGTCTCGTTTGCCAACCGTTCGAGCTGGGGCACCAGACCGACGGTGGACACCGTGATTCGTCGCGGTGAAATACCCAGCCCCCAACGCGCCGTCATTATCTCGATGGTGCGGACCACCCGGTCGTAGTTGGCCAGCGGTTCGCCCATCCCCATGAACACGTAGTTGGTAAGCGGCCACGGGGCGGCCGCCTAGCGGGCGGCCAGGACCTGTGCGACTATAACGCCGGCCACGAGGTTACGGTCGAGCCCGAGCGTGGCCGTGGCGCAGAACTGGCAATCGAGCGCGCACCCCACCTGCGAAGATATGCAAAGAGTGCGTCTTTCCCCGCGCGGGATGATGACGGTCTCGACCAGCCTGCCGTCGCCCATCTCAACCAAAAGTTTGGTGGTGCCGTCGGAAGAGTCCGACCGCTCGGCAACGCGCGGCGGCTTGCAATCGAACCCGTCCTCGAGAGCCTCCCGAAGCGGCGCCGGAAGCGTATGCATGGATGCGACCGGAACAAGCGCGCGGTTGTAGAGCCAGCCGGTGATCTGGGAAGCGCGATAGTTCTCGAAACCGTTCGCGGCCACCCAGTCCACGATCTCTTCGAACAGTAGCGAGCGGAGGTTCACCGGTTCAGCGGCGCACGATCTCCAATGCGCTAAAGAAGTAGGAGATCTCGGCCACGGCGGTCTCGGGCGCGTCGCTACCGTGGGCCGCGTTGCGCTCGATGCTGGTCCCGAAGAGTTGGCGCACGCTGCCTTCGGGCGTGTCGGCCGGGTTAGTAGCGCCCAACAGCCCGCGGTAGCGCTCGACGGCGTTGTCCCCCTCGAGCACGGAGACGACGACCGGCCCCTCGGACATGAAATCGGTAAGGCTGCCGAAGAAGGGTTTGTCGCTGTGGACGGCGTAGAAACCCTCGGCCTCGGCCTTGCTCATGTGAATCATTCTGGTGGCCATGACCCGCAGGCCGCCTTCCTCACACAGGCCGAGGATGGCCCCGACCGCGTTCGCGGCCACCGCGTCCGGTTTTACTATCGACAAGGTCCGTTGGGTCATCGTTGTTACTCCCGGCTCGCTCAGGCGGCTTTCTGCATCGAGGCCACCATGGTCTCACCCATCAGCGCCGGACTCTCGGCGACCTTGATACCGGCCGCCTCGAGTGCGGCTATCTTGCTTTCGGCCGTGCCCTGGCCCCCCGAGATGATCGCACCGGCATGCCCCATGCGTTTGCCCGGCGGGGCGGTGCGCCCAGCGATGAACCCGGCCACGGGCTTGGTCATATTGGCGCGAACCCACTCGGCCGCGGCTTCTTCGGCGCTACCGCCTATCTCACCGATCATGAACACGGCATCGGTGCCGGGATCCTCGTTGAACAGCTTGAGCAGGTCGATGAAACCGGTGCCGATTATCGGGTCGCCGCCGATACCCACGCAGGTCGACTGGCCTATTCCGCGAAGCGTGAGCTGGTGGACGGCCTCGTAGGTAAGCGTACCGCTACGCGAAATGACCCCGACCGAACCCTGCTTGTGGATATAGCCCGGCATGATACCGACCTTGGCCTGTCCGGGACTAATCACCCCGGGGCAGTTCGGACCGATAAGCCGGGTCGGGCGTCCCTCGAGAAAACGTCTGACGCGAACCATGTCGGCCACGGGTATCCCCTCGGTGATACAGATGACGAGCGGTATCCCGGCCGCGGCCGCTTCCATGATGGCGTCGGCGGCACCGGGGGGCGGAACGTATATGACCGATACATCGGCACCCGTTTCGGCGACGGCCTCGGCGGCCATGTTGAACATCGGCACGCCCTCGTAATCGGTCCCGCCCTTGCCCGGACCGACACCGGCGACCATCTGCGTGCCGTAGTCGCGGCAACCGAGCAGATGGTACTTGCCCGTCGAACCCACTCCCTGGGTGACCACCCGGCTCTTGTCTGAAAGCAGTATAGACATCGTCAGCTGTCCTCAGCCCGCGCGAACGGCATCGACCGCCTTGGCCGCGCCCTCGCTCATATCTGTCGCGGCAAGGATGTCGATGCCCGACTCGGCTAGTATCTCGCGGCCGCGTTCCACGTTGGTACCTTCGAGCCTTACGACCAAGGGAACCGACACGCCGACCTGGCGGGCCGCTTCGACCACACCTTCGGCCAGAACATCGCAACGCATGATGCCACCGAAAATATTGATGAAAACGGCTTTGACGGCATCGTCGGCCAAAATAATCTTGAATGCCTCGGCGACCTTTTCGGCGGTAGCACCGCCGCCGACGTCACAGAAATTGGCCGGCTCGCCGCCGTGGTGATGGATTATATCCATCGTGGCCATGGCCAGACCGGCGCCGTTGACCATGCAACCGATGTTGCCGTCAAGCGCGATATAGCTCAGGTCGAACTCGGCGGCCCTCAGTTCCTTGGGGTCCTCCTCGTTCTCGTCGCGAAGCTCGCGCACATCGGCATGCCGGTAAAGCGCGTTGTCATCGAAGGACACCTTGGCGTCGAGCGCGATAAGTTCGCCTTCGGAGGTCATCACTAGGGGATTTATCTCGAGCAAGGACGCATCGAGTTCGACATAGGCCTTGTAGAGCCGATCTATGAAGGCGGCCGCGTCCTTTATCTTGTCGTTGGGCACGCCAAGACCGAAGGCCAGGTTGCGCGCCTGAAAGGCGGCCAGGCCGACGGCCGGGTCGACCTGTTCGCGGAATATGGCCTCGGGGCTCTCCTCGGCGACCTTTTCTATCTCCATCCCGCCCTCGGTGCTGGCCATGACCGCCACACGGCCGGTGGCGCGGTCCAAGAGGATGCCGAGGTAGAGTTCGGTCGCGATGTCGCAGCCTTCCTCGACCAGCACACGGCGGACCTGGCGGCCCGAAGGACCGGTCTGGCGGGTGACCAAGATGTTCCCGAGAATAGAAGCGGCGGCCTCGGCGGCCTCCTCGGGCGAACGGACCAGGCGAACACCGCCGGCCAAGTCGTGGGCCGGAAGGCCTTCGCGCGCAAGATGCGCCTCGAACAGCCCGGCGGCAGCGGCGGCATCTGGGACCACCGCACCGGCACCGCGGCCACCGGCGTGTATCTGGGCCTTTACGACGGACACTGGACCGCCGAGCTCGCGTGCAGCGTCGGCAGCCGCGGCCGCATCGGTCACCTCGACGCCGCGTGGCACTCTGACACCCAAGGCGCCCAGCAGGCCTTTGGCCTGGAACTCGTGAACGTTCATCTATTGCGCGGCCCGGCCTTAAGAGGCCAGGGCCTCGTCCAAAGCCGAAACGAGCCCCCTAACATGGCCCGCCGAAACCTCAAGTTGGCCGCTCTCGTCCTCGGTCAGTTTGTACTCGACCACCTCTTCGACACCGCCCTGGCCTATCCTTGCGGGAACCCCGAGATAGAAACCCGAGTAACCATACTCGCCCTCGAGGTAGGCCGCGCAGGGAACGATGGTCTTCTTGTCGCGCAGGTATGACTCGGCCATTCCGATGGCGGCAGTTGCAGGCGAGTAATAGGCCGAACCGGTCTTGAGCAGACCGACAATCTCGCCGCCGGCACCGCGCACGCGCTGTTCAATCTCGTCGAGGCGTCCTTCGGCAATGGAGTCCGTGACCGGAGCCCCGCCGACCGTGCAGGTCGAGCGCACCGGCACCATATCGTCACCGTGGCCGCCGAGCACCATGGCCTGAACGCTTTCGACCGACACACCGAGCTCGAGCGCGATGAAGCTGCGGTAACGGGCCGAATCAAGCACACCGGCCATCCCGACCACACGGTTCTTGGGAAACCCGGTCACGCGCTTGGCAAGGGTCACCATGGCGTCGAGCGGATTGGAGACGATTATGAGAAAACAATCGGGCGCATTGTCGCGAATACCCTCGGCAACCTGGGTCATGATCTTGCCGTTGACCGAAAGCAGGTCGTCACGGCTCATCCCTGGCTTGCGAGCCAGGCCGGCCGTCACGATGCAGACATCGGCGCCGGCAATGTCGGCATAGCTGTTGGTGCCGGTCACCGTCGCGTCAAAGGGCTCTATGGGCCCGGCCTCCATGAGGTCGAGGGCCTTTCCTTGCGGCATTCCCTCGACCACATCGAACAGCACGACGTCGCCCAGTGCCCGGATAAGCGCAAGATGCGCCAGCGTCCCACCAATGTTGCCCGCCCCTATCAGGGCTATCTTCTTACGTGCCACGTGATCGTGATCCTCCTCTTAGGTTATCGGCGAAGCTCAGAGCCTGGCGGCGACCGCGTCGGCAAAACCGGAGCAACTGACCAGGGTCGCACTCTCCATCTGCCGGTGCAGGTCGTATGTGACCTGCCTGTCTGAAATCGCCCGTCCGACCGCCGCGGTAATCAATCCGGCAGCTTCTCCCCAGCCGAGATGCTCAAGCATCATCGCCCCGGAGAGAATAACGGAGCCTGGATTGACCTTGTCCTGGCCCGCGTACTTTGGCGCGGTGCCGTGGGTGGCTTCGAATACGGCGGCAGAATCGCCGATGTTGGCCCCGGGTGCAAGGCCGAGCCCGCCGACCTGCGCGGCCGCCGCGTCGGAAAGGTAGTCCCCGTTGAGGTTGGGACAGGCGAGCACGTCGTATTCGTCCGGCCTCAAGAGCAACTGCTGGAACATCGCGTCCGCGATGCGGTCCTTGAGCACGACCATGCCGGCGGGTGCCTGGCCGTCGTGCTTATCCCATAGTTCGTCCTCGCTGATGACCTTTCCGGCGTACTCGTCGGCCGCCAGCTCATAACCCCACTGGCGAAAGGCCCCTTCGGTGAACTTCATGATGTTGCCCTTGTGAACGAGCGTGACCGAGGCGCACCCCTGTTCGATAGCGTGGTCGAGGGCGCGGCGGACCAGGCGCTTGGTGCCCGCGGCCGACATCGGCTTGACCCCTATTCCGGAGCCGGGGGGTATCGAGCGACCGCTCAGTTCGGCGGCCAGCTCGGCAAGTGCGGCGGCCTCAGGGCTCCCGCTCTCGAACTCTATGCCGGCGTATACGTCCTCGGTGTTCTCGCGAAATATGACCAGGTCGACCTTGCCCGGTTCGCGAACCGGTGCCGGCACGCCGGGAAAGTGACGGACCGGCCGCACACAAGCGTAAAGGTCATGAATATGCCTGAGGGTGACATTGATTGAACGTATGCCGCCGCCGACCGGCGTGGTCAGCGGCCCTTTGATGGCAACCTTGAACTCGGCGATGGCGCGGTTGGTCTCCTCGGGCAGCCAGGTGCCGTCGCCGTATACCTCGTTGGCCTTCTCGCCGGCATAGACCTCCATCCACACCAGCCGGCGGCCCGAACCGTAGGCCTTGGCGACCGCGGCATCGAGAACGGAAACAGCCGCCCGCCATATGTCGGGGCCAGTGCCGTCGCCTTCAATGAAAGGAATTATGGGATTGTCGGGAACCTTGAGATTGCCGTCAGGCCCGACAGCTATGGTCCGCCCATCGGAGGGCACCGATACGTGAACATACGAACTCATGTCTAAACGCCGGCGTCAGCCGTTGTTTTCCCGGGACCGGGTCTCCTCGACGACCTTGCCGACAAGATGAGCGGGAAGTTCCTGGTAATGGGAGAAGGACATCTCGAAAGAACCGCGGCCACTGGTGATGCTTGTCAGGTCGGGCGCGTAACGAAGCACCTCCGACATTGGCACCTTGGCGCGGATGACCTGGCTCTGGCCAACCTGCTCCATACCCTCGACCTTGGCCCGCCTCGAGTTGAGGTCGCCCATGATATCGCCCATGCACTCGTCGGGAACCGAGACCTCTATCGACACGAAGGGTTCGAGCAGGGTCGGTTTGGCCTCTTCCATGGCCGACTTGAAGGCCATGGAACCGGCAACCTTGAAGGCCATCTCGGAGGAATCGACGTCGTGGTGCTGCCCGTCGTAGAGGGTCACACGCACATCGACCACCGGATAGCCGGCTATCCCGCCCTTCTGCATGGCCTCGGACACGCCTCTCTTGACCGCGGGGATGAATCCCCGGGGAATGGCCCCGCCGACGATCTTGTTGACGAACTCGAAGCCTTCGCCGCGCGGGAGCAGCTCGACCTCGACCCTGCAATCGGCGAACTGTCCGTGTCCCCCGGTCTGCTTCTTGAGGCGGCCATGGGCCTTGATCGGTTTTCTGAAGGTCTCGCGGTAGGGCACCTTGGGGGCCTTTAGGGCAACGCCGACGCCGTACTTTCGTTCGAGCTTCTCGCAGGCCACCTCCACGTGCAGCTGCCCCGAGCCCGACAGCAGGATATCGGCCGAACCCTCGTCGCGCTCGACGTGTAGCGCAGGGTCCTCTTCGGCCAGGCGCATCAGACCTTGGACGACCTTGTCCTCCTCGCCGCGCTTCTTTGCCTCGAGCGCGAAGGAGATAGCCGGATTGAACTGCGTCAGCGGCGGCAGAACGACGGGGTTCTTGGGGTCGCACAGGGTGTCGCCGGTGTGGGTGGCCTTGAGCTTGGCCACCGCGATGACCTCGCCGACCGTGGCCGACGGCACCTCGGAATGTTTCTTGCCCTCGAGCTTAACAAGGTGCCCCAAACGCTCTTTGGTATCGTTGGACGAGTTCAGGACCTGCGAATCGGCCGACACCGTCCCCGAACTGACCCGTAGGACGCTCAGGTGGCCGGCGTGCTGGTCGACGATGGTCTTGAACACTATGCCGGAAAACGCTGCATCGGGTGCGGGCTCTACCGGCTTGGGTTCGCCCGACGCGTCGACCGCATCGACCGCCCCCAACTCGCACGGGGCGGGCAACAGTCCGCACACGGCGTCGAGCAGTTGCGGAATACCGATGTTCGACTCGGCAGAGCCGAGCACTACCGGAACGAAGGTCTGCGCACGGATACCGGCGGCGAGCCCCGCAGCGACCTCGTCGTCGCTCAGTTCTCCGGCGTCCAGGTATTTTTCCAGTAACTCATCGTCGCCTTCGGCGGCATCCTCGGTCACCTGCCCTTTGCGCTCCTCTAGCGCGGCCGCGGTATCGTCGGGAGCTTCCCCGGTCGAGAACTTGCCGCTCTGGTCACTGTAGGTATAGGCCTTGCCGGTCAGAGCCGAGGCCACCCCCTTGAAGGATTCCCCTTCGCCGACCGGCACCTGAACCAGCTTGGCCTTGATTCCCACGCCCGCGAGCGCGGAAACGGTTCCGTCTATGTCGGCATCGGACCGGTCGAGCCGGTTGATGAAGACCAGGCAGGGAAGGCCGGCCTCTCTGACCCAAGACCATATTTTGGCGGTCTCGGCCCTCAACGGCGCGGCGGGGTCGGCAACGAACACAACCCCGGATACTCCGCGAAGCGCGGAGTGGGTATCGGCGACGAAATTGCCCTGACCGGGCGTGTCGATGACGGTTATCTCGTGCTTGTTCCAGGTAACATGGTGAAGACTGCTCGTCATGGTGCAGCGGCGCTTCATCTCTTCGGGTTCGGTGTCAAAGACCGAGCTTTCATCATCGACCCGGCCCAGCCGGCTGTTGGCACCGGCATCGAAAACGATGGCATCGGCCACCGAGGTCTTGCCAACGCCCCCCTGCCCTACAATCGCTATGGTCCTGATACTGGATGCTTCGCTTGCCAAGGTGCCCTCCTTCGGTCGGGGTCTATGACCGATTGCGGACGTGAACGATGCGCAGACCCTCGAGGGTCAGAAACTCGTCGACATCCTCTATCGTCTTGGATTCGGGGGCAATTAAGGACGCGTGGCCCCCTGTGGCAAGGACCCGGGCCTCGACGTTCTCGTCACGCTGTATATGACCGACAATCCCGTCGACCAACTCGACATAGCCGTAGACCACGCCCGCCTGTATCGCACCGGTGGTATTGCGCCCGACGACGGTGGGCGGCCTTACCAGTTCCACCCTGGGGAGCTTGGCGGTACGGGCGTACAGGGCGTCCAAAGAGATACCGATGCCCGGAGCTATGACCCCGCCGAGATACTCACCCTTGGGGGTGATATAATCGAAGGTCGTCGCGGTCCCGAAATCGACAACTATGGTCGCGGCATTGGTCCGCTCGTAAGCCGCGACCGCATTACAGACACGGTCGGCACCGACCTCGCGCGGGTTTTCGTAGAGGATGGGCATGCCGGTCTTCACCCCCGGTCCTATCACCAAGGGCTCGGCGTCGAAGTAATCGCGGCACACCCCTTCGATGACGGTCGTCAGCGGCGGGACCACGCAGGCAACCACGATGTCGGACACCCTCGGCACTTCCATGCCCGCGGCATGGAACAGGCTCCACACCAGCACCCCGTACTCATCGGCACGCCGTTCGGGTTCGGTCTGCACCCGCCAGTGTTGAACGAGCTCGCCGTCGTCGAACAGTCCGATGACCGTGTCGGTGTTGCCGACGTCTATGGCCATCAACAGACCGCTGCCTTTATCGCTCATGATTCGTAGTATCCCTCTAGGCTGACATCTCCCGCGACCACGCGGCGCGGCTCGCCGTCCCCCTGTTTGACCAAAAGCGCACCGTCACTGTCAATTCCCACGCACAGGCCCTCGACCGTTGTCCCGGCCTGGGCCACCCGCACCCGCTGACCGTCCAGACACGAGCGCCTGTTCCAGTCAGCCGCCACGGCGGCGAGTCCCTGCCGGGAAAAGTTTCGGTAGTGCCGCTCGAAGCTCTCCAAAAGGCGTGCGGCAAAGGCCGGGCGGTCGGCCCGGCGGCCGCTCTCGATGAGAACCGAGGTGGCCTTGTCGCGCAGTTCTGGAAGGAAGTCGTCCTCGGTCGAGTTGAGGTTGACACCGATGCCGACCACCACGGCCCGCACCCGGTCAGCCTCCGCTTCCATCTCCGTAAGTATCCCCGCAATCTTTCTTCGGCCCACCAGCACGTCGTTGGGCCATTTTATGGCAACCTCGAGACCTTCGGTTTCGAGCGCCTCGGCCACGGCCACTCCGGCGAGCAAAGAAAGCCGCGGTGCTTCGGCCGGACCCAGCTCGGGTCTGAGCAACACCGACATATAAAGGTTGAGCCCCGGTTCGGATTGCCAGGCCCGTCCGAGACGGCCACGCCCCGCCGTCTGGGCCTCGGCAATCACAACCGTGCCTTCGGGCGCCCCCCCTCTGGCCGCGTCGGCGGCCAGGTCGTTGGTCGAGCCGGTCGTGGCCACCGCGATAAGCCGGCGGCCGAACAGTTCGGTGACGAGGTGTCTGCCCAGTTCCCGTTCGGTCACGGTGTCGGGTCTGCCCGAAAGCTTGTACCCCTTGCCCCGTACGCTCTCGATTACGTAACCCTGCGACCTCAGGAGCGCCACCTGCTTCCACACCGCCGCCCGGCTGACGCCCAAGCGGGCGGCCAGCCAAGCCCCCGAGACGAACCCGTCGCCGCTTTCCAACGAACCGAGCAATGCGTCCTTTACGCTCATGGCCGGGTCTCTATCGACATTGAAAGGTCGAAGGCCGGGGCCGAGTGGGTCAACGCCCCCACCGAGATGTCGTCGGCCCCCGTAGCGGCAAAGGCGGCGATACTGTCCAAGGTCACGCCGCCCGAGACCTCGACCCGGCAGCGCCCGGCGACCAGGGCCACCGCGTCACCCACCAGATCGGGCGTGAAGTTGTCGAGCAAGACCGCATCGACCCCGGCATCGAGCGCTTCGCCAAGCTCGGCGAGGTCCTCACACTCACACTCTACCTCGCGGCCGGCTCCACCGGTTCGTGCGGCCGCGACCGCGGCAACGATACCGCCGGCGGCGGCCACATGGTTCTCCTTTATGAGGACCGCATCGAAGAGCCCGGCCCGGTGGTTGTGTCCGCCGCCGCAACGTACCGCATACTTATCGAGCGCGCGGTGGCCGGGCAGCGTCTTACGGGTGTCCAATACCCGCGCGGTCGAACCCGCGGCCTTGACCCTTTCTACGAAGGCCGCGGTCAGGGTCGCGATTCCACACAGGCGCGACAGGTAGTTGAGCACGGTACGCTCGAGGACCAGCAACCCGCACGAGCTTCCCTCAAACCGGCAGAGCAACTGGCCGCGGTCCAGAGCCGCGCCATCCTCGCAAACGCTCTTTACCGAGATGGTCGCGGCCTGTTCTTCTGGGCGTCCCCGCTCGCGCAGGACCGCCAACAAAGGTTCGAGCAGAGCCATCCCGGCGACCACGCCGGTGTCGTGGGCAATGATACTCGCGCTACCGGTCAGACCAGACGCGACCGTGGCCAGGCTGGTAAGGTCGCCCGTGCCGATATCCTCCTCGAAGCTGAGGGCCAGCAAACGTTCGAGCAGTTCGGGGCGAGCCTCTATCGGAATGCTCAGCTCGGCTCTCCTATGGCCTCG
>JAYGCK010000015.1:0-19516 GCA_046583395.1 Deltaproteobacteria bacterium
GCTAAGTCCTTACGGAATATCCAAAGCGGCCATGACCTGGATGGCGCTAGCCACCTACCGGGAATTGGGCGCGCCGGTGGTCGTGATGCGACCCACCACGGTCTATGGCCCGGGCCAACCCGAGGCCTTGTTCGTTTCGCAGGCCGTGCGTGCCGCCGTGGGCGGGCAACGCTTTGAGATGTCGGCCGGGACCCAGTGCCGCGACATGGTGTTCGTCAGCGATGTCGTTCGTGCGCTCGTGGCCACGGCCACGGCCCCGGATGTGGCCGGCCAGATCATCAATGTGGCCAGCGGCCAGCCACGGGCACTTCGTGATGTCGCGGCCCGTATCTGGGAGCTAAGCGGCACCGAGGCCGAGCTTGTCGTAGGTGCCATCGATGCCGATCAGGCTCAAAAAGCCGATACCTGGGGTGACCCTTCCAAGGCCGAGCGCTTGCTCAGTTGGTCGGCCGAGACCGGTATCGATGAGGGTCTTGAGGCCACCATCGAGGCGGCCCGCTCGGCCTGACCGTCTAGCCGCGTACCTCGTCCATGTCGACGGCGGTTATGGCCCGGCGCGGATTGAATCCGTAGAGTATTTCGTAGTCCCCGGTCGAGGTTTGCTCGAAACTTATGTTCTTACGCTCGAGCAGTGACATGAAGGCCAGGTGCTGGCGTTTCCCGTCCTGGTCGGGACGAAACACGTAACAAATCTCCCGGGCCTCGGCCACGGCCCGGCCGTAGGCCGGGTAACGGTCCTTTTGCAGCGGTGCCAGGATTATCTCCTCTTTGGCACCGAACACCGCGTGGTACATCGGTCCGGCCGAATAGCAGCGGTTCAGTCCGAGCTCGGCCAGGGCGGCGTTTAGCCGTTCGACACGCTTAGCGCTTCCGGTGCCGGCCGCGGCCGACATGTCGCCCCAACTTAAAAGGTTGAACACCAAGACCGAGGCTACGCCTGCGGCCATCCAGCGGCGCCGTGTGCCGTGCAGTCTAGAGAGCAGCACGCCGGCCATGACCGCGGCAAGCGGATAGGCGGCTAACATGTAGCGCGGACTGACGTAACCGACCAGGAAGGTTGCCAGCATGAACAGCCCGAGCAACTGGTCGGAGCCGCGCCACACCCGTCCGCCGCCTGCGCTGCGGCGTGGACGGCAGGCCGCCAGCGCCACGAGGAAGACCATCGCCGGGAACACGGCCAGCACTCGCCGCAAGGTTGTAAGCTGACCGCCGCGTTTGGCCGACTCATCGAGTCCCAGACGTTCGACCCCTTCCCGTGGCGGTACCCCGAACACCAGTCCCAGTTTGTCGGCCCCTTGACCCAGGGCCTCGACACGTTTGCCGACCCCCTTTAGCAGCCAGTTCTGGGAGCGTTCCTCGACCGGGACACGGTTGAGCACCACGGATTTGCGCGCAAGGGTCTTAAAGGTGGCAAGCGGGTGTACGGTGTTGTATCCGATGAGCAAGGATGCGCCGACCAGGAAACCGGCCAGCACCGTGGCCAGGCCGCGCCGGTCCATGCGGTCGCGGGCCAGCAAAAGCGCGGCCGGTATCAGGTAGGTCATCACCAACTGGTTGACCCACATGGCCAGTCCGGCGACCAGGCCCAGGGCCAGTGCGACCGGCCGCTGGCGTTCGTGGTCGAGGTAGAAGCGCCAGAACAACAGCATGACAAGGAACAGGATGACCAGATGCTCGATGAAGCCCCCGCGAGCCTTGAGGTTCCACTGCAGGAAGTAGACCGGGCTCACCGCGACCAGGGCGGTGGCCCACCGGGCGGCGGCCACCGAATAGAAGCGATAGGAAAAACTATAGACGGCCGCGACTAGTAGCAGCGAGAAGATGAAAGGAACGCTGCGCAACACAACGAGACTGGGGCCGGCCAACTTAAAGGCCACCGCGGCCAGATAGGCCTCGAGCGCTCCGAGATAGTGTTGGCCGTAGAAGAACACCGGCAGCTCGCGTCCTTCGGCGATATGTTTGGCCATCAGACCGACCACGCCCTCGTCGGCTAGATAGACGTCGAGGTCACCGCCGTTGACCAGTTCGACCTGGACGAGCATGAAGAGCCGGAAGCACAACCCGCCGGCCAGAAGTACGAAGAACAGATAACGGTTCACTGGATGTCGACCAGTTTAGCATGTCCGGACGCTCGGCGGCGGAGCCGGGAGGCCGTGATGGCCGGCGCGTGTGATAGCCGGTCGATTGTGACAAGCTCACCGGTCATGGAAGCCGACAAGCCAGCGATAAGGCGACGAGCCAAGGGCACAGAGCTGGCCGTGGTCCAGCTCGCCCCGGTCCTGGGTGACCTCGAAGCCAATCTGACCGCGCATCTGGAGGCCATCGCAGAGGCTCGTGGGGCCGGCGCCGAGCTGGTCGTCTTTCCCGAACTCAGCCTTACCGGCTACCGCTTGAAGGACACGGTACCCGAGTTGGCCATGTCGACGAGGGACTCGCGCCTGGATCCACTAAAGGAGGCCTCCGCCGGCACGGCCCTGGTCTTTGGCATGGTCGAGGAGGCCCCCGACCACCGCTTCTTCAACAGTGCGGTATATCTCGAGGACGGTGCGGTGGTGGCCGTACACCGCAAGGTCTACCTGCCCACCTACGGGATGTTCGACGAGCAGCGTTACTTTGCCCGCGGTAACCGCCTGGCCGCCTTCAATACCAAGCTCGGGCGTATGGCGCTGCTGGTCTGTGAGGACATGCTCCACCCGACCGCGCTCACGGTGGTGGCCGTCGACGGGGCATCGACCGTTATCGTGCCTTCGGCAAGCCCAGCCGCCGATGTCACCGGCCAGGGCGAGGTCGATGCCAATGGACGTCATTGGGAGAGCTACAACCGGGTCATGGCCCGCAACCTCGGTCTCAATGTGGTCTATGCCAACCGCGCGGGCGTGGAAGATGGTATCGCGTTCTGGGGCGGCTCAGAGGTCATAGGACCGGGAGGGGAGACCCTTGCCAAGGCCGCCTACTACGAGCAAGACCGAATCGCAGCCGTGCTCGCCGAGTCGGCCGTGCGCCGCCGCCGCATTCAGTCCCCGGTACTTCGTGACGAGGACCTCGACCTGGACATCAACGAGCTTTCCCGTATCCGCGGCCGCCAGGTCGTTGAGCAGCAGCGCGAGGTGGCCCGCAAGGAAGAGGGCCGCTTCGACCGCGGCAAGGGCGGACCGCGCACCCGGTTAAAACCCGAACGCGGCGAACGAAGCCGCCGGCGTGTAGAGCCGGGGCTGGCCGTGGTCCTGCCCAAGAAAAAGGACTAAGCGGTGACAAGTCCGGTCCGGCAAAAGGCCCCTGAGGAGTTTCCCGAGACCAACTACGAGCTGGTCGAGCGGCTGCTCACCGACTTCATACGCAGTGAGGTGACCAAGGTGGGGTTGGAAAGGGTCGTGGTCGGACTCTCCGGCGGAGTGGACTCCTCGGTATCGGCCGCGCTGGCCACACGCGCGCTAGGAGCCGACAAGACCACCGGCATCATGATGCCCTACCGGACCTCGAGCAATCGGAGTTTGGCCGATGCGCATGCGCTTGCCGAGGTTACCGGCATCGGCACCGAGACCGTCGAGATAACGGCCCAGATAGACGCCTACTTCGAGGCCTACCCCGAGGCCGGCCGGCTAAGGCGCGGCAATAAGATGGCGCGCGAGCGCATGACCATACTCTATGACCACTCGGCCGAGCGTGAGGCCCTGGTGCTCGGCACCTCGAACAAGACCGAGCTGTTGCTAGGTTACGGGACCCTTCACGGCGACATGGCCTCGGCCATCAATCCCCTCGGTGACCTTTACAAGACCCAGGTCTGGGGCCTGGCCCGTCATCTGGAGCTTCCCGAAGCGATAGTCGACAAAGCGCCCTCGGCCGACCTGTGGTCGGGTCAGACCGACGAGGAGGAACTCGGTTTCGGTTACGACGAGGTCGACCGGCTTCTCTATCGCATGGTCGATGAGCGGACGGCGGCCGACGAGCTGATAGAGGCCGGCTTCGACCAAGAATTCGTCCGCCGCATAGGGCAGATGGTCCAGGGCTCGCAGTTCAAACGGCGGCTCCCGGTCATCGCCAAGCTTTCGACCCGCACCATAGATATGGACTTCCGCTACGCCCGCGACTGGGGGCGCTGAGGTGACAAGGCCCGGCCGTGGCCGCCTCTATGTGGTGGCCACGCCCATCGGTAACCTGGGCGACCTTTCCCGGCGTGCCATCGACACACTGGCCGAGGCCGATCTCATAGCGGCCGAGGACACCCGGACGCTGCGAAAGTTGCTCTCGCATGCCGGCATAAGCGGCA
This sequence comes from Deltaproteobacteria bacterium, assembly GCA_046583395.1. GTDB lineage: Bacteria > Desulfobacterota > Binatia > UBA1149 > CAYXZP01 > CAYXZP01. The sequence goes on from JAYGCK010000015.1 coordinate 4,268, forward strand.
AGCAAATGCTTGCCTACCACGATGCCAACGAGTCCAGACAGTCGGGCGCGCTCATAGCCCGCCTCAAAGAAGGCCTCAGCGTTGCCCTGGTAAGCGAGGCCGGAACCCCGGTCGTCTCCGACCCCGGCCACCGCCTGGTCGAGGCCGCGGCGGCCGAAGGGATAGAGGTCTCGCCGGTTCCCGGGCCCTCGGCCGTGACCGCGCTTGTTTCGGTGGCCGGACTTGGCGGTGACGGTTTTGTCTTCGAAGGCTTCTTGCCGAGGGCGGCCACGGCACGCCGCCACCGCTTGGCGGCGATGAAGGGCAGCGGCCGCACCCATGTGCTGTTCGAGGCGCCCGGACGCCTGCTGGTACTGCTGGGTGCTATCGAGACCGAACTCGACGACCCCGAACTGGTCGTCGGCCGTGAGCTGACCAAGTTGCACGAAGAGGTCCTGCGTGGGACCGCTTCAGGGGTGGCGGGCGAGCTTGCAGAACGCGAACGGGTACGTGGCGAGTGTGTTGTGGCCTTCCACTGTCCGGCAACAGATAGCGGCGAAGGGGTCGATGTGGACAGTGAACTCGTCGCGCTTCTCGGCGTTGGGCTTAGCGTGCGCGACGCCGCCCGTGTGCTCGGTCTTCGCGGCGTCGACCGCAAGAAGGTCTATGCGGCGGCGCGACGGATGGGCAGAGGGTCCTAGGCCGCTATCGCTGCCAGTTCCTCGCCCTCGAAGAAACGGCGGGGGTTGTCGACCAGCATCTTGGATATCTGTTCCTCGGTGGCGCCGCCCTCGATGAGGCGTGGCGTGATGCGTTCGAAGAAGTGGTTGGGGTTCCAGACCTCGAGCATGGGGGCGACCAGTTCGGGCTCGGCGATGGGCGCGCCCTTCCAGCACCAGACCGAATCGTGGGAGACCACCACCCGGTCCTCGCAACCGGCCTCCAGCATGCGCAGCAGCGAGGCCACGCGCAGCTCGTCGGGTTGCAATATCTCTATGCCGAAGCGGTCAAAACCGAGGTAGGAGCCGCCACGGGCAATGCGCATGTGGTAGTCGTGGTCGTCGGTACCGCAGGAGTGTCCGACTATTATGCGGTGGGCGGGCACACCATGGCCGGTAAGTATGGCTTGCTGCTCGTCCCCGCAGGTTCCCTGGTCGGTGTGCGTGGTTATTGGTGCTCCGGTTGCCACCGAGGCCTTGGCCGCGGCCTCTAGCAGTATCCCTTCGTAGTCGCTTATCCGGCCGTTGCCCGTGGCCACTTTGATGATGCCAGCTTTAACACCGCTCTGACCGATGCCCTCGGTCAATTCACGGATGTACATGTCGGCGATGTAGTCGGCCCCGCCGCCGGTCTCGACGCGAAACTTCCAGTAGGCACCGCCGCCCTGGTCTTCCTTGTAGAGCCCGGTGGCACAGATGATCTCGAAGCCGGTACGGGCCGAGACCTCGGCCATTAGCTCCACGTCGCGGCCGAGGTCGTTTGGGCAGGGGTCTATCATCGCGCGTACCCCGTGGCCTTTCATATCCGAGATACGGTCCGTGCATATGGCGATAGCCTCGGTGCGGCTCGGCCCCGAGGCCCCGGTGTCGGACTCCCAGCCAGGGTATCCGACCATGAGATGCTCGTGCATGAGGGTCGCGCCCAGCTCGGCGGCCGTGATGGTTCCGGTGACGGTGTTTATCGTGGTGCCTGGCATCAGGGCCGAATAATGGCTCGGCCGCATCGTGGCAAGCGCTCAGCGAACCTCGAAGCCTTCCAGCCCCGAGGCCGGCCGGTCCTGTGCTTCGACCGAATCGACTCGGGCTCCGGGCGGTCCCTGGGCGGTCCAATCGCGAATCGCGGCCAGTTCGGCCAGTTGGCCCTCGACAAGGGCCTCCACACGTCCGTCGGCCAGGTTCCTTGCCCAACCGGTCAGGCCCAGGCGCCGGGCCTCGGCCTGCATCGAGCCGCGGAACCACACGCCTTGGACCCTTCCGCTGATGAGAAGATGAAGGGCCGCCCGGTCGCTAGCGGTCATGCAGGGCGCTCACCGAGCAGCTGCCAGAGCCGGTCCTCATCTATGGTCTCCACACCCAGCTCACGGGCCTTGTTGAGCTTGGAGCCGCCTTCCTCGCCGGCCAGCAGATAGTCGGTCTTGCGGCTTACCGAGCTTGCCACCGTCCCGCCGGCGCTCTGTATGAGGTCCTTTACCCGGTTACGTGGTAGCGAGAGTGTGCCGGTGATGACGAAGCTCTTTCCATCGAGGCGGCCGCTGCCCGCTGTTTCCCCGATCGGGCTAAGACCGGCCGCCAGCAATTCGTCGATGAGCTTTCGGTTGGCCGGGTCGGCAAAGAACGAGGTAACGGCCGCGGCCATCTCGGGCCCGCAACCGTCGAGCGCTAGTAGTTCTTCCCCACTTGCCGCTCTAAGCCTTTCCATGTCTCCGAAGGCGCGGGCCAGCACCCGCGCGGCGGTTTCGCCCACATGGCGGATGCCGAGTGCGAATATGAAACGCGAGAGGGGACGGTTTCGGCTCTGCTCGATGGCAGCAAGGAGATTGTCGGCCGAGCGCCGGCCCATGCGCTCTAAACCGGCAAGCGTGTTGGCCTCTAGCCGGTAGATATCGGCAAAGCCACGGACCATGCCCTCATCGACCAAGCTTGTCACCAGCTTTTGGCCCAGTCCGTCTATGTCCATGGCGGTCTTCGAGGCGAAGTGACGAAGCGTCTCCTTTAGTTGGGCCGGGCAGGAACGCCCCGTGCAGCGGTGGGCCGCCTGGCCCTCCTCGCGGCTGACCTTGGACCCGCAGACCGGGCACTTGGCCGGCATCTTGAAGCGCCGCTTGCCGCGCCGCTTCCCTTTGACCGGTCCGATGACCTGGGAGATGACGTCGCCGGCCCGCTCTATGGTCACCTGGTCGCCTATGCGTATGTCCTTGCGCTCGAGTTCGTCGATGTTGTGGAGCGACGCGCTGGAAACGGTCACTCCGCCCAACTCGACCGGTTCGAGCTCGGCCACGGGGGTTATCGTGCCCAGCCTTCCCACCGATGCCTTGATGTCGAGCAGCCGGGTGGTGGCCTGCCGCGGCTTGAACTTGTAGGCCAAGGCCCACCGGGGACTGCGGGCAAGCTCGCCCAGGCGGGCGCGGTCGTCCATGCGGTCGACCTTTATGACCGCCCCGTCGATATCGACATCGAAGCTGTCGCGGCCCGCGGCCAGACGGTGGCAGTGGGCCAGCGTCGTTTCGAGGTCGCCGCAGCGGCGCGCGGTCGGGAAGACCTTGAATCCCCAGCCGGCGGCTCCGGCCAGGAACTCCGAATGACGCTCGAAACCGGCTCCCTCGGCCGCACCGAAGCTATGGACATAGAGGCTCAGCGGACGCGTGGCGGTGATCTGTGGGTCGAGCTGGCGAAGAGAACCGGCAGCGGCGTTTCGGGGGTTGGCGAACACGGACTGGCCGGCCTCCTCGCGTTCGGTATTCAGACTGGCGAAATCCTGTTTGGAGATAACGACCTCGCCGCGCACCTCGATAAGTTTGGGCGGCTTGGCCCGAAGCTCGAGTGGGACGGTCGCTATGGTACGGGCGTTCTCGCTGATGTCCTCGCCGGTGTTGCCGTCGCCGCGGGTGGCGGCACGGACCAGGCGGCCGCTCTGGTAAACAAGATTGATGGCCACGCCCTCGAGCTTGGGCTCCACCACCAGGTCGACCTCGCGGCGGTCAAGGGCCCTGCAGACGCGCTTCAGGAACTCCTCGACCTCGACGTCCTCAAATGCGTTGGCCAGCGATAGCATCGGGGCCAGATGGGTGGATCGCTCGAAGGCGTCAAGGGCCTCGCCGCCCGGCCTGGCCGTGGGAGAGTCCTGGCTGGCAAGCCTGGGGTGGGCGCGTTCGAGCTTTTCAAGCTCGCGGAAGAGGCGGTCGTAGCCGGCGTCGCTTATGGTGGGCGAGTCGAGCAGGTAGTAGCTGGTGTTGTGCTGCTCAATCTCGCGGCGAAGTTCCGCGATGCGCTTGCCGGCGTCCTTGGCGACCACAGCACCTATTATCATGGGCGCGCTTCCGTTTGGAGCGACATTACACGGCTGTCGTTGACCGGCGCCGCCCGCATGGGCCAGCCTCGCTCAGCTAGAACAAGGAGGCATTACCATGACAAGACCGATCGCAATACTTCTCGCCGCCGCCGTCTTGGCGGTGGTCCCGTCGCTGGCCTGGACGCAGGAACGGGTCGATATCAACAGCGCCAGTATCGAGGAGCTACAAAAGCTCCCCGGGATAGGGCTCGGTCAGGGCAGCGGGCATCGTGGCCGAACGGGCCCACAGTCGCTTCGATACTGTCGATGAACTGGCCCGGGTCGACGGCGTGGGCAAACGGCTTTTGGTGGAGCTGCGCGACCATGTCACGGTCGCACCGGGGGTTTCAGGCAAGTAGTTCGGCCAGACGTTCGATCAGGTCACGGGGGCGAAAGGGCTTGGCCAGCAGCGGCCGGCCCAATCGCGCTTCGGCATTGTCATCGCCGGTGCTTACCACATCGCCGGTGGTGACAAGGGTCCGCGAGAACAGTTTGGGGTGGTCATTGCGCATCTTTTCTAGAAGCGAGGCGCTGCTGGTCGCACCGAGGTTCCAATCGAGGACGGCGGCGTCGAAGGTGCCGTCGGCCATCTTGGCAAGGGCTTCGTCGGCGTCGGCCGCTTCGTCGCTGGTGGCCCCTGCGGTCTCAAGAGAAGCGCAGACCATGCGACGGATGTCGGGGTCGTCCTCGACGACCAGCACCCGGGCTTCGAGACGGGGCCGAGAATCGGAGGGCGTTGCCATCGGTCGATAATAGTATCGGGCGGGGGCCGGAGCCAGAAGGACCCGGTGGCCCGCCGCCGGTGTTCAGGCTAGCCTCGGTGAATGCGTACGGCCCCGCACACCACAAGGGCGAGCGGGGCGGTCGTCCTCACGCTTGCGCTCCTCTTGCCCTCGCTGGCCGCAGGCGATGCCGCCCAGGAGGCTGAGAGTGCACGCCGGGCCGGCATCAAGACCCTGGCGGTGGGCAGCACGCGGGTGCACCTGGTCACCCACGGCGAGCTTATCTCGCTGTTTGCCGAAAGCGCCCAGGCCGATCTTATCCTCGACCACTTCAAGCGCGAGGTAGACGGTCCGAGCTATACCAGCCGTGAACCGCTAACCCGGCCCGTCAGCATGGCGCTGCACCAGGTGACGCTGGAGAAGATACTGCGCCGCATGCTCGAGGGATATAACTACGTCTTGGAGTACCGCGATGGACGTATCGCCCATGTGCGCGTGCTGCGAATGATTCCCGGGCGACCCTACAAGACCCCGCGGGTCACCGAGACCCGGAGCCACTGGATAGAGGTCGAGACCGCCGCGGCCGGGCCCTGACGCCCGAGAGCACCCGTGAGCTTTGACCGTAACGAAAAGAACACCCTTTGGCTGACCGGCGTGGCCCATTTCGGGGTCCACATGGCCATGCTGGTCTACCCGACTGCTGCCGTGGCCATCGCGGCCTCAGAAGGCATCGGCCTGGACGTGGTCCTGGGTTGGAGCTTCTTCGGGTATCTGGTCTACGGTTTAGGGGGCCTCCCGGTCGGTATTCTCACCGACCATTTGAGCGCCCGCTGGGTCGTTCGCACCGGTGTGCTCGGGCTAGGCCTGGCGATGATGGCCGTTGCCACGGCCGAACCCGGACGCGGTATCGTCCTTGCCCTGGTCGTCGTCGGAGCCTTTGCCAGTCTTTATCATCCGGCCGGTCTCGGGCTTATCTCCAAGACCGTCCGTGCGCGCGGCACCGCGCTCGGGGTCAACGGTATCTTCGGCAACCTCGGGATAGCCGCCGCACCCGTTCTCACCGAACTGGCGGCCGCGGCCTGGGGATGGCGCGGTGCCTATCTGGCCCTCGGCGCGGCGTTGTTGGTGCCGGGGTTGGTCGTGTCGCTTTTGCCGATACACGAATCGCCAGCCACGGGTGACCGCGCATCCGAGGAGGGCCTGGCCAGCGACCGCCGCGTGCTCTTTGCTATCTTACTGGTGGCTATGATGATTGGCGGTCTGGCCTATCGCGCGGCCAGCCTGGCCCAACCGGCCTATTACGCAGAGCGGGTAGGCTTCATGGGTTACGGGGCCGCCACCTCGGTGGTCTATCTGATGGGTACCGTGGGCCAATACATTGCCGGCCGCATGGCCGACCGTGGCGACCTGCGCATTCTCTACCTGGTGTTCCAAGGCTTGAGCCTGCCGTTCGTGGCTGCGATGGCCTTTCTCTCGGGCTTGCCGCTGATGATGGCCGCCTCGGTCTACGTGTTCTTCGCCATCGGTATGCAGCCAATCGAGAACAGCCTGGTGGCGCGCTTTACACCCGAACGCTGGCGTTCGACCGGTTATGGACTGAAGTTCTCGGCCGTCTTCGGTGTCGGCGCGCTGTCGGTACGCGGCGTGGAAACCTTCATGCGCGACTACTCCCTTGCCCAGGTCTTTACGGGCATCGCAGGACTGGTCGCGCTAATCATGGCCGCGGCGACGGTCATCATCTGGCTCACCCGCGGCCAGCCGGTCCGCAACATGCCGGCGGCCGAACCGCGTTAGGGCAGCAGATACAGTTCTATATCGGTCGGAAAGGAGCCGGCCACCGAGTAGGTGCTGCTCGAGGGAAAGCTCGTCGGGTTGCCTGCGGTATCGAGCAGATAGGCATCGACCCGGTTCAGCCCGGCCTGGGCCACGTACAGTACCGCACCGGAGATGGTCAGTGCGGCCGGAAAGGAGGCCGTGTCGGCATGGGTCGAGGCCGCGGGTTTGCCCGAGGGCAGGCTGCCGTCGCTTGCCAGCAGGTAGGTGTCGATACGGCCCGCGCTGTATGCCGAGGCGTATATCCTGCCATTGTCGACCAGAAGGTCGCCGTAACGTTCTTCCGGGTCGGTGACCGAGTTGGCCAACGACGGCAACAGGCCGTCATCATCTATGGTGTAAGAGTTGATGCGCTCGTTGTTCTGGTCGATGGCGTAGATGATGCCCGCGTTGGCCGTGATGTCCTCGGGCATGGTGACGATCGGCATGGGCAGCTGGGTCTCGAAGGTCTCGGGCAGGCTGCCATCTCCCTGGATTAGATATGTGTCGATGGTGAAGGCCGCACGCGCCGCGGCGTAAAGGTAATCGCCGTAGGTGGTAAGGGTCCGGTAGTTGCGGAAACTGGGATTGCTGATCGACAGCGTGTCCTCGCCGACATGACCGTCGCTGTCGAGCGTGTAGGTCTCGATACGGCTTCGCCCAGACACCGCGGCGTAGAGGACCCCGTTTCGGACCAGGACCTCCAGGGGACTGCTGGCCAGGGAGGGGGCCGTGGATGCGCTGGTCGTGGCCGGCAGGCTGCCGTCGCTTGCCAGCGCCAGCGATATGACCGAGGTCCCGAGCGAGGCATAGAGCATGTTGCCTGAGACCGTCAGGCGGCGGGGGTTGGTGACGGCCAGGGTGCTAAAGGGTTCGGCCGGGAGCAGTCCGTCGTTGCCAAGCCGGTAGGCGTCGATGCGGTCGCCGTCGGCCTGGGCCACATATAGGACCAGGTTGCCCTGGCCGGCACTGGTCTGGCCGGCCGCCGGGAGCGTGGTCGCGGTGCCACCGCCGGCCCCGCAGCCGGCCGCCCCGCCGATGGCGAGCACGAAGACGGCCACGAGGGCCCGACCGGCAGCACGACGCATGGCGGCGACGATTAACCGAGGCCGCGGTTGAGAGCAAAGCTGGCCCGGTGGATTATCGCTCCTGTGATTGATGACGGTGACTGGAACCTCCTGGCCGTGGCCCGCCAGCGCATGACGCGCGAGGCTACCAGGGCCCTGGCGCCACTGGTGCGCATGAGGGCGTCGGGCTATCCGCGCGTCCTGGTCGGGATGGTTCGCGGCGATGGGCCGGTGGCCGGCCTGGTCGAGGCCGCCGGCGGGGACCCGAAGATTGGTGAAAGCCTGGTCCGTATCCAGCCGATGGACACCGTTTCTGTTTTCGAACGTGATGATGTGACCGAGGCCCTCTGTGTGGTCCTCCAACCGCATGCCCATCTGTTTGCCGGCAAATGCTTTCATGTTCGCGCCAGGCTGAGGGGGATGAAGGGCCGCTTGGAAACCCCTGCCGTCGAACGCGCGCTCGGGGCCTTCTTGCTCGATCAGGCCGAACTGATCGGCACCCGCCCAAAGGTCGGTTTTGACGACCCCGACCTCGTCCTCGGTGTCGAGGTCGTGGGACGAAGGGCCGGGTTCTCGCTGATGGACCGCGAGCTCAGGGCCCACCCGCTGGTACGCGTTCGTTAGACCCGCGGCTCGACGACAACCTTTACCGCACCGGTGGTCTTGTCGGCCGCAGTACGGAAGGCCTCCTCGACCGATGTCAGCCCGAAGCGGTGGGTGATGAGCGGCGCCAGTACTGGCGCGTTGTCGGCCAGGGCGTCCAGTGCCAGTTCGAAGTCGGCCTTGGCGCCACCGCGGTTGTAGATCATCGATGAGACCATGGAAGCCTCCTTCATCATGAACAGCAGCGGGTGGAAGGCCGGCGTGTCCTCGAACAGGCCGACAATGACTATCCTCCCGCCCTTGGCCACGGCGCGGACGGCGTGGTCGAGGGTGGGAGCTTGGCCACCGACGGTCTCGATGACCGCCGGGCAGGGCTCGGCGGTGTCGAGATAGGCCTCGGGTTCGAGCACCTGGTCGGCTCCGAGCACCCGGGCCAGCGCGGCCTGGTGCGGGTGGCGGGCGGTCACTGCCACGAAGTCTGCGCCCATGCGTTTGGCCACCAGCACCGAGAGCAGCCCGATGCTGCCCGCGCCCAGGACCAGTACCCGTGAGCCCGGGCCGGCCGCGGCCAGGCCCAACGCGTGCACGCACACGGCCAATGGTTCGGTAAGGCAGGCGATGGCGGGGTCGAGACCTTCGGGAAGCTGGAACAGGGTGTAGGCCGGCACCGCCACCCGTGTCGACATCGCACCGTCGTGAGTGACCCCGTGGATGCCCAACCCGTCGCACAGATGGTAGTTGCCGGCCTTGCAGTGTGGGCAAACAAGACACCGGCGCAACGGTTCGACCGCGACCGGAGTGCCCGCTGTCCAGTGTCCGGCATCGGGACCCACCCGGTCTATACGACCCCAGAATTCGTGTCCGGGACAGACCCCGGGGACCGCGCCCAGACCTGTGAACCAGTGCAGGTCGCTTCCGCAGATGCCGCAGCCCTCCACGGCCACGGTGACCTCGCCGGGGCCGGGTTCGGGGTCGGCGGTCTCTTGGACCTCGATACGACCGGGTTCTATGACCTTGGCGCTATGGCCCACGGCAGTACTAGTTCAGGTCGTTGCTGCTGTAGCCGAGGATGCTGCGGGCTACGATCAGCAGGTTAATCTGCTGGGTTCCCTCGAAGATGTCGTTAATCTTTGCGTCGCGCATCCATTTTTCGAGCAGTAGTTCGCGCGAATAACCGAGCGGGCCGAGCAGTTCGACTGCCTTTTGGGTGACCAGGGTAACCGCGCGCCCGGCCTTGGCCTTAGCCATCGAGGCCTCGCAGCTGTTGCGCTCGCCGTTGTCCATCATGTTGCAGGCCCGCCAGGTCAGCAGGCGTGCGGCCTGGATCTGTGCCTCCATGTCGATGACGTCGCGCTCGAGCGCGGTCATCTCGGCGGCCGGGGCCTCGTAACGAAGTTCGGTGCCGGCCTCGGCCAAGGTGTCCTTGACGAGATCGAGGGCGGCCCGCCCGATACCGATGGCGCTGGCGGCAACAATGGGGCGGGTAGCATCGAAGGTCGCCATGACTCCTTTGAAGCCCTCCTTGCCCTTTTCGGCTATCTCGGCATTGCCGAGGATGTTGTCGAGCGGGATGCGGGCGTCCTCGAGCAGTATCTCGGCCGTGTCCGAGGCCTTTATGCCGAGCTTGTCCTCGAGCTTGGTAACGCTCACGCCCGGGGTCTTGGCCGGTACTACGAAGGGTTTGATGGCCGCACGTCCCTTGCTGGCATCGAGCGTGGCCCACACCACTACGAAGCCCTCGGACAGCTCGAGGGCGCGGTAGCCGGAGGTGCAGAATATTTTTGTGCCGTTTAGTACCCAGTCCTGGCCGTCGCGGACGGCGGTGGTGGCAACCTGCTTGGAGTCGGAGCCGAAGTGCGGCTCGGTGATGGCCATTGCTCCCCACTTCGGTTCTCCGGTGTGGAATTTACCCAGGAAGCGGGCCTTTTGTTCACTGGTACCCACGGCCGTCACAGCCGCGCCGCCCAGCCCCGGGTGGGGGATGGACAGGTATAGTCCCGCATCGCCCCAGGAAAGTTCTTCAATCTGTACGGCGGCTATCAGATTGCGTTCGCTGGGCCCCGACCGTTTCTCCGCTTTTCCGCCTATGTGCGCGGCCTCGGTGTTATCCTTGGAGCCTTCCCACATCGCGTTGAAGAAGTCCCAGGGTTCGGTGTGTTCCTCCTCGTCGTACTGACGGGAGATGGGCCTCATCAAAGACTCGGCGATCATGTGCATGAAGGCCTTACGCTCTTCAGCCTTGTCCGAAAGTGAAAAATCCATTGCCGTTCTCCTTAGAGCGATGCCAGAGCTTCGAAGGTCGCAAAACCCCGCCCGTTCCTGGTCCACAGTTCGACCGGATGGTCGCGCACGAAGCCGTGTCCGCCGAGTACCTGTACGCCATTGTCGGACACCGACATAACCGTGTCGGCCGCATAACGGCGCGCGATGGCGGTCTCGCGTGTCCCGTCCTGGCCGGTGTCAAGGCACCATGCGGCTTCCCAGTTGAGCAAGCGTGCGGCATCGACCTCGATGGCCATCTCGGCCAGCATGAACGCTATGGCCTGTTTTTGGGCAATCTTGCTGCCGAAGGCCTCGCGCTCCTTGGCGTACTCGAGCGAGTAATCCAGTGAGGCCTTGGCCACGCCCACGGCCATGGCCGATTGGGCTACCCGCGAGCGGCGTATGAGAGCGGCGGCGTCACCGTCCAGACGTGCGTTTGCCGGGACCCGCATCGACTCGAAGGAGACCGCGAAGGTCTTTAGCGCCCTGATGCCCATGTGCTTTTCGCGGGCGCCCACCACAAGGCCATCTTGGCCGGCCTCGACGATGAAGGCGCCGGTCCTGTCGTCCTCGTCGCGTGCATAGACCAGCATTCGGGGGGCCTCGTCGGCCAGGGCCACGAAGCACTTATTACCGTCTATTACCCAATCGTCGCCCTCGCGCCGGGCCCTGGTCGCCATGGTCCCAAGATCGAAGTTCCAGGCCGGTTCGATAAGGGCGGCCGAGCCGGCAACGAAGCTTGTGCCGCAGTAGTCCGGAAGAATCCGTCGTTTCTGCTCCTCGCTGCCCAGCCGTACGACCGCATCGACGATCAGCCGCGGACAGAGAATGTGCAGGGCAATGGCGAGGTCCCCCTCGGCCATCGCTTCGGCGATGATGCTGCCGGTAAGGGCCGAGCGGGAGGCCTCTCCGTGACCGTAGCCTCCGTACTCCTCGGGCACCGCGCTCTGGACTATGCCGAGCTCCCAGGCCTGTTCGACCAATGGTACCGGGATTGCCGAACTTTCGTCGGCGTCGCGTGCGGCCGGCCGGATACGTTCGTCGGCAAAGGCGCCGACGCTGTCCTGTATCATCTTCTGCTCTTCGCTGAATTCGAGATCTATCATGTGTTGTCACCGCTGCCCGGCCGGCCGGTCAACGCCTCTTTGAGCTGGTCGAGATATCCGTCGAGCGCTCCTTCAAAGGGAAACTTTTCGGGGTCCTGGTAGAACTGTATCTCGGCCCCCAGGACCGAGCTTGTGTAGGTTGCCGCCAAGGTTTCGGCGTCGCAGTCGGGGTTGAAATCACCGGCGGCCTGTCCGTCGGCGATGAGGTTGCGAAGGAAAGCGCGAAAACGGCGCATCATTCCGCGAAGTTCGGCCGATATGGTCTCGTTGGTGTCGATGGACTCGGTGAGCAGCTTTATGACGAAGCGGGCCTCGTCGTTCGAGCGAGCGTGCTCGGCGCAGACCTTGGCGATGCGCTCGAGCGATTGGAGCGGGCCAGAGTTTTCGCAGGCCTGGCCGATACGGTTCTCGAAGGCCTCGATGCGGTCGCGTACGGCGGCGGCCAGCAGGTCCTCCTTGCCCGAGAAGTGGTAGTACAGGGCTCCCTTGGTAACGCCTGCCATGCGGGCGATCAGGTCGATGGAGGTCCCACGAAAACCGCGGCGGGCAAAGCACTCGATTGCTACCGAGGTCAGTTCCCGGCGAGAGCTCAGGCGGCGCGGACCGCTGGTCTGTTCCTGCTCCATACTGAACGTTTAGTATTCTTGATGCGGTGGGTCAAACCGCGCTGTCTGCGGCCTCCTGACCCCCTTTGCGGGGGTGGCCAGGCGGCCGAAAAAAGCGGCTTGACGGGTGCGGCCAGCCTGTGGTCTTGTCGGCTTAACCGCCGCAATGGTCGCCTTCATACGTCATATACCGCCCTCGGAGGCCCGGGGTCGCTTGGCCCACGTCTATCGTGAAATCCGCAGCGACGTGCCGCGCGTGCCCAACCTGATGCAGGTCTTTAGCCTGCGTCCGGAGACCATGACCGGCATCTACCGGTCCTGGTTGTCGAGCATGTGGAACGGGCGTGTGCCGCGGCGGAGCAAGGAACTGCTGGCCGTGGCAGTGTCGAAGGCGGCGGCCTGTGACTACTGCGTTGATGCTCATCTGGTCTATCTCCAGGCCACCGGAATGGACGCTGCCAAAACCTATGAGATCGAACAGCGCATGGCCGAGGCCAGCTCGCTCACACCCGCCGAACGCGTGGCGGTAGGGTTTGCTGCCCGAATAACGAGCGACCCGAGGAGCGTTGCGCCCGAGCACCTAGCCGCCCTTGCCGAAGCCTGGCCCGATACCGAGGAGCGTGTCGAGATACTCACCGTGATGTCGGCGCTCAACACTATCACCAGAATCTGCAACGGCTTGGGTGTCACCCTGGAGATTCCCTTTGCGGTCAGACGCTTCAATGCCGGCCGTAAAGGGGCCATAGCGCTGATGTCGAGGCTCACCGCGCTCGGGCTGGATTTTTCCGCCAAGACGGTTCCGGTGCGCACCCCCGAAGAGAACCGGCACGCCGGTGAGAGCCTTTACTTGGGGCAGCTCGGTTTCCCGGCCCTGCCCCCCGGTTTCGAACAGATGGAGTTCTCACCCGAACTGCTCGACGGGCAGCTCCGGCTGATGGAGAAGGCGGTCGCCGTGGTGCCGCGGGACCGGTGGATGCGAATAGGTCTGGTGGTCTCGCGCCTAGTCGGCTGCTCTTACTTTGCCGACAACTGTGCGCAGTGGCTGGCCCAAAGCGGGGTCGAGCCCGATGCGGTGGTGGCGGCCAGCGAGGGGGCGGCGACCTCTTTGCCCGAGGCCGAGAGGGCCTGCCTTCGCTTCGTGCGCGATCTGACCCTGCATTCCCATACCATCGGCGAGGAGCGGATAAAGGAACTTCGGATGGTCGGGCTTTCCGATGGAGCTATTCTCGATGTGGCCTTTGTCGGCGGCCTCTTCAACGGCGTGGCACGCCTGATCGCCACTGTCGGGGGTTTTGGGCAGGGCTCTTGAACGAACTGTGCAAGGCTGATTTGTATTGGGCCAGGGCGGCCGGGGCTGTGCCCGGCATATCTAAGACCCAGAGGTAACCAGTGGCTGAGCAAGAGATATCGGGAAAGGTATTCCGCTTCCTATCGGCGATGCACCCCTCGCTCTCCAAGGCGGAGCGCAAGCGCTATGCCGGCTATGACCCGGACAATTGGTACCCGTGGACCACTGAGATGTCCGCGGAGCTAACCGAACTGATGCGCCGGTCGCCGCGCGACACGAGCTTCGCGCGTGGTTTCGCCTATGTTTCTCAGAAGGCCGTGGCCGAGGGCGAGTACATAACCACCCGCGATTTCCTCGCCCACATAGGCTCCTTGCCCTCCGCCTATCGCGCGGGTGACGGCAGCGGCTTCAAAGCCAATCTCAACGGCAGCGGGAAAGCGCTCGTGTCGTATTCGGGCATGCCGGGCTTTTCTAACGTGTGCATTGCCGTTCAGGGTGAACTCCAGCAGAGGCTCGACGCCAGTGGAGCGCTCAGTGGACAGGTCGGCCATGGCAAGGTCTGCCGCCTCAACGGCGACGACCACTGTGAGTTCGAGCTGACCTGGTCCGGAGAGGGCGCCCCTGCCGGCGCCAGACCGGCCAATCTTTCCGAGTTTGGCGGCGCGGATGCTTCTGCTCGGCCCGCGCCGGCGGCCAAGCCGGCGACCGAGAGCAAGAAGCCGGCGCCCAAGAAGGTGGAAAAGGTTGCCGTAGAGGTCCGCGAGTCGGAGCTGCCCAAGCCCGATGCGCTTCCCGAGATTAATATGGGCGGCGGCGAGGACCTGTTCGACCAGATTAAAAAGCGGCTTGCGGAGGCCGAACGCCAGGCCAAGCTCTATGGCGAGGCCCGCGCCGAGATTGACAATCTCAACCGCGAGTTGGCCCAGTCGCGTGCCGACCTCGAAACCTCTCTTGCCGAGTCCGAATCGGCCCGCGCCGACCTGGGCCGTGAGCTGACCGCGCTCAAAGAGAAGATTCGAGGAATCCTCTCCGACTCCTGAGCCACAGTGCAGGCTGACGCCGCCCCGGCTCTCCCCAGAATAATACTGGTCGGCCCGCGTGGTGGCGCCAACGTCGGTTCGGTTTGCCGGGCGATGGCCAATATGGGCGCCGCTGAGTTGGTGACCGTAGACGAGGACTTCGATGTGCCCCAGGCGCGGATGATGGCCGTGCATGCGGCTGGGGTCCTCGAGGGCCGGGTAAGGGCTGCCAGTCTGGCCGAGGCCATAGTCGGCTGCTCGGTGGTGATAGGAACCACCGCGCGTGACGGTGCCTACCGTGAACGTGTAGCCGATATCCGTGATGTGGCCTGCCAGTTGGCCGGCTCTGGCCGGCTTGGCCGTGGGCCGGCGCTGGTCTTTGGTCCTGAGGCCACCGGGCTCACCAATGAGGATATAGCGGCCTGCCATCGTCTGGCCTTTATCCCGAACGCGAGCGACGGCGCTCACGAGCCGATGAGTTCGCTGAATCTGGCCCAAGCGGTGATGGTCTGTCTCTATGAGTTCATGCGCGCACGAACGGCGGCCGGCGGCAGTGCGGGCGGACCCGGCATCGACCAGGCCGATGCGGCCGAGGTTGACCGCATGGCCTGCGACATGGAGGAGGCGCTTACCGAGATCGGTTTTCTGTCGGAGGTCAGCCCCCTGCCGGTGATGGCCGCGCTGCGTTCGGTGTTTGGGCGCGCCTCGCTCGATGACCGCGAGGTCAGGATAATGAGCG
>JAYGCK010000022.1:0-20296 GCA_046583395.1 Deltaproteobacteria bacterium
AACCGCCTTCGATCGTTAGTGGGTCGTTGCCGGGAACAAGACCCTGCTCGCCGAGTATCCAGGCAGCGGTGTCCTTTACCCGTTGATCGAGCTCGGACCAGAACAGTTTCATCGTCGAGCCCTCGGGGCCGGGCACTCCGGTGGCCTCCAACTGGCTGGCGTTACGGTAGGCGGTCACCTTGAGGATTATCACGGCCGTTGCGTGTTCCATCAGACGTTGCCTGACCAGCGGGTCGTCGGCGGCCATGCCGCTGCCGCGCGGGGTGACCTTGGCCAGTGCAATTAGCGCCTCGATGTCGCGGCCGAGCCTGGCGTGTTGGGCCGAGGAGCCGCGTTCGTGGGAAAGAACGGTAGTGACGACGTTCCAGCCGGCGTTGAGTTCGCCCACCAGGTTGGCAATCGGGACCCTCACCTCGTCAAAGAAGACCTCGTTGAACCACTCGTGCCCGGTCATCTCCTTTAACGGACGGATGGTGATGCCGGGGCTGGCCATGTCGCAGAGCAGGAAACTGAGCCCCCGGTGCTTGGGCGCCTCGGTGTCGGTGCGGACGACCAGGATGCACCACTGGGAGTGGCGCGCGAAACTGGTCCAGATTTTTTGTCCGGTGACGACGACCTCGTCGCCGGTAACCACCCCCTTGGTCCTCAACGAGGCCAGGTCGGAGCCGGCGTTGGGTTCCGAAAAGCCCTGACACCAGACCTCCTCACCACTTAGGATGGGTTCGAGGTAGCGCTTTTTCTGTTCTTCGGTCCCGCAGGCGATCAGTGCCGGGCCTACCAGAGAAGGCCCTACCGAGATGCTTATCATGTCGGGGGCACGCGCGGCGGCATATTCCTCGTGGAATATCATATTTTCGAATATGCCGATCTCACGGCCACCGTAGGCCTTCGGCCAATCTAGTCCGGCCCAACCGCCCTCATACAGCTTCCGCTGCCAGGCCCGCACGAAGGCTACCTGTTCGTCTATGGTCTCGGGTTCGGTGAAACCGGGCTGGCCCCATCCCTCGGGAAGGTGTGCGGCCAACCACTGGCGCACCTCTGCGCGGAACTTGGCTTGCGTGGGGCTGTCGTGGAGATCCATGGTTCGGTGATTACGAGGTCTCGGCCGCCGTCTCCTGTCTTAGCCAGCCGAGGCTGGCCAAAGCGGTGAGATTCAAGCCTAGGAACAGGGCCAAGGCCAGACGGTAATCACCAAGCCGGTCGAACGCCCAGCCTGCGAATATGGGCCCGAGCACCCCGCCCGGTAGCAGCGCGACCATCAGGGTTCCGTAGATGCGGGCCATGTGCTCGACGCCGAAGGCGTAGACCACGGCTAGGGGAAGCATGACGTTCTGGGCGGCGGTGGCAAAACCGTGGGCTACAAGAAAAGTCGCCAGCAGGACCGGACGACCCGCACCCATAAGCAATCCCGAGGCCAGGGCGACCAGGGCGAAGTTGGCCATGAGGACCCTGCGGGTATCGAAGCGGTCCGCCACCGCGCCACTTGCTAGCTTGGCAACAATGCCCAGCGCCACAGCAAAGCCGAGGCTGGCCGCCGCGCGTGCGTCGGAGATTCCGAGGTCGGTCAGAAGGGCGACCAGATGTACGTTCACGGCGATGTAATAGAAGTAGAAGGTGGTAAGCAGAAAGGCCAGGATCCAGAAGCTGCGTGTGCGAATGGCAGCGGGAAGGGTGAGGCTGGGGTGAGGTGTGACGGAGGAATTCGCGGCAGGATCCGTTGGTTCTCCAGTAGGGCGGTCCCGAACAGCGAAGAGCGCAAAGGGTAAGATGAGGGTCGCCGTGCCTATGCCGATCCAGGTAATGGCGAAACGCCAATCCTCATGGCTGGCCATAGATTCGGCGGCTATCGGCACCAACGCTCCACCGACATTTGAACCGATGAAGACCAGTCCCAGCGCCATTCCGCGCCGACGGGATACCCAGCGTGAGGCTACTGCGCCCGTTACCACATCGCCCAGCCCGCTAAGTGCCAGACCGAAGCCGACCATGAGCAGCATCAGGTGCCATAGTTCGGCCACCAGACCGACTGAGCCAAGACTTGCCGCTAACAGTAGTGCTGAGCCGGTTAGAACCCAGCGCGAGCCAAATCGTTCGGCCAAGGTGCCGGCTAACGGTGCGCCGAGGGCCATCGCGATGAGCAGAGGCGAGGCCGCCACAGAGAAGGCAGCGCGCGACCATTCAAAGTCGGCGGCTATGTGCTTGAGGAGTGGCGAGAAGGCGTAACCCGTGCCGATGCCCATCTGGCAGACGAAGCAGCCGATGAGAACGGTAAGGGTGCGTGACATGAATGTGCGCTTAACGGTCTATGCCGACCACTGTCATTCCGCAGGTCTGTGGTGCACCGCCGATGTTGTGGCTAAGCGCCGTAGTGGCACCCTCTACCTGCCTCCCCTCGGCCCGTCCCTGTAGTTGCAGCGTGTTCTCGTAGAGCATGCGCACACCAGTGGCGCCGGTGGGATGACCGAAGGTCTTTAGACCCCCATCAGTGTTGACAGGAAGCTCGCCCCGAAGAGTGAAGGTGCCGGAAGCCACGTGCTCCTTGGCCGACCCCTTCTCGCAAAACCCGAGGTCCTCGTAAGTCAGCATCTCGGTCAGAGTGAAACAGTCGTGGACTTGGGCGATGTCTATCTGCTTGAAGGGCTCGTCGATCCCGGCCTGCTCGTAGGCCTGGCGTGCGGCGTAAAGGGTTGGCTTCCAGGCCAGGAAGTCGAAGTCTGGGTCGGTCTGTGGGTTGGGAGCAAGCGCTATGGCCACGGCCTTTATCCAGACCGGATCCTCGCGGAAGCTACGGGCAAGGTCGGCTCGGCTAAGCACCAGTGCGGCCGCACCGTCGGATTGAGCCGCGCAATCGTAGAGCCCAAAGGGCCAGGAGATCATACGCGCTCCAAGTACATCGTCCACGCTTATCTCGCGTTTAAGCATGGACTTGGGTGCCAGACAGCCATTCGCGTGGTTCTTTACGGCGATGCGGGCTAGGTCTTCGCGACCGGCGCCGAAGCGCTCGAAGTACTTGGCCGCGCAAAGGGAGAACCAACCGGCGGGAGTGGGCGGCAGGTCGCGTACTCCCGACATCATCAAGCTAGGTCCCGCCACACCACGGTCCTTTGGCTTGTCGAAGCCGACGACTAACACGGTCTCGTACATGCCGGCGGCGATAGCGAAAACCGCGTAACGGACCGCGTCGGTTCCAGTCGCACAGTAATTCTGTACGAGCGAGATTGGGCGGTCGAAGAGTTTTAAGGATTCGGCTACCTCGGCAGTTCCACGCGAGGGGTATACGGAGCCACAGAAGACTGCTTCGATGCGTGCCTGGGGGTCGTCGATCCCGGCATCGGCATAGGCCTCGTAAGCTGCATCGACGATCATGTCTTCCGGCGAACGGTCCCAGGTCTCACCGAATTTTGAACAGCCCGCCCCGACGATCGCTACCTTATCGCGTATGCCTTCGCTCATGGTGTTAGTTCTCGGTGCGTGGCCGGCACTTCCAAAAATAATTTGGTTTGGCCCCTGCCTCGTGGATCTTGCGAAAACAAAATTCGACCGGAAGCCCGACCTTGAGACTATCCGGGGACGCCTCGGTCATCATCAAGTAAACACGGCATCCCCCCTCAACTTCGATAGTCGTGGCTACAAGCGGGGGTTCGGGGACGGGGAAGAAGTGGTCGAAGGTGTAGGCCATAACCTTGCCGCGGAGCCCTGCCATAGGTGCGCGCTCGAAATCATCCTTCCGGTGGCATTTGTAGCATACCCGCTGAGCGGGAAAGTGCATGGTCTTACAATCGCGGCAGCGCGCGGCCGCAAAGGAGATATCAGCATCGCGGTCCCGGAAATGCTGCGTGGCTGATATGGGCGCGGCTCCCTGTCGTTCGCGCCTGTCGGGGAAAATACCCCGCATGGTCAAATAGACCGCGCGGTCGGTTATCTCGCGGCGGCGGGCGAGGTGGCCGGTCAGGCCCAGTCGCCCCGTCCGCCCCTCGGCCGGTCGTTCAACCTCTATGATCATCGCATCTGCGCCATCACCGTAGGCTGCAACAAGTATCTTTTGCCCCACGGGGGCTTTGGTGAGGGCAGCCATGAGAAGAAGCGGCGCGAAGGCCGAGCCGCAGTTGCCGAGTCTACCAAACATCGGGTCGACGACAGTGGCCAGACCGAGCTTACGGGAGAGTGTTCGGTGGGACCGTGCGTCAGGGGCGTAAAGAGCCGCCTGATCGATGTCGGCTGCGGTTAGCCCGGCCTTTTCGAGCAGAGCCGTTACAGCCGCTTCGGTGTTCGCCAAATAGCCGTGTTTGGTGACGAAACGGTCTTCCCACTGTTTCACGTAACGGTCGTCCTCTGAGCGCCACACATCGAGCAACTCGTTAGCAATCGAGTGACGTTGGACGAAGCGTGCGATCGTATCCTCGGCCGAAACTATAAAGGCCACCGCGCCGTCTCCCAGGTTGGCTTCCATGGCTGTACGAGGCTCAGCCGTCCGCATGTCACTCACGACGACCAGTACCCGTCGGGCAGAACCGGCAATGACCTTATCTGCGGCGTGCATGAGTGCTCCAGTGCCCGAGCGAAGCGTGGCCGCTATATCCGTTGTTTCAATGTCGCTCCTGAGGTCGAGTGCACGGGCGACAAGTGCGGCGGCTTGCTTCTCGCGAAAGGGGCTGCTGGCCGATGCGAAAATGAGCGCGTCAATCGTCGAGCGGTCTAGCATGGCCCCCTGACCGTCTCCGTCGAGGCAATCGCTGGCAGCGGCCACGGCCATGGTTATGGCATCCTCGTCGAAGCCAGCCACCGCACGTTCCGGCCCACCGGGATCGCCGAGCACAAGCCGCGTGGTAGGGACATAAGCGCCGAGGTGGCTTATTCCAGCCGTACTCATACGAGCGCCCCGTCGGCCTCAAGAGTGGTTAGCTCGGCCGTACTCTTGGACAAGGTCCCTGTAAGGATACGTTCGTTGTGCTCACCTATTTTCGGGCCAAGGCTCGAGATGCGTCCGGGTTGTCCTTCTATCCGAAAACCGGGGTGCTCAGCATGGATGGTTCCCAAGAACTCATGGTCGAAACCAGCGAAGTGGCCACGGTGTTCTAACTGGGGGTCGACGGCCAGGTCACGGAAATTCTGGACCACTCCGGCTTCTACACCGGCAGCCTGCAGGCGCTCCATAAGCTCGTAGGGCTCTTGCTCACTGGTCCACTTGGCGATCTTTTCGTCCAAGATCTCCTGGGCCGCCAGGCGCCCGGTGATCTCCGAAAGTTGATCCGCACGGGCCCAGTCGGGAGACCCCATGAGCTCTACCAAGGCGTGCCATTGCTTGTTGCTCAACACGGCGATGGCGAGCCAGCGATCCTCGCCCCGGCAGGGATAGATAGAGTGAGGCGCGGCATACTCGCAGTGGTTGCCGCGCCGCTCGGCAACCTCACCGGTGGCCGAATAACGAGCGATCATCTCCGAGAGGCAATAAACGCCGGTCTCGATTTGCGACAGATCTATGGTTTCCCCTTCGCCGCTGTGCCGCCGACGCAGCAAGGCCGCAGCGACCAAGGTGGCTACAAAGCGAGGTGAGAGAGAGTCTGTTATGGTCCCATAGGGTCCCAAGGCTTCTGCCTGTTGGTAGCCAGTCATATGGTTGAAGCCGGCGATGGCCGATCCCTGCCCGCCGAAACCAGGATAATGACAGTGGGGGCCGGTCTGTCCGAACAGACAACTCGATACCACAATAAGTTCAGGGCGCTGTCGCCTGAGTTCGGTAGCACCAAATCCCCACTTGTCCATTACGCCGGGGGAGAAGTTGTCGGCTACTACGTCGGCGCGTTTTATGAGGTCCATGACCAGGGTACGGCCCCGCTCGTTTGTCATGTCGATCGTTAGACTCTGCTTGTTCGCGTTGATCAGTGTGAACATCGGGGAGGCGTTTAGTCCGGAAGGGTCCTTGTCCGAACGGAAGAGAAGGCGCAGAAAATCGGGGCGTTTGGTCGATTCAATCCGAATGACATTAGCCCCCTGGTCAGCGAAGTAGCGGGTCGATACCGGTCCGGCCGCTCCCGAGCCGAACTCAAGGATCTCTAGGTCATCATATATTGGCGACTTGTTCGTTCCTTCCTTTTGAGGCGCGGGAGGCGCGAGCGTGGCAGCGAATGCTGCGCTGTCATGTTCACCCAAGATAGGTGCGCGCCATCTTATCTCATTCTTGCCGCTTGCTGTGCGCGCAAAGAAAGCCGGCTGTTCTAAGGATACGCCAAGGTGCGGATATTCGACGGTAGCGAATAGGTCGCGACTGGCGAGCTGGGGGTGCTGCAGTATCTCACGGGCGTCATTACAAGGGGCGAGCATGATACGGCGTTCTAGAGCAGTTTTGTATAGCTCGCGTCTACTCTTGGTTTGGAAGAAGGAGGCGAAGGCTTTCTCGAATCTGGTGAGTTCATCATCTTCGAGCTTGGTATGGTCGAAAGCGCTCCAGTCGTAATCGGCAAGCCATTGGGGGCAGGCATTCTCCTCTCTCATGTAACTTACGGTGGCCACTAGGTTTTTGGTGCGGGCCTGACCGCCGCGAAGACCGAAGCTGATCCAGCCGTCGGCGGCAGCCCATATCTCTCGGGTGCGCGAGACGCGTGAGCCAGCACGCCTAGGAGCGGTTTTGCCCCGGCCCCACTGGCCGGCACCGGTCATGAGCGTGGCGAGCTGGCATTCCTGTATGGAGACATCGACCAGGGTCCCTGCACCCGTACTTTCGCGTGACTCGAGCGCCATTAGAGAGCCGAGTACGGCCTCGGGGCCAGCGTGGAAATATGAGGTCGGTAACGAACATCGCAGCGGCGCGTCATCGGGATCGCCAGTCATCCATGCGTTGCCGCCCATAGCCACTGCAACCAGGTCGTGCGCGGTCATTTCGGCGTAGGGGCCAGTCCTGCCGAACGGGGTTATCGAACAATAGACAAGCCGGGGGAATTGATCGTGCAGGGTCTTCCAACCCAGGCCACGGCTTTCCAAGAATGACGGCGAGTGAGAATCCAGCAACAGATCAGCGGATTCGAGAAGTTCGAGAAGACGGTGACGGCCATCGCTGTTGTCGAGGTCGGCAGTGACCGAATGCTTACCAACATTGGCTGCCAACCAAGGTATGGAACGTTCGATGTCCTCTTTGCCATCGACGAAGGGACCAAGCCGACGCTCAACGTCACCATCGGGGGGCTCAACCTTTATGACCTCGGCGCCGAGATCGGCAAGGATACGGCCAGCCAGAAAGCCCCGCTCATCAGTGGTTTCTATGACTCGGTAGCCAGACAGCATAGGCTCATTTCCCCGGCGGCTCTATCCCATCGTAGAAAGGGTAGGGCTTCTTCTGAATACCGAGCGGTTCGAGACGTGAACCGAGTGACTCCTTAAACTCGTGCCGGATGTCGTCCAGTGTCCAACCACCATCTTTCTTCAGCCCATCCTCATAATACTTAGGCTGACTCAACAGCAGGAGCCGGTCGGCACCGGTAGCGAACACCTGTCCGCTGATATAGCTACCCTCGTCGCTTGCTAGGTAGACGACCATGGGTCCGTTGAGGGCGGGGTCGATGAAGGGCATCTCGATGGGTTTGCCATCGGGTCCCTTAAAGGTCTGCGACATGCGCGTAGTGCCGGCTGGTGAAATGGCGTTTACGCGAATGCCGTAACGAGCAAGCTCCATGGCCATCGTATAGGTCATCGATGCAATCGCGCCCTTGGCTGCAGCGTAGTTAGTCTGTCCGAAGTTGCCCATATGCGCAGCAGAGGTGGTATTTATGATCGAGCCACCACCTCCCTGTTCGCGCATTCGTGCTGCCCCGGTTTGCGCGCACCAAAAAGTGCCCATTACGTGAACACGCCAAACATCCCCGAATTCTTCGTCGGACATTTTCAGGAAGGTTCGGTCACGAGCAATGCCGGCGTTGTTAACAACTATGTCGATGGAGCCGAACGCGGAGACACAAGCTTCGACGAGAGCCTCAGCCCCCGCACGGCTGCCGATATCACTTGAGTCAGCGATAGCTCGTCCACCGGCGGCCTCGATCTCTGCAACTGCTCCTGCAGCTTCCTGCGGGTCGATGTCGTTGACCACTACGGCCGCACCTTCTGCGGCCAGGTGTGTGGTGTGCCCGCGGCCGATTCCGCGGCCAGCGCCGGTAACTATGGCGGCCTTTCCGTCAAGAGTTCCCAATCTATTTCTCCTTTGCCAGGCCGGCCAAGACCTCTTCAGTGTGCTGGCCGAGAAGCGGTGCCGGTCCAGCGTCCGCGGACGGCCTACCGAAGCGTGCTGGGCCGCGGGGCGTTCGCACCGGACCTGCCGCGGGGTGTTCGGTCATACACACGGTCTTGTTGGCGCTAACCTGCGGGTCATTGACGACCTGGTTGACTGTCACTATGTGTGCTGCTGGCACCTCGAACTCATGCAGCTGCTTGCAGAATTCATCGGTGGTTCGTGTACGAGCGTGATCCTTGACGATGGAGACGACCTCGCGCGCGTTCTCCGCGCGTGCCGGCAGATCTATGAAGCGGTGGTCATCGATGAGTTCGGGCATGTCCATTGCCCGGCAGAGCCCTGCAAACTCGGCATCGGAGACGGCGATGAGCGCTACATGCCCGTCACGGGTCTCGGCCACGCTCAGTATCTCCGATAGCGGCGCAGGTCGGGTGACATCATCTCCGACCAGAGTTTCGGCCTGCATAACGTCGGGCCACAGGAAGGCTATGGCGGCATCCAACATCGAAAGCCTGACGTGGCTCGGGTCGCCGCCACGCTCGCGGGCTAGAAGGGCCGCGGTAATGGCCTGGGCGGCATACAACGAGGTTATCTTGTCGCAGACGACATTGCGGACCAGCTCAGGGTCTCCGGTCTTAGGGTTGGACTGTGAGGCGGCCATACCCGAGAGGGCCTGGATGACCACATCGTAGACACGCCACTGTGAGTAAGGACCGCTTTCGCCGAAACCGTTTATCGACACATAGATAATATCAGGTGCGACCTGGCGGACCTCGTCTTCACCGAGGCCCATTCGCTCCACAACTCCTGGGCGACTGTTCTGTACGAAAACATCGGCCGTGGCGGCGAGGCGAAGAAGGTCACGACGACCCTCCTCGCTTTTGAGGTCCAAGGCTACCGATCGCTTGCCGCGGTTGAGGGTCGCAAAGATTGCCGAGATGCCACCGGCCGAGCAGCCGATGTAGCGGATAAGATCGCCCGTACCCGGCGCCTCGACCTTGATAACGTCGGCACCCTGCTCGGCCAGCATCATCGTGGCCATAGGTCCTGAGATCATGGTTGTTAGATCAATGACCCGCATACCCTCCAACGGCCCTTTGCTCTGATCAGTCATCCGTTTAAGCTCCACACGTGCGTAGTCCCGAGCTTTTCGATCTCACGGGTAAGACCGCGCTGGTCACTGGTGGTGGGCGCGGTATAGGCCGTCACATTGCGACCGGTCTCGCCGAGGCCGGTGCACGGGTAGCCATTGCCTCGCGCAAGCGGGCCAATCTTGAGGAGGCCGCGGCTGAGATCAGAGCAACCGGCGGTGACGTCCTTATCTTTGAGACCGACCTTGCTGCCGATGGTGCCCCTGAGGCTCTGGCCGAGGCGGTCATTGCTGAGGCCGGACGGGTTGACGTTCTGGTTAACAACTCGGGCCGGGTCTGGGCTGCTCCGACGCTTGAGTATCCTGCCGATGGTTGGGACCGAGTGTTCGACCTCAATGTCCGTTCGCTCTTCCTGCTTTCCAGGGAGATCGGTGTGCACATGAAGGATGCTGGTGGCGGCGTTATCATCAACATCGCCTCGATATCTGCCTTCAAGGGATCCAGGGAGGAGACCCAGCCCGTGGTGGCGTACAACGCCAGCAAAGGGGCGGTTGTGAGCCTTACCAGGGATCTGGCAGTTAAACTGGCCAGTCATGGCATCCGTGTGAACGCGATCGCGCCCGGTTCCTTCCTCACCGACATGACGAACTACGTCAGCCATGACGAAGAGAAGCTGGCCCGTTTCAACAGCGTCATTCCGCTCGGACGTTCGGGGGAGGCCGATGACATCAAGGGCGTGGCGGTTTTCCTCGCATCCGATGCCTCGAGCTTCATGACCGGAGAGATCGTCGTGGTCGATGGCGGCACTATGGGCTGTGACCCTTGGCCGGTCATGTCCTGAGATCTCCGGTCCTTTCATAGCGAATATCTATATCCGTCTATTTCGATGCCGTTTTCTACGAGACGGTGGATAGCGGCCTCGCGGAGAGGTTCGGTCTGCAACTTCTGATTGCCGGTGTATGAGACATCCTTTCCCGCAAAAAGCATGACGACGCGCGGTACCTTGTAGGCGGATAGTCTTTCTTTAAGATATGCGCGGATATCCTCGGGTTCGGGCGATGCATCTGGGTTAGCCACGACGCAAAGCACGATGGCTTCGCCCAAAGTGGGGTGTTCAAGACCCAGGCATGCCGAAGTCTTGACCCCCGGGAAACCGCCAGCAGCCTCTTCAACCTCTAAGGGGGAGACGTTGGCGCCCCCGGTCTTTATCAGGCCCGAAAGTCGACCCTTCCAGACCAAATACTCATCGTCGCCAAGAAAACCACCGTCCTGTGTATGGAAATAGCCGTCTTGGTCTAGATAAAGCTCAGGCTCCACTTTGTAGTAACCGCGCATAAACGTCAGCCCTTTGACCGCTATTTCGCCTTCTTCCCCTCGTGCCAACTCGGTCCCGTCGGCCGGATCGACCATGCGAATACTATTTCCAGGAAGGGCACGGCCGTGTGTGCGCGCTCTAAGTTTGGCCGGGGACGAGGCCGTGATGGCGGCGACCGAGGTGAAGGTCTCGCTCATTCCGTAGGCCCCATAGGTGCCCCATTCATCTTCCTTAAGGCCAACGACTGGAGCGAGTGGGCTAGAGAACTCAATATGCAGGACACTACTAAGGTCACGAGTAGCGGCTGTCGGATGCTCGGCCATGGATTTTTCCTGATGCGGCCAGGCATGAACGGTTGTTACCTTCTCACGCTCGATGGTTTCAAGGGCGCGCCCAGCATCGAAGGTTTCTTCGAGCACGATCTTGGCGCCAACCGCCAGGGAAGCACCGAGAGACATGCAAATGCCGGCCGTCCAGAAGAAAGGTTGAGCTGTCAGAACAACGTCGTCGGCCCTGAGTTCCATAAGCTCAGCGAAACGCCAGCTTTGTATGACCGGTGCCCGCTGGCTGTGCAGGACCCCCTTCGGGAGCGCGGTTGTACCGGAGGTGTAGATGATCATCGCGTCGTCGATCGGGTGAACTTCGGCGGACAGCGCTGAGAGCAGTTCCTCGCTGACACCTTCCGCGGAGTTGGCAAGGTCAGAGAGGAGCGATAGCGGTTCTAGTGCACCACTTGGGTCATCAAGCCCACTGACCAGGACACGGCGGAGCGAGGGGAGCTCTGGCGAGCGTATGTGCCCGGGCTGTCCGGTGGCTATGTCTTGGTGAGCGCCTTTCAGCTCGGCTATGAGATCGCGTCCGGCGATCTCGGGCTGCATGAGCAGCATTGAAGCATCGCTGTGCCGGAGGATATGGCGGCGTTCGTCGTCTTTAGCGAAGGTGTTTACAGGTACAAGGACACCACCGGCCAAGGCCACAGCGAAGGCTGCCACCACCCAATCTGGACTGTTGGTCATTAGCAGGGCCACATGACTTCCCTTGTCTACGCCGGCGGCGACCAAACCGCGGGCCATCAACTGCGCGCGTTGGCCGAGTTCGCTGTAAGTTAGGTCTGATCCTTCGAAACGTATTGCCGTGCGTTCAGAATGTTGAGTTACAACATCCTCAAGGAAGCACGGCAGCGTGTAGCGTGCTGCGTCCGGTTGGAGACGAAGCTCGGCGGAGCGGTCCACAGAGGGCTCCTCCTCAGCCCGTCGGCTGTGTTTCAGTGGGAAGCCGGAGCGTGGCCTCACCGCTGGCCATTATGGCAGCGTCCTGGTTGCTCATCGTTACCCTGACGGTGGCGACCGGTTGACCGTTTTCTTCCTCGGTCTCTATGGCTGTGACCTCGCCGTCCAAGTAGGTCACATCGCCCGTTAGCGCGGGCGAACGATACTGCATGTCACTATGGAGTATATCGGTCCACTCGCCTGCCCAGTTCGATAGGTAGTCCAGTATCCATGCACCCATCGATGCTCCATAACCGTAGCCTCGCGGCATGCCGATCACCCGCGCGTAACGGTCCTGCGCATGTCCGCGTGAGGGGCCATGGTAGAGGCCATCAGCAAGTGCAGGGTCGGTCTTGGCGCCCTCAAGGTCACGGGACATCTCGGGCAACCAACCAGCCTGATAAAGCGATGAAGGGCCACCGTCGTGGTCGAAAGCGCCCCACACCGTCATCAGGAAGGATCGCCATTCCGTGGTGAATGTAAGATGGGTGTGCGGCCCTATGGGTCGTCGTGGAAGTGCATCGCCCACCTTTACGCTGGTAAGGCGGGCGTGGCCTAACTCAACAAAGGTTTTGTAGTACTCAAGTTTCTCGCCCTCTATCGCGGCAAGTTGGTCGTCTGTCCAGGAGGGCTCGGTTTGGCCCATGAATTCACCGCGCTCGACCGCATCCTCGGTTCGGTAACGGATCGAGGTGGAGCGTTGTTTGCAGACCTTTTCGCCGGTCTCGTTGAAGTAGACCGTGTCGCCACGTGAGAACATCGTCGGGCCGGCGAACTTGGTCATTGTCACTTTATAGTCGTGAAGTTTGCGTTCCTGGCGCATTCTCTCACCCGGTGCGATACGCGGACCATAGAACCACCACTCATCACCACCGAAGAGCATGTGTGTGTTCGGAATGTTGCCCTGGATGGCAGGGCCGGCGCCATGGCTGTCATCGGTGCACACTGCAAAGGACCACGGTGCTATCAGGCGGCCAAAGCGACCTTTGGCAGCATACTCCTCATTGAAGTAGAGGGGATTGGGGTTCTGCATGCCCTGGGCCCATCGGCGGATGTCGTTGCTTCCCACGGGGTCCTTGAGTTGCCCGCCGCCCAGTGGCACGCCCACCCACTTGTCTACATCGCTGGTATCGAAGTCGGGAAAGTCCTGTCGTTTTTCTTTGCTCATGCTGCGGTCGCCTCGGCCTTGTAAGGCAGGTCGTAGGCACGGATCATATTACCGGCGCAGATCTGAAAACGTTCTTCGGCGGGAACACTGTCGAACATCTCGGAGACGAGCTTTCTGCTGTACGGCCAGTCGCATCCGTGGTGGGGGAAATCGGTCGACCAAGCCATATTACGTACGCCGATCTCGTAACGGTTCTTCACGCCCACGCGGTCCGAGATGAAAGTGCAGATGAAATTATCGTGGAAGTACTCGCTTGGCAGACGTTCGATGTTAACTCCGGTATGCGTACGGTTCCTCCAATAAAAATTGTCGATCTGTTCAAGTGCTTCCGGGATCCAACCGACCTCGGTCTCGACGCCAACCAACGTTAACTCGGGATAGCGATCGAACAGTCCACTCATGATCAGCTCGCACATGATCGGCGGGAACATGATCATGCCTGCAAGGGCCATGGTGCCGATCGCAGCGGGTCCCTCAAGCGTTGGACGTGGATTACGTTTTCTCTGGATGAAAATGTGAATGCTAACTGGCATGCCCATGTCACGGGCTGCTGCGAAGAAACGATCATCCTCAGCACACAGGTCATCATGACCAGAAGGCCAGGCCGTGAGGACGATACCTCGAAAACCTTTTTTCTTGCACCGCTCCATTTCGGCTATGGCCGCATCGACGCCAAGGTTGGGCATCTGGGCAAGGCCAAATAAGCGTTCAGGGTCGTTGGCGCAGAACTCGTCGGAGAGCCAGTTGTTGTAGGCCTGTACCCCGGCCAGATGGAACTCCCGGTCCTTGTTGCCCATGAAGTAGTACATCGTGCGCTGGCTGGGGTAGAGAAGCTCGGCATCGATGCCGTCGTAGTCCATGTCCTCAAGACGAGCAGCACCGTCGAAGCAGGAACGCCGGATGTCGTCATAGGTCGATCCCGTCCACTTGATGTCCTCGTATTTGCGGCCGGGGGTGGTCACCAGTCCGATGCACATCAGCGGCTGGCCGGGCTGGAATTGCCAGGCATCACCGCCGTCCGGGTCTTTGACCAACTGGGGGGCGCTCTCATGGAACTTGGCGGGAAGATACTCGGTCCAAATGTGGGCCGGTTCTAATGTGTGGCAGTCGGCGTCGACCAGCTTGTAGTTTCTCATATGTCCCCTTGCGCACTTGACGGTTCGTCAAAAACTTACCATTATATTTGACGGTTCGTCAAATACTATGAAAACCCCTTGTTTTTCAGCCTTTTCCGCGGCCGGGCGGTGGTGCGTATTCCCATTTCGGCTTGCGCTTCTCGACAAAGGCTCGCGCTCCTTCGGCCGCATCTCCTGAGCTATGGGCAAAGTCAGTGACGGCCTGCCAACCCATTTCCAGGGCACCGTTGAGCCCGTAGTTGAGGCTTTCCCAAATGGCATGCCGGGTGGTGAATACCGCGCCCGGCGAGTTCTCTGCGATCGCTGCGGCGATCTCCTTGGCTCGTGTCAGAAGCACATCGGCGGTGGTTATCTCGCTCACAAGGCCGATAGCGCGAGCGCGCTCGGCCCCTACCTTCTCGGCCCGTCCGAGCATGACCATCCTAAGCACGGCTTCCAGTGGGATCTTGCGGGCCAGCCTGAGCGTCCCGTGGATGGATACCTGCCCGGCACCGGTCCTGGCGTCAGTGAAGTAAGCATTGTCGGAACAGATGACGATGTCGGAGTCAGCTACGAAGGCCAGGCCGCCACCAGCGCATACTCCATTTACCGCAGCAACGACCGGTTTGCCGACCGCGCAATCGATAGAGGTTATCTGAGTACGACCTTCTTTTTTAAGGGAGCCGGGATCGAGTTTTTCCCGAAGGTCCATTCCTGCTGAGAAGGCACGATCGCCAGCTCCGGTGAGAACGATGACCCAAACGCTTTCGTCCTCTGCCAGTTCTTCCCATGCTTGTGGCAGCTCAGCGCGCATCCGTGAGTCGAATGCGTTCATTGAGTCGGGTCGGTTCATGGTCAAGGTGGCTACTCGACCATCGCGTTCTATGACAAGTGTTTCGTAGGACATCGTCTTTCCTTCCGGCCGATCTAGTCTAGTGCCAGTCCTTGCCATTTAGGAGCACGTTTCTCGGCAAAGGCACGTGCACCTTCGGCAACATCGGGGTGGCCACGGTACCCATCTATTATTTTCCAGCCATTGGCTGTCGCTGCATCCATTCCCATGTCGAGGCTTTCCCACACCGCACGTTTGGTTGCTGCAATGGCTGCCGGTGCGTTGGCCGCAACTAGTTCAGCAAGTTCGTGAGCGCGGGGCATAAGTCTTTCCGCCGGTACGACCTCGCTCACCAGACCTATTTCTAGCGCGCGGTCTGGCCCGATGCGCTCGGCGCCACCGGAAAGTGCGATGCGCATTATCTCCTCAAGCCTAACGCGGCGGGCAAGACCTATAGGTTCCAAGCCGGCGATGAGACCAACACGGACGTGAGTGTCGAAGAAACTAGCTTTATCCGAACAGATGACGATGTCGGAGTCGGCAACAAAATGGAGCCCGCCACCAACGGCCATCCCGTTGACAGCCGTGATGACCGGTTTCCAACAGCGGTTCTGGATTGCGGTGAACTTAAGCGAGGAGAGACTTCCCTGGTCATCGTCTTCGCCAACCTTGGCCGTACCGTCGGCGACCTCTGAGATATCGCCACCGGTGCAAAGTGCTTTCTCACCAGCACCGGTAACTATGATCACCCGCACCGCAGGATCGTGCTTGGCCGCTTCCCATGCCCGCGGCAGCTCGCGCGACATCAGGCCGTTTATGGCGTTGAGGCGTTCTGGGCGATCTAACGTTATGACGGCGGTGCCATCGGAGGCCTCGTAACGGATAGTTTCGAGGTCGTTCACCGGCTAGCCGCGGCTTATACGATAGTTGCCGTCGTTGTCGACACGGACACGGTCACCCGGGGTAAGGACGATCGTAGTGAAGCGCTCTTCGATTATCGCTGGCCCGGTCAGTTCGTGGCCTGGCCCGAGTAGGTCACCCGAGTAGACCGGGGTCTCAGTGAAACCGCTTCCAAAATAAACCTGGCGGCGGTGATCGATGGCATCTTCGACAGGGGTGGATACGGCCGGACGGGCCAAGCTGGCCGGCTTTGGTGTGTGCGCGGTAGTTTGCAGCCTTACCGATCGCAGAACCGGTTCCTCCTCGCGCGAGGCAAAGGTGTGTGCTTCTTCGTGGATGTCATGGAAGTGTTCGACGGTACGGACAAGATCCTCGTTACTGAAGCTGCCGTTATCCGTTACTGCGGGCACTGACATGTCGAAGTTTTGACCGGGGTAACAGAGGTTTAGGAAGAACTGGTGGGAGAGGTCGCTTTCGGAAGTACCTGATCGAGAAAGTTCAGAAGAGGCAGACTCGCGCATATCGGCAAATAGTGTAGCGATGCGTTCGGCTTCCGCCTGGCCCGCGGGGCTAATGTATGAACGCTGCGTCTCCACGACATAGTCGGCGATGAGAAGGCCTAGGGCCGAGAAGGCCGGAGAGGTCTTGGGTACCAGCAGCTCATTGATGCCCAATTCCTCAGCCTGCTTGATGGCGTGCACCGGCCCGTTGCCCCCGTAAACGACCATCGCAAATTCGCGTGGGTCTAAGCCAGCCTGCGAAGACACCCGGCGGATAGCGTTGGCCATGTTGGCATTGACGATACGGAACACGCCATAGGCCGCGTCGGTTGAGTTGAGACCAAGTGGCCGAGCGATCTGTTCCTCTATTGCGGCCTCAATGCCGGCTGGATCGAGCGCGAAAGCCCCTCCACAAAGAGCCTTTGGGTTTATGTAACCAAGCATCAGGTTGGCATCGGTCACTGTTACGCGCTTACCACCGCGCCCGTAGCAGACAGGGCCTGGGTCGGCGCCGGCACTCTCGGGCCCGACCCGTAGCGCACCGGCTTCCACGTAGGCCACCGAACCTCCACCGGCACCGATTGAGTGCATCTCGACCATCGGCAGACCTATCAGGTAACGGTGTTGCCAGTTCCAGAAGCTACGTATCGATGGTCGGCCCTTCTGAACGACGGCGACCTCATAACTGGTACCGCCCATGTCGACGGCTATGAAGTCAGGGGTATCGGTGCTTGCGCCAACGTATGCTGCGCCCATGACGCCACCAGCTGGACCGGAGCCCAGAGCGCTTATCGGTCGGCGCGCAACGAAATCAGCTGTCATGATGCCCCCATTGGACTGCATGATCATGAGTTCGCGCGCGTACCCGCCATCGCGTAGGGCACCCGAGAGGTTGCGAAGATAGCTTTCCACACGTGGTCCTACATAGGCATCGACCAGTGTGGTCGATGTCCGCTCGAACTCTGGCGCGGTAGGCATCACCTCGTGGGAGAGCGACACGCGCGCCTCGGGGTACTCCTCGGCGATCAGTTCGGCCACGCGTTTTTCATGGGCTGGGTTTATGAAGGAGAAGAGTAACGTGACCGCGATCGACTCGACCTTTTGTAGTTTAAGTCGACGAATGGCATCCCGTACGGCCTTTTCATCTAGTTCGGTGACGGTCTCGCCTCTGAAATCGAGACGCTCGGGTACTCCTAGGCGGCGCCGACGTGGCGCGATGGGAATGGGCGGGGGATAGGCTGGATCCCAAATGTCCTCTTTAAAGCCACGCCGTATGTCTATTTCGTCCCGATGCCCCTCGGTGGTTATCAGGCCCGTGACGGCGCCGTTCATTTCTATCATCGTATTGTCGGCCGTGGTCGTGCCGTGAACGATGAGGTCTGTAGCCCGGAGAAGACCGCCTGTATCGAGGCCAACGCCGGTGGCAAGCTCACCGATGCCTACCATCACTCCACGTGATTGATCCTCCGATGTGGTTGGAACCTTTAGGAGGTTAAGACCCTCGGCGCCCATCAGCACGAAGTCGGTGAATGTACCCCCGACGTCGATTCCGATGCGATAGCGATTATCGCTCACGAGCCTTGTTCCTCGCCGCGTTTGTCGCGGAGCTGAGCACGTAACTTTTCTGTGCCTTCTTCATCGACAGCTAGGGTGTAGTCGTCCTTACTGCCGGTCAGTACGACACCGTAATGTTCTCTGGCCGATTCTACCGAGACGTATTCGTCGAGAACGTCGTCACAAACCGCCTGGGCCTCTCGCAGCAACGGGTCGCCCCAACCGCCACCACCTCCGTAGACGTATTCGAGGGCCTGGCCAGCCGCGTGGGGCTCGCCATTGGCCATGCAGTCGATGTGCTTGGCATCATCACCTTCGAATCGGACGGTGAGTCGATTGGGAGAGCCGTTCATCCCACCGGCAAGACCGGCCATCGGATACTTCATGCCGACCATGTAAGTGGACACAGCCGCGGGGGCCAGGACGCGTTTTACCACCCGTGAACCAGGGCAGCCGCGCCATTGGCCGGGACCACCGCTGTCGGTGGCATAATCGCAACACTCGTGGCGTACCGGGACGATGGACTCGTTCACCTCGGCGGTGGCACGAATTAGATTGCCGAAGCTTGCCGGCATCGAGCCCCAACCGTCCTGTCCCTTAACGGCGTTGCAGTAGGCCGCTAGTACATCGACGGAGTGGTCGATGAACATTTGGTCCGTTTCAGGATGCTGCCCGACGATGACGGTGGGCATACCGAGTTTGTAGATCTGTGGGCAGGACCGCTCGGGAAGCACCTCGGCCATCGCCATCGCGATCGCCTCGCCTACCTCGACGCCGGGATGATGCGTGCCAGCTGCCACCGTGCGGCCTTCGTGTGGGTTTAGGACACAACCCTTGGGAACGACCAGTTCTATCGAATCGAAGAAGCCTTCGTTCTTGGGGATGGAGGGGTCCATCATCGTGGCAAGCTGGGCCACCACGTAACCACGTGTGTTGCCGAAGGAGGAGTAGGCCTTTAGATCCTGCCGTTCGTCGCTGCCCGTGAAGTCTACCTTGAGCTTCTCGCCATCGACCGTGATGGCAACGTGAACATGGATGTCCGGGTTGCCGATCGGGTCGTGGTCCACATAGACGTCGGCCTCGTAGGTGCCGTCGGGCCAACTGAACACCTCCTCTCGAAAACGACGCGCTGCATACTCTATCGAGTGGTCAACAGCGGCGTTGATGGCTTCGAGTCCGTAGCGGCCAACGATGTCCTTTAGTCGCTTGGTGCCCAACTGGGCGGCACCTACCTGGGCCTTGAGATCACCGATGAAGGTGGGCGTGCGGTTGTTGGTCTGCAAAAGATACGTGATGTCGCGACGCTCCACCCCGCGGTCGTAGAGCTTTATGGCCGGGAAGCGCACGCCCTCGGCCCAAATATCGATGGCTTCGGCGTTGTAACCGCCGGGCATGCCGCCGCCGGTATCTGCGTGATGGCACTGAATGCTGGCGATAAGGACCAGCTCCCCGTCGACGACAACCGGCGAGAAGACGTTGTAGTCGGGTAGGTGGCCGCCGCCGTGATAGGGGTCGTTGGCCACCAACACGTCACCGTCGTTCAGGCCCTCTTCCTTAAAGAAATCTAGTGCGAATCGTACCGGCAGTGTCGACGACAACATGAACTGCGGGATCCCGACCGAGAGCGCGGCTAAGCTGCCACCGGCGCCGAGGATGGTGGCGTTGCGCTCGTTGGATTGGTTGAGGATGGGCGTGGTCGCCGTCAGCGAGACATGGGTGGCCATCTCGTAGGCCACCGTTTCCATGGCCCCTCGTATGACCTCTGCTGTTACCGGGTCGATCTGTTCGCCCATGCTCGTTCCTATGTATGAAGGCGCGCCGCGCGAGTATTTGACGCATCGTCAAATACGTCAACCTGCTAAGCTCCTACTTGACCGGGCCCGGACGCACACTTACGGTCCCGCTCGATGTCAGTCTTGCGCCTGTCGCATATTGGGATCTGTGTGTCCGACCTTGAGCGCTCGCTTGCCTTCTATCGTGATGTGCTCGGCTTTGAGAAACGCTCCGAGCTCGCCGTTGAGGCTGAGGACGCTGACCGCTTGCTCGATCTCAAGGGGGTCAAGCTCAATGCCGTATACCTTGAGCGCGACGGTGCTCGGATAGAACTTCTCCAGTACGATTCGCCCAATACGACGGGGGACGCAGCGCCCCGCGCGATGAACGCCCGTGGGCTTACCCACATATCGCTGCGCGTAGACGATTTACCGACGCTCATAGGGGAGCTACGCGGGAAGGGGATAGAGATCCTTCCGGGCACCTGGATCGACTACCGCGATGCAGGCATCGGCGCCGTGTTCATTACCGATCCCGACGGTACACGCATCGAGTTGGTGGA
>JAYGCK010000081.1:0-2439 GCA_046583395.1 Deltaproteobacteria bacterium
CGCCTGAGCAGTATGACCCGCAGCGGGGCATTGGAACAAGCCTCGGCGGGGCCTTCTGACCCGGATGGGGGGGTGAACGATACTCAGTGCGCTATACGGACCGACAGGGCCTCACCGGGCAGGACCTCGAGCGGTGAGCCGACGGCTACGGTGAAGGGTCTTCCGTACTCGGGCAGGCCCGGCCGCTGCCACAGCCGTTCGGGCAGCGCTTCGACGGTCGGTGACACGCGCAAAACGAACGACGAAGCACGCGACACCGGACGCCCGCGGGTAGAGACCCTTACCGGCTGTTCGGGTCTTATCATCCGTGCGGCGTGTTCGGGGAGATAGGCAATGGCCTCGCTGGCGTAGCGGGGCGAGACCATGGCCACGGGCTCTCCCGGCAGGACGGATTGTCCGGCAAGCGCCAGCACCTGGCTGATCTGGCCCGATATCGGCGCTCTGAGCACCAGCCGTTCGCGTTCCACGCGTATCTCGTCGAGTCGTTTTTCCTGAGCCGCGATCGAGGCTCGGAACGGGGCCAACAGTTGGCCGCTGTCGGCGGCACCGGGCCTGGCGTTGTCGAACTCGGCCTGTCTGGCCAGTGCCGCACGCAACTCCTGCCCGGTCTCGGCCAGAAGTATGCGGTTGTGCTCGAGCCGCTTTAGCACTGCTTGGTAGAGCAGGTGGGCCTCGTCGAACTCGGCCTCCGAAACGATACCTTGTTCGCGCAGGTCGGCCATACGCTGGCGGGCCAGTCCGAGCCGTTGCTTGGTGACCTTGTCGTTTTCTATGGTCACTTCGAGAGCCAGCCGGTCCAGCCTCAGCGTCTCGGCGTCGACGGCGAAACGACGGGCCTGGTCGCGCCAATCCAGACGGTCCGGACCGACCCCGGTCCTTATTACCGAACCGGCAGAGACGAGTTCGGCGCGCAGCTGTTCGAGTACGGCCTGTTCGGTGGCCAGGCGGGCGGCCAACGGAGCGCCGCCCAAGACCGCGACCATGTCCCCGGCATCGATGGTCTCGTAGATATCGACCGTCACACGTTCGATGATGCCGGCCGTTACCGGCGAGACCTCAAAGTTCTTGGCCCGGGCGATGGCCGGATATTCGACGCCGCCCCCCCCGCGTCCTGCCAGAAGGACGGTCACCACGAGTACGGCCGCCAGCCATGCGGTTACGTCGGGCCGGTCGGCGGCCAGGTCGCGAATACGGTTGAACCTTATCTTGGACAATATTGCCTTCATCCCACTACACCTCTGACAGATCGTCCCTTAAGACCAACGACACGTTGCGCACACCGGGCACGCCGCCGAGCCTTTCGACCATGTCGCGGCTTTCGGAGCCGCGACGAAGTCTGACCTCGAAGACATATTCTTCCGTCTCGCCCCCGGCCGTCTGGCGCAGCGACACGCGGCGGAAGGAGCGGCAGAAGTTCTCGATCACCCGAAAATGTCCGGCGTCCGTGCCGCCGCCGGGCGCGGCGAAGCTCAGGTGGCTGTCAAAGCGGCCGTAGGTGCCAAAGGCCGTATAGTGGAGGTAGTACACGACGCCGAGGGCCGCGATGGTCCCGCTGACCGCCGTGACGTACTTCCCCGAGCCTACAGCCATGCCGATGACCAAGGTCAGGAACACGAAGACCGTATCGCGGGTGTCCTTTAGTACGTTGCGGAAGCGGATGATGGCCAGTGCGCCGATAAGGCCGAAGGCGGTGATGATGTTGTTGCCTATGACCAACATGACCATGCTCACGATAACGGTGAGCAGAACCAACGATTGGTTGAACGAACGGGAGTAGGACAGCCCGCTGTGCGTGGCCGTGTAGGTCCAAGCGATGGCCTGTCCGAGCACCAGTGATAGCAACACGGAGATGAGGACGCTCCCTATCACGCCTCCGCCTCCGCCCAGCGTGGTTTCTAGTCCGTAAAGCAGGTCCATGGTCAGGCCCTCCCTGAGTAGGCGCGCATTTGCACGAGCGCTTCAAAATCCCGGCGGTTGGCCGGCAGGTAATGTCCTTCGGTCACCGCACCCTCCATGCAGAGCAGATACTTGGGCACCGAGACCCTTTGCAGCTCGAAGCGGTCGATCAGAGAATGTATCCAGCTTGGAAAGCGGTCGGTGAACTTTATTTCTAGGATGACGCCCTGGGTCGGTACATCGTGGAAGGGGCCGGCCAGACGGAGCTGGTCGCTTACGGTGACGGCCTGTTCGAGTTGACTGTCGAAGGTGATGCGGGCCGAATCCTCGGCCACCGATTCGTATGCTTCGCGCCGGTACTTCACGCGCAGGACAGGGCCGCAGCCAAGCCGCGATGTCATCATCCCAAACTCGCCGGTGTCGGGGACATCGATGTCTGCACCTTGCCCCAGAGCCAGCCGGAGGATGTCGGAGGCCTCGTCACGGGTGGTGCGGGTGCGGGTCTTGCGAATGACGTCGTCGTTGCGGCGCTTTATTTCGCAG
>JAYGCK010000079.1:0-63296 GCA_046583395.1 Deltaproteobacteria bacterium
CAGTTGGGACGCCGTTTGAGCGCCCTCTCGAGCATGCGGATGGCCTCCTCGCTGCGTTCCGCCGATTCGAGCAGATCGACCTTGGCCAGGAGGGCCGGAACGAAGTCGGGACTGTCCTGGAGAATCCGGTCGAGTAGGGGAAGACGTTCCTCTATCGGCGACCCCAGGGAGGCCTCAAAGCGGGCACCATCCAGGCGGTTCCTCTCGCGTTGGTCGCCGGGACGGACCGCCAGCACCCGTTCTTGAACCTCGGCGGCTCGCTGCCAGCTACCATGGTCAAAAAGGACGTCGCGCAGTGCCACCAGTATCGGCGGGCTGGCCGGGTGGAGCGACAGTGCTCTTTCCAGTGCAGTGCCGGCGGCCAGAAGGTCGCCGCCCGCCCGGCAGGCCGAACCCAGGGCGACCAGGAGAGATGCGTCGTTACCGAAGTCGGCCAGGCCTTTTTCCAGGGTCTGGCGGGCCGAGCCGTGGTCGCCCTCGGCCGAGAAGGTCCCGGCATAGGCAATCACATCGCAGGCTGCGGCCTCCTCGCCCTTTATCGCCTTGGCCAACAGCGCCCGCGCTCGACGGTGTTCGCCGGCCACGGTCAGTGCCATGCCGTCGGTTCGAAGCTGGGCTGTACGGTCGGCCGAAGCTATGCCGCGGCGCGCTCGCCATTCGCGCAGAGCCCGTCTTCCCTCGCGCAGCATGCTGGCCAGGAACACGAGCAGGCCGCCGGCCAGGGCCGACCCGACGATCAGGATCCCGAGCGGGAGTTCGAGGTCGTAGACCCGCGACAGTCTCAGCGAGCTTTCGTCAGGGTTGAGGTAGACTAGCAGGCCGGCTGCGGCGACCAGCGCGACGGACAAAAGGAAGGTGAACAAACGGCGTAGCATCGTAGCCTTCGACCGAGTCGTCCCTCATCCGTTACCGGCCTCGGCGGTATAGGGCCAGCTTGGCGCGGCGCCCCATAGCCGTTCGAGGTCGTAGTGGTCGCGGGTGGCCTCAAAGAACACGTGAACGACTACCGAGCCGTAGTCCAGCAATCCCCAGTGGCCGTGGTCGACTCCCTCCTGGGAGAGCGCCCGGTGGCCGGCCTGGGTCAGGCCGGTATTGATGCGCTCGCATATGGCGCGTACCTGGATGTCGCTTCGCCCGCTGCAAATAACGAAGTAATCGGCGATCGACGAGCGGCCACGCAGGTCGACGATGGTAACGTTAGCGGCCTTGCGGTCACTGGCCAGTTCGGCGGCCATTCCGGCCAAGTCTTGTGCGGTCCGTCCGGCGGTCAATTTAGTCAGCTTTGGTATAGCGAGTTGTCGTCGATGAAGCGTCCGACCTTCTCGGGCACAAGTCCGGCGAGCCGGCCGGGCCCGTCCCCCTCGAGGGCCCTATGGCGAATAGAGGAGGCGGATATGTCGGGTGTGTCAATCTCGTGAAGGACGAGGACATGGCCGCTGCTGTGGACGTAACAGCCGATTCCCGAATCATAACAAGGCCCGCCAAGTGCGGCAACGCACCCCGCAACATCCTCGACGTCCGCGTAACCCGGACGGCTGGTAACTATCATGTTGACCCGTTCGAGGATTTCGGCGCTCCTGTGCCAGCTGGTGATCTCGGCAAAGGCGTCCATGCCAATGATGAGGTGTAGTTCGGTGTCGGGTTGCGCCCGACTGAGCGAGACCATGGTGTCGTAGGTGTAGGAGGGGCCGGCGCGGTCGACCTCGATACGGCTGGCCACAAGGACGGGGTCGCCGGCAGTGGCCAGGTCGAGCATCACCGCCCGTGCCTCGATGCTTGCACTGGCCCTTCCGCTCCGGTGCGGCGGGCGCGCCGACAGCACCAGCAGTACACGTTCGAGCGAGAATGCGGTGGCAACCGCACGCGCGCTTGCCAGATGACCGTGGTGTATCGGGTCGAAGGTGCCACCGAGCACCCCGACCCGCCGCTTGTCAGGCGGCGCCGGTATCAGCGAACCTGCCCCTGGCCGCGGACAACGTACTTGTAGGTGGTCAGTTCGCGCAGCCCCATGGGCCCGCGTGCGTGAAGGCGGTTGGTCGAGATGCCGACCTCGGCACCGAACCCGAACTCATAGCCGTCGTTGAAACGGGTCGAGGCGTTCTCGAAGACCACGGCCGAATCGACCGCGGCCAGGAAACGCCCGGCCCGCTGCTCGTCGCTGGCCACGATGCAATCGGAGTGACCCGAACCGTGGGTGTTGATGAAATCGATGGCGCTATCCAAGGAATCGACGACCTTGACGGCCAGGATGAGGTCGAGGTACTCGGCCGTCCAGTCTTCCTCGTTGGCCGCGGCGGTTTCGGGGAGCAGTTCGCGGGTGCGCTCACAGCCGCGCAGCTCAACGCCTGCCGCAATCAAACGTTCGGATATCAGGGGGAGGAAGGCGGTCGCGGCGTCTTCGTGGACCAGCAGGTTCTCCATCGCGTTGCATACGCCGGGGCGCTGGACCTTGGCGTTGAAGGCGATGTCTGCGGCCATGCCGAGGTCGGCGCTGCTGTCGACATAGGTATGGCAGACCCCCTCGTAGTGTTTGATGACGGGGATGCGCGAATGTTCGGCGATGGCACGGACCAGCCCGGGCCCGCCTCTGGGGATTATGAGGTCGATGAGTTCGTCCTGTGCGAGCATGACATGGGTGGCCTCGCGTTCGACCGAACGCACCAGCTGTGCGGTATGGGCGGGGAGTCCGGCAGCGTCTAGCTCCTCGATGAACAGGTCGGCAATCACCGAGTTGCTGCCTATGGCCTCCTTGCCTCCCTTTAGCAGGACCGCGTTGCCCGATTTGATGCACAAGGAAGCGGCGTCGGCGGTTACGTTGGGACGCGATTCGTAGATTATCGCGACCACACCGATTGGTATGGGCGTACGGGCTATTTCGAGTCCGGCTTCGGTACGCCACTGCTCGAGCGTGCCGGCCAACGGATCGTCGAGCGCGGCAACGGTCTCAACTCCGGCCGCCATTGCTTCGATACGTGGTCCGTCGAGCCGTAGGCGGTCCATGAGCGCAGTGCTGAGACCGGCCTCACGTCCGGCCGCCAGGTCGGCCTCGTTCTCGGCGATGATACGGCCGGTCTCCGCGCGCATCCTGCGCGCGGCCGCGACCAGGGCTGCGCTACGGTTCTCGTCGTCGATTCCGGCCAGCTGGCGAGCGGCGGCCTTGGCCGCGCTGCACATTGCCGTGATGTCCTTGGTCATCTCGCTCATTAGCCCGTCACGCTCCGCTAGCGTCGTCGAGTACGACGAGGTCGTCCCGGTGTATCACCTCGTCGCTGACGTGGTAACCCAGCCGTGACTCGATTGACCCGCTCGCCGTTCCCACCAGCTTGCCGCAGTCGGCGGCCTCGTACGCGACTAGGCCACGGGCGAACTCAGTTCCGTGCTGGTCGCAGATGCTTACGGCGTCGCCCGCGGTAAAATCGCCCTCGACCTTGACCATTCCGATGGGCAAGAGGCTGGCGCCGCCGGCCAACGCGCGCCGGGCGCCGTCGTCGATAATGATGCGGCCGCGAGTCTGTATGCCGTATGCAATCCAGTGTTTGCGGTTCGACATGGGCTCGTCTGAGCCGAGCACCAGGGTTCCGGCCGACGCCGTGGGGTCGACGATGGCCGCCAATACGCCCGCCTCGAGCCCGCTGGCTATAACCGACGGGATGCCGCGCTTGGCCGCCGTGCGGGCCGCTTCGAGCTTACTGGCCATGCCGCCGGTGCCGAGCGTTGCCGGGTTTGCCGGGCCGCTTGGCGTGACGGTGACGGTATCGTCGATGACTGCAACCAGCTCGCTCTTTCCGGGCTCGCCCTCGTAGACCCCGTCGACGTCTGTCAGCAACACCAGCAGGTCGGCTTCGGCCAGTCCGGCCACCAGCGCCGATAACCGGTCGTTGTCGCCGAACTTGAGCTCCTCGATGGCCACCGAATCGTTCTCGTTGACGACCGGGATGATGCCGTGGTCGAGGAGGTGGGCCAGCGTGTGGCGGGCATTGAGGTAACGGGTCCGGTCGGCGATATCGCCTGCGGTCAGCAGCACCTGCCCGACGTGTTTTCCGTGGTCGGCAAAGAACTCCTCGTACAATGCCATCAGGCTTATCTGGCCGATTGCCGCCGCAGCCTGTTGTTCGGCTATGGTCGAGGGAATCCGCTCCAGACCCAGTCTCGCCAGACCGGCCGCACGCGCCCCCGAGCTGACCACGATTATCTGGTAACCGTCCTCGTGCAGGCGGGCCAGTTCGGCGGCCAAACGTCCGATGCGTTCACGCTCGAGGGCGTCGGCCGTGGTGACCACGCTGCTGCCCAGCTTGACCACGAGGCGCTTGGCCCCGGCCAGGATGCGGCCCTTGTGGGCGGTCTGTTGCTTGCCGACGTCACTCATCTTCTCATCCGCCGGCCAGCCGGCGGGCGACCGCGGCCACTAGTTTTTCGATACCGTCGCCGCTGGCGGCCGAGACCGTATGAACCTCGATGTTGCGGTCCTCGAGGGCTTTTCGCAAGGCGGGGGCTTGCTTGCGGACCTCGCTGAGGTCGCATTTGGACAGTACTGCCAGCTGGGGCTTTCCGGCTAGCCCGGCCGAGTGCGCGGCAAGTTCGGCGGTGACTGTCTCGAACGCGGCAAGGGAGCCGGCCTGGTCGGTCATCGAACAGTCGAGCAGATGGACCAGCAGGCGCGTGCGCGACAGGTGCCGGAGGAACTTAAGGCCCAGCCCGCTACCGCGGCTGGCACCGGCGATCAGTCCCGGAACGTCGGCCAACACGAAACTTGATTCTGCACCGGCCCGCACCACCCCCAGGGCCGGTTCCAGTGTGGTGAAGGGGTAGTCGGCGACCTTGGGCCGGGCCGCGGACACACGGGTCAGAAGGCTCGATTTGCCGGCATTTGGCAGTCCGACCAATCCGGCATCGGCCAGCAGACGAAGTTCGAGGACCAGGTCACGAGCCTGCCCGCAACGGCCCTTTTCGGCCTGTCGGGGGGCCTGATGGGTTGGGGTCGCAAAACGGGCGTTGCCGCGTCCGCCGTGGCCGCCGGCCGCAAGCACTGCGGCTTGCCCGGCTCGCACGAGATCGACGGTGAGCTCGGGGGCGCCTGGGCGCCGCACCTGTGTGCCCACAGGCATACGGATGACCGTGTCGGTCCCGGCACGTCCGTGGCGTGACTTGCCGCGCCCGTCCTGTCCGCGCTCGCCGCGGAACACGCGGCGCAGGCTGACGTCGAGCAGGGTGGTCAGTCCGGGGTCCGCACATGCAACGATATCGCCGCCGTGTCCGCCGTCACCGCCTGCCGGCCCGCCGTTGGGTCTGAACTTCTCTCTTAGGAACGCGATACACCCGTCGCCGCCGTCGCCAGCTTCGACGCGGATGTGCGCCTCGTCGATGAACTTCACGCCGCCCGGCTATGCCGGGTGCACGCGGACGCGTTTGCGTCCTTGGGGCGCATTTTCGTACTTGACCACGCCGTCGATAAGCGCGAACAGCGTGTAGTCCCGCCCCATGCCGACACCGTTTCCAGGATGGACGCGCGTGCCAAGTTGGCGGACGAGGATATTGCCGGCCTTGACGGTCTCACCGGCGAAGACCTTGACGCCACGGCGCTGACCGCGGCTGTCCCGCCCGTTGCGGGTGCTTCCCTGACCTTTCTTGTGGGCCATTAGGTCTTCCTCGTTCCTGTCAGGCGGTCGCGGTCTCGCCCGCAACCTCGGTCACTCGCACGGTGGTCTCCCACTGGCGATGGCCGAAACGGCGACGATAGTTTTTGCGGCGTTTCTTCTTGAAACCACTTATGCGTGGGCCACGCCCCTGCCTGACGATGACGGCCTTGACGCTTACGCCTTCCACGATTGGTTGGCCGACCTCGATTCCGGCGCTCTTGCCACAAAGCAGCACCTGGTCGAAATCGACGGCATCGCCGGGCTCCCCGTCCAGCTTCTCAATGGTGAGCACGCTCCCGGGGCTTACCCGGTACTGCTTGCCACCCGTTCGTATTACAGCATAGGCCATCTGGAACCTGTTTCGAGCCCGCCACTTTTGCCACTTCGGCCCGGCTTGTCAATCAGATTTTGGGAGGCCG
The DNA here is from genome assembly GCA_046583395.1 of Deltaproteobacteria bacterium. Lineage (GTDB taxonomy): Bacteria > Desulfobacterota > Binatia > UBA1149 > CAYXZP01 > CAYXZP01. Next base: position 6,056 of record JAYGCK010000079.1, read on the forward strand.
GGCGGGACGTCCGGGCGCCTTGCCCACGGAAAGTGTGCGGGAGAGAATCGGTCGAACTGACCCGTGCTGCCACTGACCGACACTGCGATTGTCTACTTGTTCGCCAAAGAGCCGGTGCCGGGCCGGGTCAAGACCCGGCTCTCCCCCCCGCTGACCCGCGAGCAGGCCGCCGATTGTTATCGCGCCTTTCTACGCGACACCCTCGAACGCATCGTTGAGGCGACCGGGGTCGAGGTCCGGGTCGCGGTGGCCGAACGGCCCGCGCCCTTCGTCGAGGGTCTTTGCGCCGGGCTCGGCCTCGAGCTGCGAGAGCAGGGGCCGGGTGACCTCGGGCAGCGCATGAAGAGGGCAATGGAGGCTCACGCGACCGACCGGCGTGGCGTGATACTGCTGGCCTCCGACGTTCCCGATCTTCCCCTGGAACTGCTCGAAAGCGCGGCTGCCGTGCTCAAGACCGGTCGGGTCGTCGTCGGGCCCGGCAACGACGGCGGGTATTATCTTATCGGTGCCAGCACAGGGCCGCCTCCCGTATTCGACCTTGAGGTGGCTTGGGGTGGTCCGGACGTGCTCGGCGAGACCCTGGCGCGTCTGGAGCGCGCCGGTCTGGCGGTGGAGCTACTGCCCGAGTGGGCCGATGTTGATGACTATCAGGGGCTTTGCCGCTTGGCCGGGCGCATCTCGGGCAAGCGGGTTCCCCGGCACAGCGCGGCCCTTATCGCCAGTTTGCCGCTTACCGAGGTGCGGGGTTGAGCGGTCCGGGTGCGCCGGGCAAGGCCGGCGGCGGTATCCGGAGGGCCTTTCGTTGGGACATCGACAAGACCTACCTTGCAACCGACTTCGAGTCCTTGCGGCGGATGCTGCGGGTCCCCTTCGAGAGCGCCAGCGACAAGGTCGCCATAGCCGGAGCCTCGGTTCTTATCGGCGAGCTTCGACGGGTCGCTCATGCGCGCGGCGAATCGTCCACGGTCAGCTTCATTACCGCTTCCCCCCGGCAGATAGCCGGCCCAATTCTTGCCAAGCTCGCACTCGACGGTGTCGAGCACGACGGTGTGGTCTTCAAGGAACAGATGCATCACCTTGTCAGGGGGCGGTTCGCGGTTCTGCGCGAGCAGGTCGGCTTCAAGTTGGCCCAACTCTTGGCTGGCGCGGTTGCGGCCGGTCCCGATACCCACGAGCTGCTCTTCGGTGACGACTGGGAATCGGACCCTTTTGTCTATTCGCTCTATGCCGACATTCTCGCAGGCCGGCTCGACCAGGCCGATACGCTGGAGCTTTTGGCCATGTGCGGGGTCCATCGGCACTACGGTGACCGAATCCTGGCCTCTCTCGGGCGTCTGCCCCCCGTGGACGCCCGTTCGCGGGTGGGCTCGGTTCTTATACTTAGGCAGCGGATGGTGCCGGCCTCCAGACTCGCGGTCTTTGGTCCGCGGCTGGTCTGGTTCGACGATTATCTCGAATGTTCCTTGGACCTGTTTCTGCTCGGACTGCTCGACCGCGAAGCGGTGCTCGCCGTCGCGCGTGCAACCGGTCGACCGGCGGACACGGTTTCGGCGATATTCGATGCGGTGTGTTCCAGGGGCCAGGGGCTGCGCGAGCGGCTCTCCCCGGTCAGGGCTGCGTTGTTGGCCGAGGGTTTGATGGACGAGGTGGCGGCCGGCAGCGGCCTAAAACGCCTACGGGCGGCCCTGGCGCGCAGGCGCGGCTCGTTTGGCGGCCGGGCGGCAGGGCCGGGGGCCCCGGGTAGCGAGGCCGGGCCGCTTCCCGACTATCAAGCACTGGTAGTCGACTGGTCGAAGCGACGCCGCAAGGAGTAAGGACCGACATGGCCGATAACGCAGCCTCAGCTATCATCATCTTGACGACCGCGGGCGATAAGGACGCCGCAGACCGCCTGGCCCGGGCCCTGGTCGAGGACGGCATGGCCGCCTGCGTGGCCCGCTTTCCGGTCCGCTCGACCTACCGTTGGCAGGGCGCGGTCGAGGAGGCCCAGGAGTGGCAGTTGATGATCAAAACGACCACGGCGATGCGCGATGCGGTCGAGGATGCGCTCAAGAAGGTCGGCGGTTACGACCTGCCTGAGTTTGTCGTCATCGACGAGGGGGTGTCGGCCTCGGCGGCCTATCTGGCCTGGATGCTGGAGAGTTGCAGCCACGATACATAGACTAGCCGGGCCGCCTGTGGTCTACTGGGCTTCTGGCCCTCAGCGGCGTTCGGAGCAAGGAAGTTGTCAGGCCACTCAAAGTGGCATTCAATCCGCCACAAGAAGGCGGTCAAGGACGCCCGCCGCGGAAAGCTCTTCACCAAGCTCATCAAGGAACTCACCGTGGCCGCCCGCATGGGAGGCGGTGACCCCGAGGGCAACCCGCGCCTTCGTGCCGCAGTAGCGGCCGCGCGGGCCAACAGCATGCCCGTCGATAACATCGACCGGGCCATCAAGAAGGGGTCGGGCGAACTAGAGGGCGTCAACTACGAGGACGTCAGCTACGAAGGCTACGGGCCAGGCGGCATGGCCGTGCTCATCGAGTGCGTCACCGACAACCGCAACCGTACCGTGGCCGAGGTCAGGCACCTGTTCGACAAGCACGGCGGCAATCTCGGAGAGAACGGTTGTGTGGCTTGGATGTTCGATCGGGTCGGACAGATTCGAGTGGCCGGTGCCGACGAAGAGTCCGTGTTTACTGCGGCAGCCGATGCGGGTGCCAGCGATGTTCAGGACGAGGGTGGGGTCTGCGTGGTGACCACCGCCCCCGAAGATCTCGAACGCGTGCGTGTCCGCCTGGATTTGGAAGGGATGTCCATCGACAGCGCCGAGATTGTTCTCGAGCCCAAGAGCACAGTGGAGCTGTCGGGGGGCGATGCCGGACGCGCACTAAAGCTCATCGACTTGCTCGACGACCACGAGGACGTTCAGCGCGTCTCGGCCAACTTCGATATCGACGACGAAGAGCTTGCCGGTTTGTCGGCGTGAACGGGTTGTTTGTATGAGAATACTCGGCATCGACCCCGGAACCATAAAGACCGGATGGGGGGTGATTGAGTTGGACGGTTCGCGGCTCCAGCACCTCGGCTCGGGCACCCTGGCGTTGGGGCGTGGCGAGCTTTCGGCGCGACTTGCCGGTATCTACCAGGGGATTGTCGGGGTCATTGATGAGCACGGGCCGGACGAGGCCAGCATCGAGCGCAATTTTCTGGCGCGCAACGTCAAGAGCGCCTTTCGCCTGGGCGAAGGCCGGGGCGTAGCGATGGCGGCTGCCGCAGGCCGCGGCCTGCCGGTCGGAGAGTACGCGCCGGCGACCATCAAGAAGGCGGTCGTCGGTTACGGCCGTGCCGACAAGAACCAGGTCCAGGAGGCGGTAATGCGTATGCTCGGGCTCGACGACAAGCCCGACGAGGATGCCGCCGACGCCCTGGCCACGGCCCTGTGCCACGCGCTCAGCCGGTCTTGGGACGGCAAGCTTGCCGTGGCTCTCGGTGCGGCTGGAGCAGGACCTAGATGATCGGGCGCCTCAAGGGCCTGCTCGACGAGAAATCCCCCGGCGAGGTGCTGGTCGATGTTGGGGGGGTCGGCTATCAGGCGGCTATCCCGCTGACGACCTTCTACCGTTTGCCCGAAGCCGGCCAGGCGGTCGACCTGTTTGTTTCTACCAACTTGCGCGAGAATGCACTCGAGCTTTTCGCTTTTGCCGACCGCAAGGACCGGGACTTGTTCAATCTCTTGCGAAGCGTGTCGGGAATCGGCCCACGTTTGGCTTTGACCGTACTTTCCGGTGTCGAAGCGCCCGAGCTGTTCGAAATAATGAACACCGAGGACCACGCCCGCCTGGTGTCGATTCCCGGCATCGGGCGTAAGACGGCCGAGCGGATGATAGTCGAGCTCAAGGACAAAATGGGCAAGGTGGACGCCGCTGCCAGCGCCGGTGCGGACGGGGCCGGGCCCGAGCGCGATGCGGTGCTGGCCCTGGTATCTCTCGGTTATTCGCGCAAGGATTCCGAGGCCGCCGTCAAGCAGGTCCGCGGGGAGGGTGACGGTGCTCTCGAGGGCATCATACGGCGCTCTCTGGCCAAGCTGTCATGAACGATAAGGCCGCAACCATCGAAAGCGATCCGGTAAGCCCGCTTCGTTCGCCCGACGACAGCAGCGGCGAGGCCGGGCTCAGGCCTATCACCCTTGCCGAGTACGTTGGCCAGGCGCATCTGTGCGACAATCTGTCAATCGCTATCGAAGCGGCGCGCGGACGGGGTGAGACCCTCGACCATGTGCTGCTTTCCGGTCCGCCTGGACTGGGCAAGACCTCGATGGCCCATGTCGTGGCGACCGAACTGGGGACGGGCATTCACCAGACCAGCGGACCGGTCATAGAGAAGGCCGGCGATCTTGCGGCGATACTGACCGCGGTCGAGCGCGGTCAGGTCCTGTTCATCGACGAGATCCACCGGCTCGGGCGTATCGTCGAGGAGATTCTGTATCCGGCCATGGAGGAGTTCCGCATAGACATAGTCGTGGGCGAGGGGCCCTCGGCGCGTTCGATCTCGCTCGACCTGGAACCCTTCACCCTGGTGGGTGCCACCACCAGGGCCGGCCTGCTGACAGCTCCGCTGCGTTCGCGATTCGGGCACGCGTTCGCCCTCGAGTATTACGAGACCGAAGAGCTGCAACGCATTGTCGAGCGCTCGGCCTCGCTTCTCGGTGTCGGGCTCGACCGCGAGGCGGCCGTCGAGATTGCCGGGCGTTCACGGGGGACCCCGCGGATAGCCAACCGTCTGCTCAGACGTTTGCGCGACTATGCGGAGGTCAAGGCCTCGGGCCGCATTACCACCGAGGTCGTAGGCTTCGGGCTCGAGATGCTGGGCGTTGATGAGGCGGGTTTCGACAACATGGACCGCCGTCTGATCTCGGCGATTATCGACAAGTTCGACGGGGGACCGGTGGGGCTCGACACCCTTGCCGCCGCGGTCGGCGAGGATGCCGGCACCCTGGAGGAGGTCTACGAGCCCTATCTTCTGCGCATCGGCTTCATCCAACGCACCGCGCGCGGGCGCGTGGCCACCCGCCATGCCTACGAACACTTCGGGCGTAAGCCGCCGGGCGACGGCACCCAGCCCGTTCTTTTCGAGTGAGCGGTCTGCCCGACGACGAACGGCGGCGCCGCCGGCGAGAGGCCATGGTCATATTGGCCGCCGGTCTGGCGGTCCTGGTGTTTACCGTGTGGGAAGCGCGCCGTCCGGGCGACGAGACAGCGCTGGGCAACGTCTTCTCCTTCCTGCTGATCAACCTCAACATCGTTCTGCTGCTGGTCCTGGTCTTCCTGGTCCTACGTAACGTCGTAAAGCTCATCATCGAACGCCGGCGCCGTGTGATGGGAAGCCATCTGCGCAGCCGACTGGTCGCCGCCTTCGTGGTAATCTCGCTGTTCCCGGCCGGTGTCATGGCCCTGGTGTCCGTGCAGTTCATCAGCAACAGCATCGACGGCTGGTTCAGTGCCGAGGTCGAGTCCTCGTTGAGGGGGGCGCACCGTCTTGCCGCGACCTATTACGGTAGTTCCGCCGACCAGGCGGTTGTGCACGCGCGCGCTATCGCCGGGCGCTTGGACGGGACCGAGGACCAGTCCAGCCCGGGCACCAAGGAGATGCTCCGGGACTACCAACAGACCTACGGAATCGGCACGGTGCAGGTGGTCGATGACCAGGGCCGCCAGGTTCTGGCCTTGTTCAACGAAAAGCTCCCGACCGGGGTCCCGGTGAGCACCGACCTCGAGTTCATTGACGAAACACTGGAAACGGGCACAGCCACCCGCGTCGAAAGTCTCGGTACTGCCGATGTCATACGCGGCGCGGCTCCAATCCTGTCGGCCGGCGGCGGCCGGGCCGTGGTCATAGTCGATTACGTCGTCGATCCGAGTGCCAGGCTCTGGAGCCGCTCCATCCTCGATTCCTTTAGGCAGTATCGTCAACTCGAGCTCAACAAACGGCCCTTCAAGAACCTCTATGTCCTGACCATGGGCTTGGCCACGTTGGTCGTGGTCTTTTCGGCCGCCTGGTTGGGGCTATATCTGGCCCGCGGCATCACCGGTCCGCTCGGCCGCCTGGCCGACGCGACCAACGCGGTTGCCGGGGGCAAGTGGGACGTGGAACTCCAGGAGGAGGGTGGCGACGAGGTCGGGGCGGTGGTTCGCGCGTTCAAGAGCATGACCATGCAACTCAAGGCTAGTCACGACGCCCTTGACGAACGGCGTCGTTACATCGAAGCCGTTCTTGCCAACATCGATGCCGGCGTGGTCTCGGTCGACGAGGAAGGCGTGATAACCACCGTCAACCTGGCTGCGATGACGCTGCTTTCGCTCGACCCCGCCGGTGTGGTTGGCCAGAAGGCGGAGCCCGTGTTCGATGCCTGCGGTTACGGCGAGGTCGCCGGTATGCTCACCGGGCTCGGCAGTGGAGAGACCGGCGCCAGCCTCAACGTTGAGAACGAGGCGGCCGGCCGGACCTTGGCGGTAACGGCCAGCGGTCTGGTGCGGCGTTCGGGAAAACGCAGCGGATGGATACTGTTCTTCGAGGATGTTTCGCGATTGGCCGAGGCCCAGCGCACCGAGGCCTGGAAGGAGGTCGCCCGCCGCATTGCCCACGAGATAAAGAACCCGCTTACGCCGATCCAGCTGTCGGCCCAGCGGATGGGGCGGCGCCTGGCCGGCCGTTTGCCCGCCGAGGATGCCGAGCTGGTCGAGGATTGCATCGGCACGATTATCGGAGAGGTTGACGAGCTGAAGGGACTGGTAAACGAGTTCTCCCAGTTCACTCGCAGCGGCGGCGGCGACAAGCGGGCGCAGTGTCTCAACCGGGTGGTTGAGGAGACCCTGCCGCTTTACAGGCAGGCTCACCCCGACATTGCCATGGACTTCAAGGCCGCCGCTGGCCTACCCGAAGTATTGATGAACCGGGAGGCTGTGCGCCGTGCGCTGGTAAATCTGCTCGACAACGCGGTTGCCGCTCTGGGGCCGGAGCCGGGGGTCGAGCGGCCGTCGGTCCGGCGGATTACGGTGGCCACTCGCTCGGAACAAGAACTGTCAAGGGTCATTCTCGAGGTCGCCGACACCGGCCCCGGCGTTCCGGCCGAGCAGCGCGCACGCATCTTTGAACCGTACTATTCCACCAAGGAAGACGGCACCGGTCTCGGTCTGGCGGTGGTCGCTTCGGTGGCCCAAGACCACCAGGCCTACGTGCGGCTTCATGACAACGCACCAACCGGCACTCGGTTCGTCATCGAGTTCCCGGTCGCGAGCGACGAAGGTGACGAGGCGCAGGCGTCACCCGCTTGAGCTATCCTATGGAGACGATGCAGAAGGTTCTGATAGTCGACGACGATGCCGCCGTGCGCGAGACCATCGGCGGGGTGCTGAGCGACGAAGGCTTCGACATCAGTACTGCCGCCAGCGGGGAGGAGGCCCAACGGCGGATGTCGGTCGAAACGCCCGATCTCGTGCTGGTCGATGTGTGGATGCCCGACATGGACGGGATTGAGCTTCTGTCGAGGATACGGGGGGCGGGCTCGAACATGCCCGTCATCGTTGTTTCGGGGCACGGCAGCGTCGAGCTGGCTGTCACCGCCACCCGGCTCGGCGCGGTCGATTTCATCGAGAAGCCCTTTTCGATTGAGGGACTCCTGCAATCGGTCAACCGGGCCCTCGGCAAGGCGACCACCGGCACCGGCTCGCGGTCCGAGGTGGCGCCGGCAGACCGTCGCCGGGTAGGCGATACCGGATTGCTCGTGGCCGAACGGACGGTTGCCAGGAGTGTGACCAGTAGCGGGCTTGGTCTCCATAGCGGCCAGCGCACCGGAATCATCCTCCACCCGCTACCGCCCGGCAGCGGAATACGTTTTGGGAGTGTGGCCGGCGAGGGTGTGGTCGAGGCCTCCGTCGACAACGTCGATTCGACCGGCTACGCGACCACTTTGTTCAAGGACGGGACGTCGGTGCGTACCGTGGAGCATCTCATGGCTGCTTTGCATGCCTATGGGGTCACCAATCTCCTGGTCAAGGTGGAAGGGGAGGTGCCCATCCTCGACGGTTCGGCTGTTGAGCTGTGTGCGCTTCTCGACAACGCGGGCATCGAGGACCAGGGCAGCGAAACGCCGGCTGTAGCGGTGGCCGACCTGGTACGTCTGGAGCCTGGGCCCGATCAGTTCATCGAGGCCAGGCCCTATGACGGGTTGAGGATTACCTACGAGCTTGCCTACCCGGAACCTGTCGGAGAACAGACCTACTGTTTCGAGTTCGACGGGCCCGGCTCGTTCCGTTCGGAAATCGCGCCGGCCCGCACCTTCGGCTTTGTTGAAGAGATTCGTGCACTCGAGCAGGCCGGTCTCGGGCAGGGGGGCCAGCTCGGCAACTTCATTCTCATCGGGGACAGCGGGTTCGTGAACACCGAACTACGATTTCCCGAGGAACTGGCCCGGCACAAGATTCTCGATCTGATGGGCGACCTGTACCTGCTCGGCGCTCCGCTCAAGGGGCAGTTCCATGCGCGCAAGACCGGCCATACGCACAATGTGGAGCTGGCCCGCGCGATTCGGGATTCCTTGCTAGCGAACGGCGCTTAGTTGCGGACGGCTCGCAGCCCCCGAAAGTTGGTAGTGCCGCCAGCCCTCAGGATCGGCTACGGCTTCGGGCAGGAGGCCTGCAATCATCTTGCCGCGCGGCCTTTCATCGCGGATCCGTACGGCCAGTCGTCCCTCGATCAGCAAGGACCCCGCCCGCCGGAACACCGTGGCCGCCGGAAGTCGCCATTGGATGCCTTCGGCCTCTGCCGTCGAGCCGTCAAGTACCAGGGCCGGCCCATCGAGGCTGGCCTCCAGGTCGACGGCGGAAAGCTCGAAAGCGGCTAGGGCGATCGAGCCAGGCCCGGTGCCCGAGAACCTGGCGTTACGGCCTTCAATACTGATTTTGCCTTCGCGCACGGCCGTTCCGACCGGCCCGCTGCTCTGGCCGCGGCCGATGCCGCGCAGTGCCAGCGCCCCGCCGAAACGACCTTCAAGGTGGCCATGGGACAGGACGAGGCAACGTTCGGGTTCGACGCCGGTAAAGGTCAGTCCGAAGCGACGGCCACGCTGTAGCTTGCCTCGCCACGAACCACCGCAGGCATCGCCTTCGATATCGACCCCGCCGCGCAGCCCGAAACCGAGATAGAGGGTGTCGATGCTCATGGTGTCGCTGTTGCGGGCAAGCCGGATGCCCCGCAGCAGGTAGCCCGGCGGCGACACCGACATCCGCGCAATCTTGGGCCAGCGCGGCTCCACACTTTCGATGGAGGAGGCCACGCCGGCCCTTGCCAGTGCTGTTCTTACCAGGCGTTCGACAACCAGTTTATGCGGAAAGGTCCAGACGAAGCAGACGATGGTAAGCGCCACGAACAGCGCGGGCCGCCTCACGACCCCTCCGCGCTCGAGGCAACGGTCAGCGAGGCGTCAAAGCGGGCGCTGTCCTCGTAGCGGCGTTTGAGGTCGAGATGGAGCACCCGAATGGCCCCCTTTTGCGCTTCGATTCTTCCCAGAAGTTCGACCAGTTGGCCGAGAGAGATGCCACCTAGACGCAGGTCCACACGTGAGCCTCGCGCCCGCCGCTTGTCCGGACCCTTGTCGGGAACTATCGACTCGACCGACCCCGGGGGCACGGTGGCAGACGTCAATCGGTCGACCAGCGCAAACAACGAGCCCTCGCCGGCGGTCACGGCCTCGCGTTTGTCGATGCGTTCCTGGATGGCCTCGATTCGCGTGGCAAGCGAGCCGATGGCCGCCATATCGCGTGTCAAGGTCGTGATGCGGCTCTCCATGGAGCCGCGCCTGGCCACCACCGGCTCAACGACCAGCGTGTATAGTGCGGTCACGGAAATAATCGCGGTAAATGCCACCAGCAGACGCCGCTCGCGCAGGCTCAGACGCTCGAGAACGGGGAGTAGTATATCGGCCGGTGTTCGCATCTAACTGTTGTGCGCTGTTCCCGGGATGGCCAGGGTAAGCTCGAGGCGAAAGTCGACACCTTCGCCGGCGATATTGGCACGGACCTCTATGACCTCGACCGCCGAGAAGTCCCGGTGGGCGCGCAGCGCTTCTTCGAGCTTGGTCACGGCTTCGTAATCGCTACCGTGGCCGGCCAGTCGAATGGACGGAGGGTCGTATTGATAGGATTCGAGCTCGACCTTTATCTCGGCCGGCACGGTGGCCGACATCGCCACCAGGGCCGCAAGCGGGGAGGCATAGCCTGCGGTTGTCGGGTGCTGGCCTACGCGCCCTTCGAGTTCGGAGAGACGCATCTCTAGCTTTAACTTGCGGCCGCCGTGTCCGGCCGCCGAAGGCATCGCGCGGGCGGTAATCTGGTCGGCCTGCCGGATCAGGTCCGCGTGTTTGCGGCCGAGGCGTATGTGGTCGACTGCGGTGGCGGTAATCAGCAAGAGACCGGCCGCCGCCGCCCAGCGGCCCAACTGACCAAAGCCGGCCTCCTCCATGCCCGCGGCCGAGGGCGCGGCGCTGCCATGCTGGAAGGCCACCGACGGTCTTCCGCACTCGCCGCCGGCCGTTGCTACCAGCCCTAGGAGTGTAGTGTGCTCGGTCCACTGTTCGGCCAGCAGTTCGGGGGCCTCGACCGGACAGTCCCCGGCCAGGCGTTCGAGCTGGTGTCCGGCCAGGCGTGAGGACAGTTCTTCCATGCTCTCGTCGGCGGCCGGCCCGGCGCACACGACCCGTTCTATGTCGGGGGCCAACGATGCCACGGCCCACGCGACGTCGCGTGCCGTGCGCTGGCCGGAACCGGGACCGATGACCCTCAGTCCGCTGAGCACGCCTTCGCGAACGGCGGCGACGGTGGTCGATGTGGCCGAATTGTTGACGGCGATGTAGCTCGACCCTTCGGCCAAGGAACGTGAGAAGCATTCCAGCGCTGCGGTCGGGGTCCATACCAACTCGGCCTGTTCGATGTCCATGGCGGCCAGGCGGCGGCGAACTGAGTCGAGGCGCGTGCGCGGAGCTATCACGGCCAGAATCTGGCCGTGGTGGCCGGGGCTTGTGCGGTCCCAGGCGGTTTCGCCGTCTTCGAGCGAAAACGGGACGTGGTCCTCGAGGGCCACCCCTGCGGTCCGTTTGATGCGTCTTTTGTCGTTGAACGGGAGTTCCAGGAAACGGAAGGCCGCTGCGCCGGCTGCCAATCCCACCGTTACACGGTCCCAACGCGTACCACCCAACGTGCCCGCGAACTCGCTGTCATCGAGTTCGTGTATCTCGCTGATGCTGAAGCGCCTCAGGGTCGATTCGACCACCGCGGCGCGAAGCCCATCAGTGCCGAGTTCGAGCGCTAGGACGCGTCCGGCCATGACAGTTCGTTAAGGCGGGTCGGCACCGACGTGTCAACGCCGGCTATCGTCGGAACGTTTCGTTCGAGCCTGTAAACGGTGCGGCTTTTGCCATTCTCGCGAGTGACCAGGGCCTCGAGCGAACGGTGGATGCCGTCGATAGAACCCACCGTTCTGACGCGAAAGTACTTGCTCGAATAGCCGACCAGGGATGCAATCGGGACTTCGGCCAGCCCCGGGATGCTTTCTAGGTCGGCTCGCCCACTAATCGCGCGCCGGGCCCGGCGTTCGAGCAAACGGCCTATCAAACGCTCGTCCTCCATGCGCGGATGGAGAGCGCGCAGCACCTTCTCAGGGGCCGTGTTGATGTTTATCCGCCGTTCACCGGCGGGCAGGACTGCGGCGACCTTGGCCAGTTTGAGCAGTTGCTTTGGGCCCAAGCCGCGTACCAGCACCGATTCACGTAGGGTCAGCATCGGCGCGTTGCGCGGCGCGTATGGCGGCACGGTGTCGCGGTATTGGGGAGCTTCGGCGCCTTCGGGACCAAAGCGGACCTTGGAGTCGGCATCGATCCAGTCGGCCAGCGGAGCGACGAGACGGGGGTCCACGCCGGCCAGTTCGAGTAGGCGTGCGAACCTTGCGGTCTCGCCGGCCGAGGCGCTACGCAGGCGGTTGATGTTGTAACGGCCCTGCTCGTCATCGATGCGGATGGCCAGCAGTCCGCCTCCTGGAGCCTCTATCGGAGGAAAGGGCAGGGCCCAGGGCTCGGTCAGCGCGTCGGTCTTGCCGGCACGCGCATCGAGTTCCAAGAGGACCTCGGCCAGCACCAGTCCTGACTCGGCCAGACCGGCAGCCCTGCGGGCCTTGAGCCAGTGGGCGGCACGGCGATGGTCGACCTGGACTTCATAGGTGAACTGAACGACCAGGATGGTCAGCAGCGCCACAGCCATCAGCGTGATGACCAGGGCCACACCCCGTTCGCCGTTCCTGGCGCCGATGGTCGCCGGTCCTTCAGTCATGGGCCAGTGCCGGTATTTGGGTGGAACTTGACAGCACAAGAGGCTCGCCGCCGAGCTTGTCGGTGAACCCCAGCCGGATCTCTGCGGCCTCCGGTGCCCGCCGTTGGGCTGCTTGCCCGGCCCAGCGGGCTTGCCAGCGCTTGCCGTCGAAGAAACGTATTTCGAGCCAGCCCAGCCCCGATGCCACGACGGTCCGAACGCTGCTGTCGTCGTCGATGGGTCCGGGGGGGCGGCGTTCGTAGCGAATCAGGTCCATGCCGTCCGAACCGGTGGCCAGGCGGTAGGCCACGCGAGCCTGGTCGGCGCGGTCGTCGGGCGGGAGCGGCCCCAGGCCCTCGACCGGTGTCGTCCCGCGTGCGCTAAGAAGGGTCAGGTCGAGGACGGTGGTCTCCGCGTCCGCCGCAATGGTCGAGTTGGCGCTGATGTCGGCCCAAAAGCGGGGCATGGCCGCGGGCAGGTTGCCGGTGGCAAAGCTGCCACGCAGGTCGCGTTCCAGCCAAGAAAAGGCTGAACGCGCCTCGGCGAACACCTCGGCACGCGCCAGCGCATGGTCGCGCGCGGCCGCAGTGCGGGCGAAGCTGCCGTAGACTATCGCGGTTACCACGGCCAGCACCGAGACGGCCACCATCAGTTCGACCAGCGACATGCCGGCCTGGCCACGCCACCGCCCGTTCACCTGGCCGCACTCCTGAGCAGGAAGACGAGATCGGCCAGGACGTCACCGCCGGCGCCAGTCGGGCCGCGGGCGACCTCGATACGGACCTGATGCAGTCCCGGGAGCCCGGTGGGCGCTACGTCGCGTTTCCACGAAAAGCGCGCGGCCCTATCATCAATCGCGGTCTGGCCCCGGGTGGTTCCCAGGCTCGGAAAGGCCCCGGTCTTGGCGGTGGTCGCCAGGCGTGAGGCCAACAGGCCGGCCTCGGTCAGTTCCTGGGTGTCGGCCACCAGCCGCAGGTTGCGTCCGTGGAGGCCGAGCAGGCTGACCATGGCGACCGCAAGAACGGCCGTTGCGACCAGGACCTCGAGCAGCGTGAAGCCTTTCATGGCAGGAACTCCACGCGTCCGCTGCGTCCGTTCATCGATAGGCTGGCGCTGCGGCCCGGTTCGCCTTCAAGAGTCACAAGCAGTTGGCCGATCAAGCCATCGGGCCTGAAATCGATATGCGCTGTTCCGCTGGTGGTACGGACCCCGCCGGCCTCGACCACGGCGAAACTGACCCCGTCGGGCAAACGGTTGGGCGAGGAGTGCGGGTCCCAGTTGGGCAAAAAGCCCACGGTGGCGGCGCCCTCTGCGGCCACGGCGTTGAACGCGGACCAGTAACGGTTCTCGTCAAAGTCGAGGGTGAGGCGGTAGACCCTCCCCCTGAGGGAGGCCTCGTCGTGGAGATAGGAACTCAGGGTGCCGATGCGCCGAAGCGCGCCCTCGAGACGGGTGGCCCCCAGGTCGGGCAGACGCGGGACTAGAAGGGCGGCGATTATGCCTATGATGAGTATGACAAGGCTCAGCTCGATGAGCGTGAACCCCGCCGGCTCTTTGCCGGGTTCAGAAATCGCGCGAGTCAATGTCGGCGTCCACGCCCTCGCCGGCCTCTTCGCCGTCGGCGCCCAGACTACGCAGGACATAGCTCTTGCCGTCGCTTGCGAATACCAGTTCGTTGCCCCAGGGGTCGCGCGGGACCCGTTCCAGGTATCCGTTGTTTCGCCAACGCCTCGGCAGTGGCCGCACGGTCGGTTCTTCGACCAGGGCCACCAGTCCCTGTTCGCTGGTCGGGTAATTACCGGAGTCGAGCTTGTACAAGGCCAGGCCCCCCTCGATGGCCTTCATGTCGGCCATGGCCATGGTGACCTTGGCCTCGTCGGCGCGGCCGATGATCCGGGGAGCGACCATCGACACCAGGAGCCCGAGAATCATCACGACGATGAGGATTTCAAGAAGGGTGAAGCCGCCGCTACGCACCCGGCAATCCTAACGAACGAGCTGGTTCATCTCAAAGATGGGGAGCAGGATGGCCAGTACGACGAACAGCACGACGCCGGCCATGGCTACGACTATGGCCGGCTCGAGCACCGCGGCCGCCATGTCCAGGCGCAAACGTATCTCTTCGTCGAGGCTATTGGCGGCGCTGTTCAGCATGTTCTCGAGGTCCGAGCTTTTCTCGCCGACCCGTATCATATCGACGGCCATCGGACTGAGTACCGCGCTGGCTTCCAGGGACGATGCCAGCGGGCGCCCCTCGGAAATCTCGGTTCGGGCCAGCTCGACCGCATCGGCGAACAGGCCTTGGCCGGCCGCCGAACGGCAGGCCGCAAGGGCCGCGACCACGGTAACGCCTCCGCCGAGAAGGGTGGCCAAGGTATGTGTCACCCGGGCGGTCTGAACGTCGCGGCTCAACCTTCCGACCCAGGGGGTGGCAAGTACTACCTTTTCCATTCGTCGTTTGGCGGTTGGGTTGGCCCAGGCCAGGCGTGCGCCGAGGGTGGCGGCTAGCCCGACCAGGAGCGCGGCCGGTCCGAAAGCGGAGATGGCCTGGCCGAGCGACATCAGCACACGGGTAGGAAGCGGTAGGCCATGCCCAGCCTCGGCGAACACGCGGCTGACCTGAGGGACCACATAGGCCAGTAGGAAGGTCACGATTCCGCTACCGATGATGGCCATAATCGCCGGGTAGGCCAGGGCCCCTTGGACCTTGGCGCGCAGGCGCGCAGCCGATTCGGCGTGGTCGGCGATGCGCAGCAACACCTTGTCGAGGGCCCCGCTGGTCTCACCGGCTTCGACCATGCCGGCGTAGATGGGAGGAAAGACGGCCGGCATGGTCGACATCGCCTGAGCCAGACCGGCGCCCTCGACAATCTGGGCGCGAAGGGTAGTAAGCGAGGCCTGCATCCGTGGCCGCATCCCGCGTGTCAGTAGCGAGTCGAGGGCCTCGACGACCGGCCAGCCGGCCGCCAACAGGGTGGCCAGTTGACGCAAGGTGCGTCCGAGCTCGGCCGCCCCCACGCTTTGTCCGGGCCTGCGGACCGCGAGGCCGGCCCGGCCTGATGCCGCCGCCTCGTGGAGCTCGGACGCGAAGACCGAGCGTTCCCTGAGCCGGGCCCGTGCGGCGCGCGGGCTCTCGGCCTCCACGGTGCCGCTGACGTTACGCCCGGAAGCGGCCACACCTTTGTATGCGTAGGACGGCAAGGTCGGGCGGTCAGCCGGTGTCCTCGGTGGTCACCCGCAAGACCTCGGCGACCGAGGTCAGGCCACTTCGTGCCTTGGCGGCACCTTCGGCACGCATGGTCGGCATTCCACGTGCGACCGAGAGTTCTTCGAGGGTGCGCGCATCGGTACGTTCCATGATGTAGGGCCGGATGGTGTCGTCGATGGGGAGTATCTCGTGGATTGACGTGCGGCCGTGGTAGCCCGTGCCGCGACACCCGTCACAACCATCGCCGGCCCGTCTTAGTCCGCTGTTGTCGCCGAGCAAGTAGCCCACGCCGAGTTCGGCCAAGCCGCTTTCCTCGGCCGTGGTCGGTTGGCTGCAGGAGGGGCACAGACGCCGGACCAGACGTTGGGCCACTATTCCGGCGACCGATGAGGACACCAGGAAGGGTTCGACGTCCATATCGAGAAGCCGTGTTACCGCACTGAATGCGTCGTTGGTGTGTAGCGTGCTCATTACCAGATGACCGGTCATTGCGGCCTGTATGGCTATTCGCGCGGTCTCGGTATCGCGAATCTCGCCGACCATAATCACGTCGGGGTCCTGGCGTAGCACCGAGCGCAGGCCGCCGGCGAAATCGAGGTCGATCTTCGGGTTGACCTGTATCTGACCGATGCCGCGCAACTGGTACTCGACCGGGTCCTCGATGGTTATGATGTTCTTCTCGGGCGAGTTGATCTCCGACAGGGCCGCATAAAGCGTGGTGGTCTTGCCGCTTCCGGTCGGTCCGGTCACCAGCAGGATGCCGTGACTTTGGCGAATCATCCGGCGAAGTGTGGTCAAGTTGTCGCCCGCGAACCCGAGCTCGGTAAGGCCGAGAAGCGTTGCGCTACGGTCGAGCAAGCGCATGACCACGCGTTCGCCGAAGGTGGTCGGGATGGTCGATACGCGCACATCGAGTTCTCTGGTGGCCACCCGGGCGCGGATGCCGCCGTCCTGGGGGAGTCGCTTCTCGGCGATATCCATGCCCGCCATGACCTTGATGCGCGAGACCATGGCGGCGTGGATGCGGCGGTCGGGCGCGAGCATCTCCACCAACATTCCGTCGATACGCATGCGGACCGAGGAGTTCCGTTCGTAGGGCTCTATGTGAATATCGCTGGCACGGTCTTTGGCGGCCTTGAACAAGAGCGAGTTGACCAAGCGTATGATGGGGGCCTCGTCGTCGGCCTCGAGCAGGTCGGGCACCTCGAGCGCGCCGGCGTCGAGGATGAAGGCGTCGGCCTCGGCAATCTCGTCTATTACGTCCGCGGACAGCGTCGCGGCACGGTCGAATGCACGGTCGATACCTTGGGCCAATGCCGGGGCCGGGACGACGATTGGATCGATGTCGAGGCCGTAGAGTGCGCGCAGGTCGTCGAAGGGTCCCGGGGCCAGCGGGTCCGAGGTCGCCACCGATACGCGTTCCTCGTCGGCGTTTATCGGAAGAATCCGGTTGCGCCGGCAGTATCCGATCGTGAGCGGTTCGAGCACCTGGGGCTGTAGAGCGTCGTCGTCTATGTCGGCCACAAAGGGGAGCCCGGTTCGTTCGGCAAGCAGTGCGGCAAAACGTGCCTGAGACAGACCGGAAACCTTTTCTATGCTCGCAGCCAGGTCACCGTCCGAGCTGCGCCGGGCCTCCGATATCTGTTCGGCGCTCAGGCCGGCGCGCAAAAGGAGATTATCGACGGTGCTGTCGCTCGTCTCGCTCACGGCCTCACGGGCGCTCACCGGACGGGGGGTCGGCAGGCCAGAGCGGGAAGCGCTCGGCCGCGTCATCGTCTTCGTCGAGGTCCTCGAGCGCGGGCGCGCGTCCGGGGCTTGCGTCTCGGCGGGGTTGGCCGGAGGGAACCGCCTGACGGAAGCGTCCCTCGAGCCGCTTCGACGAGGCCTCGAGTGCGGCGGCGCTACGGATGATGTGGGGGGTCAGGAAGACGACCAGGTTGACCTTTGAGTTTCTGTCGGAGTCGGCGCGGAACAAACGGCCGATAAAGGGCAGGTCGCCTAGTATCGGGACCTTGGCCGTGCGCCGGGTCACGGCATCGCTTATGAGCCCTCCAATGATCGCGGTACGGCCGTTGTGGACACTGACGGTAGTGGACGCTGAGCGCACGGTCGTAGTGGGACCGACCAGGGATTCGTCGAGCACGGCGCTGGGTACTACGCTCGAGACCTCCTGGTGCACCTCGAGGATGACCGTGTCGGCCTCGCCGACCTGCGGCTTGATGCGTAACTTTATTCCCACATCGTGGCGTTCCACCGTTGTAAAGACATTGCTCACGGCCGAAAGGTCCACACCGCGACCGGTGATGAAGGGCACGTTCTCACCTACGATAATCTCGGCCTCCTGGTTGTCGAGCGTGAGCAAGGTCGGTGCCGACAGCACTTCGATGTCGGTGTCGGTGGCAAGGGCCTGAAACAGGGCGACCTGTGCGGACACCTCGGTTCCGTCGGGCAGCACCACGGTGCGGTCGCTGGTCGCGGCAAGGATGAGCCCGGCGAGGCTGGCCGGGTTCGACATGGCCGCGTTGAGATTGGCCAGGCTTGCTCGCCCGATGGCCACTCCGTTGCCTACATCGCCGCCGGTCTGGAACTCAAAGCCCACCTCTTGCGAGCGGTCCACCGAAATCTCGGCGATGATGGCCTCGACCAGCACTTGCGGCCTTTCTATGTCGAGGCGGGCCAAGAGTCCGGCGATGGTCTTGTAGTCCTGCGAGGAAGCGCTGATGATTACGGCATTGGTGGCGGGGTCGGACGTCATGGCTACCTCGTCGGCCAGGCCCGCCGTGGCGCCCGCCACCGAGGTGCTCTTTCCCTTGGTCTGGACCCTGCGGTTGGAGACGACCAGGCCCGAGAGCACGTTGACCAGTTCTTTGGCGTCCGCGTGCTTGGCGTAATAGACGTGAAGCCGTTCGTCGCCTGGGGCCAGCGGGCGGTCGAGTCCTTCGACCAGCCGCTGTATCCGGTGTGTGTCGGCCGGTGCCGCCACCACGACCAGCGAGTTGGTCCTTTCGTCGGGGACTATCCTCATGCGCCGCTCGTCCTTGGCGGCCTTGTCCGAGTCGGACCAGAGTATCTTTTGCAGTTCGGCGGCCAGAACGCCGGCATTGGCGTGGGCCAAGGCGATGACCTCCACCTGTTCCTCGTGTCCGGGAACATCGAGGGTGGCCACGATGGCCGCCATGCGCGCGACATTGTTGGCCAGGTCGCTGACGATGAGCGTGTTGCTGGGTCCGTAGGGCAGCAAGGAGCCGTCCTTGGAAACGAGCGGGGACAGGGTCTTGGCGATATCTTCGGCGCCAATGTGGTCCAAGGGGATGAGCCGTGTGGTAAATCCGACTGCGCGAGGTCCCTTCGAAATTACCGAGCCGCCGGCTGTGCGCGCGTCCTTGATTGGTACAATGCGTATGAGCACACCGTCATCGACCGTGGTCAGTCCCCGTACCGCCAATGCGGACTCGAGCACGGCGAAGGCCTCGTCTACGCTAACCGGGGTGGGGGAGATGACGGTCACATAACCGGCCACCTTCTCGGCGAACACGAAGTTACGCCCGGTGGCCTTGCTTATGAACTTGACGAACACGGGCAGTTCGACCTTGTCGAAGTTGATGGTCAAACCGCCGTCGCCGGCAGCCCGGCCGGTGGCCGCGGGACCGACGAGCAGTAGGCTCAGGAGGAACACGAAGAGCAGGATTTTGTGTGGTGTGGGCACTGCGTGGTTACCGGATGTCGTAAATGAGGGTCGTGGGCTTGTTCTTTCGTAGAAGGTCAACGGTCAACCGGTCGGCCGTGCGTAGGTCTTCCAGCATGGCCAGGGCCTTGGACGGTTCGTCGAGGGCCACGCCGTTGACGCTCTGGACGACATCGCCGTTGGCTAGCCCCATGCGGTCTATCACGGAACCGGGGCGGATGTTGAAGATTCTGAACCCGAGGCTTTTGCCGTCCTTTATCAGGGGCACGGCACGCAGTTCGGTCACCACCTTGTTGAGGTTGTCGATGGAGTGGTCGACCTCGCGGCGGTCGACCAAAAAGCGGCCCGGAGCGGTGTTGCGAATCGCGCCGGTGGCACCGGTGCTGGGAGCTCGGGCGGCCGCGTTCTCTAACTCGATCGTGTAGCGGCGTCCGGCGGCTACCACGACCACGGCCGAGTCGCGTACTTCGACCAGTTCAGGGCCGTCGAATATGCGCTCGCCGAGGCTGAACACGTCCTGACGCTTGCTGCCGCTTTCCTGGAACACTGCGTATCGTACCGCACCCGATGCCGCGGTGCCTCGAAGAATCAGCTCGGGCACGACCTCGGCGGCTGCTATATCGACCGCGCTGCCACCGTCGTCGGCTGCCGGGGCCGGCTCGGAGCCGAACAGGTTGCGGCGCAATATAGCGGAGGTGTCACCGGCAGTGGCGCTGGCCGCCGCTGCCGCAACCGGGGTAGAGCGGTGGACGGGCGGTTCGTCGGGCATGCTCGATTCGAGCCACAGTGCGATGCCTGAATTGGAGGCTAGCGCGACCGAGTAGGCGGTAAGTGCCATCAGTGCGACGCGCGCGGTGGCTGCGGCGCGTCTGAACAGGGCCCGCTGCCGCACGGCCGCCGAGCCTAGGGAAATCCCCCCAGCAATTCAACCGCTTGGGGAGCGCCGGCTGCTTACCCCGGTTGACCTCATGTAGGGGGCGAGTTAGACAGGCCAACGCCAGCGGCCGCCCGGCCGCGCCCCCTCATCAAGTGACCGGCCGTGGTGCAGACAAGGATGCGCAACAGGCCGGCGGTAGCGATAGCCCGGTAGAGACCGAACAGGTCGAGGCCCGCCTGGCAAAGTTGGCCAAGCTCGGCGAACTCCGGGAACAGGTCTACCCCAACGATTTCACCCCCGATACCACGACGGCCGGGCTCATCGCAGAGCTCGGCCAGCTCGATGGCGACGAGTTGGAATCCCGTAGCGGGACCTACCGCTTGGCCGGCAGGGTGATGGCCGTGCGTGATTTCGGCAAGACCTCCTTCTTGTCACTGAGGGACGCCAGCGGCGCCTTGCAGGTCTACGTTCGCCGCAAGGATCTCGAGGCCGGTGATGCCGAACAGATGGGCTGCCTGGACACCGGCGATATCGTCGGTTGTCAGGGGCCGGTGTTCAGGACCCGCACCGGGGAGCTGACGTTGCGGGCCGACAAGCTGGTCCTGCTGGCAAAATGTCTGAGGCCTTTGCCGGAGAAATGGCACGGGTTGACCGACGTCGAGACCCGCTATCGCCGCCGCTATCTCGACCTCATCGTCAACGAAGAGGCCCGCCAGCGGTTCATGCTTCGCACGGCGATAGTCGGCGCGGTTCGTGAGTTCCTTGCGGGGCGGGGGTTCGTCGAGGTCGAGACGCCGATGATGCAGGCTCTGGCCGGGGGCGCTGCGGCCAAGCCGTTCGTCACCCATCACAACGCCCTGTCCACCGACCTGCACCTGCGTGTGGCCCCCGAACTCTACCTCAAGCGCCTGGTGGTCGGTGGTTTCGAAAAGGTCTTCGAGCTCAACCGCAACTTTCGCAACGAGGGACTATCGACCGAACACAACCCCGAGTTCACGATGTGTGAGTTCTACCAGACCTACGCCACCTACGAAGACCTCATGTCGCTAACCGAGGAGCTGTTCGCCAGCCTCTCGGAGGTGGTGGGCACGAGCAAGGTCGTACAGGGCGAACACGAGATAGATTTGGGCGCCCCCTTCGAGCGCATGACGATGGCCGAGGCCGTGGCCAAGCACAGCCGTCTCTCGGCCACACAGGCAACCGACCTCGGCGAACTCGAGGCATTGGCCGACGAGTTCGAGATAGACCCGGACAAACGCAGTCCGGGGCTCGGGTTGCTCGCCGACCTGTTCGAACGAACCGCCGAACCGCATCTCATACAACCGACCTTCATCACGGGTTTTCCGGTGGAGGTCTCACCGCTGGCCCGCGCTAGCGATAATCAGCCCGGGTTCGTCGATCGTTTCGAGCTCTTCGCCGGCGGCCGCGAGTTAGCCAACGGATTTTCCGAACTCAACGACCCGGCCGAACAGAAGGCGCGCTTCCTGGAACAGTTGCGGCTGCGCGAGGCCGGCGACGATGAGGCCCATGCCATGGACGAGGACTTCGTCCGTGCGCTCGAATACGGCATGCCGCCGACCGCCGGTGAGGGGATAGGCATCGACCGTGTGGTCATGCTCCTTACCGGGACCACATCGATACGTGACGTAATCCTCTTCCCGCAGATGCGGCCGGGCGGCAGGCGCTAGGTCGGAGCACCGGAGTATGTCCTGGGAGCTTTTCGCCGGGATGCGCTACTTGCGTTCCAGGCGCCGTGAGGCCTTCGTCTCGGTCATAACCGCGATTTCGGTGATGAGCGTACTGGTCGGCGTGATGGTGCTGACCGTGGTGCTGGCCGTAATGACCGGGTTCGAGGAGGACCTGCGTGACCGTATCCTCGGGCTCCATCCGCATCTGCGCGTGACCAGCCCGTTCGGCGGTTCGGTCGAGCCCGAACTCGACCGCCTGTTGGCCGAGGTCGGCGGGCACCAGGACGTGGTCGAGGCCGCTCCCGTACTCGGCGGACAGTACATGGTGCGCTCGGGTGAGGCGATGGCCGGTGTATACGGCCGCGGCGTGGACCCGGCGCGCAACGGCAGCACCTCGGGGGTCGCGCCATTCGTGGTCGAGGGTGCGGCGGCTGCACTTGCCGGCCGCCACAGTTTCAAGGGAGCGATGCTCCCCGGCCTTATGATCGGCCGTGAACTAGGCCGGCGTTTGGGTCTCGAGCTAGGCGACGTGGTGACCCTGATGGCCCCCGGTGCCAGCCCGAGTCCGCTCGGACTTTTGCCCAGGAGCAAACGTTTTGTGGTCGTGGCCGTCTATGACTCGGGGATGGCCGAATACGATGCCGGATTGGTCTATCTCAACATCGACGATGCCGGCCGTCTGCTGGGGGAGGGCGGCGGGCAAAAGGGCATAGAGGCCACCACGACGGACCCCTATCAGGCACCCAGGATAGCGCGTGAGCTCAACGCCGCGCTCGGGATGCCCTATTGGGTGGAGAGTTGGACCGAGGTCCATCGTAACGTGTTCGAGGCCCTGGCCTTGGAGAAGACGGTCTACTTCTTGGTGCTGATGCTCATCGTCCTGGTGTCCGCGTTCACGATAGTGGCATCCCTTTATATGGTCGTGATGGAGAAACGGCGCGACATCGCCGTGCTCAAGGCCATGGGCGCAGCCGACGGCAGCGTGGCACGTATCTTTCTCTACAAAGGTCTGGCGGTCGGTCTGTTCGGCACCGTGGCGGGCGTGCTGTTCGGGTACCTCCTTTGTTTGGGCCTCGACCGCTATGAGTTCATCGACCTGCCGACCGGCGTGTTCTACGTATCGACCCTGCCGGTGCGCATAGTGCCCGGCAACTTTATAGTAGTCGCCGCCGCTTCGTTCTTGGTTTGCCTGGCGGCCTGTCTGTTCCCGGCCTGGAAGGCGGCGCGTGTCGTGCCGGCCGATGTGCTTCGTTATGAGTAACGGCAGCTCCCGGGCTGAACCTGCGGTGCTCGAAGCGCGAGGGATTGGCCGGCGTTTTGGGCACAATCCCCCGCTCGTGGTCCTGGGCGGCCTCGACCTCACAGTGGAGGGGGGGCAGAGCGTGGCCGTATTGGGCGAGTCGGGGGTGGGCAAGAGCACCCTGCTGCACGTGCTTGCCGCCATTGATCCGGCCGACGAGGGTGATGTTCTCGTCGAGGGCCGCTCCCTATCCGAAATGACGGGTTCGGAACTGGCCCATATGCGCAGCCGCTCGATAGGACTGATCTTTCAGTTCCACAATTTGCTTGGCGATTTTGACGCGGTCGAGAACGTGATGCTGCCGTTGCTGGTCGGCGGCCAGGGGCGTGCTGTTGCGCGCCGGCGGGCCCTGGAGGCCCTCGATCAGGTCGGTCTTAGCGAGCGGATGTCGCACCGTCCTGGCCAGCTCTCGGGCGGCGAACAACAACGCGTGGCGGTGGCCCGCGCGGTGGCCGTCCGCCCCCGGCTGCTCCTGGCCGATGAGCCCACCGGGAACCTCGACCCGGCCTCGGCCGCGAGGGTGCACGAACTGCTCCTTGAGGTGCAGGCCGAACTGGCCTGTGCGCTGGTGGTGGCCACACACAGCACGGCTCTGGCCGGCCTCATGCAACGCTCGCTGCGTCTGGCCGGCGGCCGTCTTTCCGAAGAGGCTTCTGCGTGAGGCGGGGCTTGGTATTGGCCGTACTTGCGGTCCTTGCCGCGCCCCTCGTTGCCGAGGCCGGCCGTTCGGTTGCCAAGGTCCGCTTGGAGGGCAATTCCCGGGTCGAGGCTGCGGCTATCCGCGTGCACATCGGTCAGCCCACCGGTGCTCCACTCGACGAGGACCGCATCGACCGCGATATCAAGGCCATCTACGGCATGGGCTTTTTTGACGACGTCTGGGTCAGCACCAAGCCTTCGCCGCAGGGCCCGGTGCTCGTTTATCACGTAAAAGAACGTCCCTACGTGACGGGTATCGAGTTCGAGGGTATCGACAAGGTTATCCGTGAGGACGTCGAAGCGGTCATCAACGTTCGCGAACGGAACGTATTCGATCCCCGGCAGGCTTGACTGGGCATCCAGCAGGCGCGCAAGCTCTACACCAGCGAGGGTTATCCCGACGCATCTATCGAGTACGAGCTACGGCCGGGCGAGGACAACACCGCCGAGATTGTCTACTCGATCGAAGAGGGTCCGTTGGTTCGCGTGGCCGACATACGTTTGGAGGGGGTTCGCGTCTTCAAGCAGCGGGCGCTTCGCAAGCTCATGACCACACGCAGCGAATGGATGTTGTCGTGGCTTACCGGGGCCGGGCTGCTCAACGAGGACGAACTTGCCACCGACGTTGAGCGCCTTACCGCCTACTATTACGATAACGGTTACATTCATGTCCGGGTCGACGAGCCTTTCATCGAACGGGTCGACGACGGAATGGTGGTCACCATCCGTATCGAGGAGGGGCCGCTCTTCAAGATTGGAGAGATAACCTTTGCCGGCCAACTCCTGCTCCCCGAAGACCGGCTGCTGGCCATAAGCCGGCTTACGGCGGGCGGCGTGTTTAGGGCCAGCGAGTTGCGCGAGGCGATATTCGCCTTGACCGAGGCATACGGGGACCTGGGCCACGCCTTTGCCGATGTGGTTCCCGGCACCCGGGTACGGGCCGAGGACGAAGAGGTCGATATCGCGTTCGAATTCGACGGCGGCCCCGTTGTCGCCGTTCGCCGCATTGAGATACGCGGCAACACCAAGACCCGTGACCATGTCGTTCGCCGCGCACTGCGACTGCAGGAGGGGCAGCGCTTTTCCGGGTCGGGACTGACCCGCTCGAAGGTCCGCATACAGCGAAGCGGCCACTTTGAAACGGTCGAACTTTCGACCAAACGGACCGGGACCGAAGACGAGGTCGACCTGCTGGTCGAAGTCAAGGAGGGCCGGACCGGCTCCTTTTCGGCCGGCGCGGGCTACAGTTCGGACGACGAGGTGTTGTTCAATGCGCGAATCGCCGAGCGCAATCTGTTCGGTCGTGGACAGTCGCTGGTCGTTAACACCGACATGGGCACGATACGGCAGAACTTCCAGTTCTCCTTCACCGAACCCTGGTTCGGCGGCCGCCCGCTCAGCCTCGGCTTCGACCTGTTCGACTGGCAGTTGGAGTTCGACCGCTTTGTGCGTGGTGGCCGCGGCTTTGCCGTGCGGCTGTCCTACCCGCTCGAGGAACTGGGGCTGTACCGGCTCGCCCGCCTGTCGCTGCGCGATGTGCGGGCAGGCATAGAATATCGCCTCGAGGAGAGCGAGATTGACGGCATCCGGCGGGCGGCCCCACCGAGCGTTAAAGCGGAGGAGGGCGCGCGGATGACCAGCAGCGTGAAGCCGGTCATCACCCGCAACACGCTCGACCATCCCTTCGACCCTACCCGGGGGTCGCGGCAGATTCTGTCGGCCGAGTTTGCCGGGCTGGGCGGCGATACCGACTTTCTTAAAATAGAGGCCAGCAGCCGCTGGTTCTGGCCAGTCTATGCGACCAAGGCCGGCCGCCGCTTGGTCCATTCGCTGGGTGTCCGGCTGGGGTTCGGGCTCGGCGATAGCGGGGCCAGCGGGGAAGAGCTGCCGTTGTTTAAGCGCTATTTCCCGGGCGGGATTAACTCGGTTCGGGGCTACGATACTCGCAGCCTCGGCCCCGAGGAGGAATTTCGCGAAGACGACGGGGTCAGCTACGTCAAAGAGGCGATAGGGGGAAGCCAGCAGCTCATCATTACCAACGAGCTCATATTTCCGGTCCTGGCCGATGCCGGGCTCAAGGCCGTAGTGTTTGTAGATGCCGGCAACGCGTTCACCGCATCGGGCGGTATAGACCTAGGGGACCTCAGGTACGCCGCGGGTTGGGGCATACGTTGGTTGTCACCAATGGGACCGCTGCGTATAGAGGTGGGCTACCCGCTCGACCCCAAGGACGGCGAGGACTCGAGTATCGTCCAGTTCTCTCTGGGTGCACCGTTCTGAAAAAGGGAGACCGTATGAGAAAGACCGCCGCTTCGATTCTGACGCTGTTTGTTCTTGCCGCATTGCCGGTGGCCGGGGCGTCAGCCGCCGATCTCAATATAGGCTATATAATGGTTCCCCGCTTGCTTGCCGAGACCAAGTTTGGTCAGGCCGCAGCCCGGGAACTGCAAGGCAAGAAAGCATCGATGCAGAAGGAGCTCGATAGTAAACTGGCCGAGATCAAGGACTTTGAGGCCGATGTGCGCAAACGTGCGACCGTGTTGAGCGAACAGGAGCGCAAACGCGCGGCCGAAGAGCTTGAACGGCAGATGCGCGAGGCCAAGCGTCTTCAGGAGGATTTCCAACTCAGCCTGCAGCGCACCGAGACTGCCGTTATGGGCCGCTTTAACCGCCAATTCCAGAAAATCATCCGTGCCTATGGTGCCGACAAGAACTACGACCTTGTGCTCGACTATTCGGTCCTGCTTTACGCGTCCTCGACGCCTGATATCACCGATGCCGTGATTGCCGAGGCGGACAAAGCCTTCGAAGCAGGGGAGGGCCGCTAGCTCTTGGCCGACGGCATCCACGCGACCGCAATCATCTCCAAGGAGGCCCGGCTCGCTCGGGATGTGAGAGTGGGCCCCTATTCCGTTGTAGGGGCCGGGGTCGAGATTGGGGCCGGCTGCTCGTTGGGCTCACAGGTGACCGTTGAAGGCCCGACCAGTATCGGCGAGAATAACAGCATCTTCCAGTTCGCGAGTATCGGTGCGCCGCCCCAGGACCTCAAGTACGCCGGTGAGGACACCCGCCTGGAGATCGGCACGGGCAATACGATTCGGGAGTTCGCTACACTCAACCGTGGGACCGTTGGGGGAGGTGGGACGACGCGGGTCGGAGATAACTGCCTGTTGATGGCCTACTCGCACGTCGCCCATGACTGCACGCTCGGTGACGGTGTGGTTATGGCCAATGCTGCCACCTTGGCCGGCCACGTGACGATAGAGGACTACGGCATAGTTGGTGGTCTTGCCGCTATCCACCAGCATGTCAGGATAGGGAGTTCGGCCATTCTTGGCGGCGGCGCGATGGTCAGTCTTGACGTTCCGCCTTTCTGCATGGCTGCGGGGGACAGGGCTCGTCTCCAGGGACTCAACGTTGTCGGGCTCAAGCGGCGCGGCCTCTCCAGGGATTCGATACGTAAGTTGCGCAAGGCCTACCGCACTCTGTTCCAATCCTCTCTCAGGCTCAGCGATGCCGTGGCCGAGCTTGCCCACGACCGCAGCTCGAGTTCGGAGGTTGGCCAGCTCCTCGACTTCGTCGAGTCCTCCGAGCGTGGGATCTGTCGCTGAGGACGGATGCCTGATGGAACTTATCGGTCTCATCGCCGGTAACGGTGGTTTCCCGCTGACCTTTGCGCGAGAGGCTCGTAGGCGGGGGTTTCGCGTGGCGGCCGTTGCCCACCACGACGAGACCGATCCGGCGCTCGAGGCCGAGGTTGACTCGGTCACTTGGGTGCGAGTCGGCCAGCTCGGCAAGCTCATCGGTGCGCTCAAGGCCGGCGGTGTCGAGCGTACGGTCATGGCTGGCGGCATCAACAAGGCCCGCTCGCTGCTTTCGCTCCGGCCCGATGCCCGTGGGGCCAAGGCGCTGGCCCGTGCCGCGGTGCTCGGTGATGATAATATTCTTCGCGCGGTAGCCGACGAGATCGAGCAGGAGGGAATCTCCGTGATTCCCTCGACGATTTTTCTCGAGAGCCTTCTAGCTCCCGCCGGTCCCATCGCGGGTCCGGCACCGAGTCCCGAGGCGCTCGAGGATGTGAACCGTGGTTTTGAACTACTCACCGTGCTCGGTCCCCACGACGTTGGCCAGGGTGTGATGTTGGAGTCCGGGGCCGTGCTGGCCATAGAGGCCGTAGAGGGAACCGATGCGATGATTTGCCGTGGCGCGGCGTTCGCCAAGGGCCAAGCCGTGGTGGTCAAGGCGGCCAAAGCGGGCCAGGACATGCGCTTTGATGTTCCTGCGGTGGGTCCGCAAACCCTGGCGGCGATGTCCGAGTCCGGTGCCGGCACATTGGCCATCGAGACCGGCAGCAGCATCATTCTTGACCGCGCGGCCTTCGACCAACAGGCCGCCGGGCTAGGGATAGCCGTGATAGGCGTTACAAATGACTGAACGCTTGCGTGTCGGGGTCATCGGGGTTGGCCATCTCGGACGGCTCCACGCCGAGAAGTATCACGCCCACGGCGGCGTCGAACTTGTCGGTGTCTATGACAGTGACCGACAACGGGCCGCCGAGGTGGCGGCCGCACAGGAATGCCGGGCGCCGGAAACGTTGGATTCCCTGCTCGCCGGTGTAGATGCGGTCAGTATTGCGGTGCCGACTGCGGCTCATCTGGAAACCGGACTGAGGGTGGCCGCCGCGGGCGTCGATATGCTGATGGAAAAGCCCATGGCGGCCGGTTCAATCGAGGCCAAACGCTTGGCCGATGCCGCGGCCGGGAAGGGGGCCTTGGTGCAGGTCGGCCATCTTGAACGCTTCAACCCGGTGTTCGACGAGATGCGCGCGCTGGTCTCGGAGCCGAAGTTCATCGAATGCCATCGTCTGTCGCCCTTTGCGGGGCGTGGCGATGACACCAACGTTGTCTATGATGTGATGATTCATGACCTCGACATCATTTCCTTGCTGGCCGGCGCCGCTGTCGAAAGTGTTGATGCTATTGGCGTGCCGGTGCTAAGCGAGCACGCTGACATCGCCAACGCACGGCTACGGATGCAGGGCGGTTGCACGGCCAACGTGACCGCGAGCCGTGTGTCGTTAAAGCGGGAACGAAAGATGCGCATATTTCAGGAGGACGCCTACGTCTCTCTCGACTTCGATTTGCGCAACATGGTGATGGCCCGCCGTGACCCCGGGGCCGCCGGGCCGGACCCGATGTCGGCGATTTCCATCGAAGAGCGTGACCTCGAGGACGGCGACCCGCTGGCCCGCCAGATCGCGGCTTTCATAGAGTGCGTCGTTACCCGACGGCCGCCCGCTGTCGGACCGGCCGAAGGCATCGCGGCCCTCGAGCTTGCCGACCGGGTGTTGGCTGCGATGGGGGCTCCCTGAGCCCTTGGCGGGCCGCCGCGTAATGATGGTCGCCGGAGAGGCCTCCGGCGATGCGCAGGCGGCCAAGCTGGCCGCTGCCATGCACAAGCGCGACCCAAACCTCGAAATTTTCGGGGTAGGGGGTCCGGCCATGCGCCGTGCGGGCGTAGATACCCGATTCGATTCGACGGAGCTGTCCATCATGGGCTTTACCGAGGCGCTTGGCGCCCTGGCCCGGGTCAGACGCTGCTATCGCCATCTCAAGGAAACGCTTCGCGGCCCCGGCCGTCCCGACCTTCTCGTGTTGATCGATTTTCCCGACTTCAACATACCCTTGGCCGGCGTTGCGAGCCGGACCGCAGTTCCGGTGCTCTACTATGTTGGGCCGCAGGTCTGGGCATGGCGCCGTGGGCGGATTGCCAAGCTGGCACGCCGGATCGACCGAATGATAGTGGTCTTTCCCTTCGAGGCCGAGCTGTACCGGGCACGGGGCATGGACGCGCACTTCGTCGGCAATCCGCTCGCCGAGGACGTCAGGCCCAGCGGCCGTGAGGGCGCACTGGCCGGCCTTGGGACCGATGACGAACGTCCCCTGGTTGCGTTGCTGCCCGGCAGCCGCCGTAAGGAGGTCACCCGGGTCTTACCGGTCATGCTCGAGGCCGCCCGAGCGCTCGAGGACCGGGCCCGCTTTGCCATTGCCGCCGCCCCAGGCCTCGACCGGAGACTTCTCGAAGCTCTGGTCGGGCACAGTGGCGTGGAAGCGCCTATAATAGGGGGGGAGACATACGACCTGGTCGCGGCCAGCCGGGCGGTCGCGGTGACCTCGGGTACGGCGACCGTCGAGTGTGCGCTGCTGGGCACGCCGATGGTGGTGCTCTACCGGATGTCCGCGCTTTCCTACTTGGTGGCGCGTAGCCTGATCGATGTTCCCCATATGGCGATGCCCAACATCATTCTCGAGGAAAGAGCGGTTCCCGAGCTGTTACAGGGAGAGCTGACCGCCGACCGCCTCTGCGCCGAGTTGAGCCGTCTTCTCGAGGGCGGACCGGCGATTGACCGTTTGCGTGAGAAATTGGCCACCGTGCGCGACCGCCTGGTGCGCCCCGGGGCCGCCGCCGAGGCGGCCCGCCTGGCCTTGGAGTTGCTGCCGTGAGCGGCACCAGCACGGGCCGGCGCTTGCTGGCCTATCTCCGGCCTTACGTGTGGCCCTATTTCGTTGGCGCGTTGCTGTGCATGACCGCTTACAGCGCGACCGCGGGCATCGTGCCCTTTCTTGTCCACAGCTTGGTCGACAAGGTTTTTCAAGCCGGCGACAACTCGGTGTTGCGGATACTTCCGGCCGTCATTGCCGCGACCTTTGTCGTCCGTGCGGCGGTCAACTTCGGACAAGCCTATCTCGGCGAGTACGTCGGCCAACACATAGTCTTCGACCTCAGGCGCGGGCTCGACGAGCATATCCAGCATCTCCCGATAGCCTACTTCGACAAGGTGGCTAGCTCGGGGATACTCTCGCGAGTTACGACCGACGTCCTGCTGGTTCGCGAGGCCTTGACCGAAGGTGTGGCCGCGATGATTCGCGACACGACCACCGTGCTGGTGCTCCTGGTCGTGGCTCTCTACCTCGACCACGTGCTTGCCTTCGTTACCCTGGTGGTCTTTCCGAGTGTGGTCCTGCCTCTGCAGAGACTGTCACGGCGGATGCGACGGCTCAGCCGCGAAGGGCTCGATACGCTGGGAGCGCTTGCCGCTCTCCTGCAAGAGACCATTCTCGGCAACCGGGTTGTAAAGGCCTTTGGCATGGAGGGCTACGAAAAAGCGCGGTTCAGCGCCGAGAACACCCGCTTGCTCGGACTGTACATGCGGGCGGCCAAGATCAAGGCCTTCACCACGCCGCTGATGGAAGTTGCGGCCGCCGTGGGCATTGCCGCAACACTATGGATCGGGGGGGCATCGGTCATCGGCGGAGAGAGAACCGCGGGCGATTTCATGGCCTTCATTACGGCCCTGGTGCTGCTCTACGAACCGTTCAAGAAGGTGGTTCGCACCAACAATATCCTGCAGACCGGTCTTGGTGCGGCCGAGCGTATCTTTGAGCTGATGGACATCGAGCCCGAGCCGGCCGGCCTGGGCGGGAGCAGGCTTGGGGGTTTTTCAGGAGGGATTCGCTTCGAGGGTGTGAGCTTCGCATACGGTGAGGAGCGCGTGGTCCACAACGTCGACCTCGAGTTGGCCGCCGGGCAAACGCTGGCGCTGGTCGGACCGAGCGGAGGTGGCAAGAGCACTCTGGCCGATCTCATCCCGCGCTTTTACGAAGTGGACTCGGGCCGGATTACCATAGACGGCCGGGACCTGCGCGAGATTGAGACGGCGTCCTTGCGCGGACTGATGTCGGTGGTCACGCAGTTTACCTTCCTTTTCAATGATTCGGTTCGTAACAACATCGCCTACGGAAGGCCTGGCACCGCCGACGAGGACGTGGTCGAGGCGGCAAAGGCGGCCAACGCCGACGAGTTCATTCGCGGCCTGCCCCGGGGGTACGACACGGTCGTGGGGGAACTCGGGGTGCAGCTGTCGGGCGGGCAGAGACAACGCGTCGCGATTGCGCGTGCGCTGCTCAAGAACGCGCCCATACTCATACTCGACGAGGCCACCAGCGCGCTCGACAGTGAGTCCGAGCGTCTGGTGCAGGCCGCGGTAGAGGCGTTGATGGAAGGCCGGACAACGCTCGTCATTGCCCATCGCTTTTCGACGGTGAGGCGAGCCGACCGCATCGCCGTTATCGCCGGGGGAAGGGTAATCGAATCCGGGACGCACGAAGAGCTGCTTGAGGGGGGCGAGGTCTACAAGCGTCTTCACGACATGCAGTTCCGGGACGACGCGCCCTGAGCCGGCGGATATGCTGAGGCGACTGCGACGCAACGCGCGCTTTGCGCGGGCCGAGATAGCCGTGCTCGGCTCTTTGGCGCTGGGCCTGATGCGTTTTCTCAGGATGACGACCCGGATGACCGTGCACAACGGCGAAGTTCTCGAGGAAAACTGGCGGCGCGGCCGCGCGATGGTCTTCGTGAGCTGGCACGGCCGTTCGATCATGTTGCCGTTCACGTATCGGGGGCACAGTGTTCACATACTCAACAGCACCCATCGTGACGGCCAGATTATCACGCGCGCTCTACTGCGACTGGGCATGAAGACCTCGCCGGGTTCGTCGACCCGGCGTGCGATAGCCGGTACCCTCGGTCTGGTCCGCGCGCTGGCCGCCGGCGGCGATGTCGCACTTGTTACCGACGGGCCCCGCGGTCCGGCCGGCGTGGCCAAGCCCGGTGCGGTCGAGTTGGCGATGAGGGCAGGGGCGCCGGTCGTGCCCATGGCCTTTAGCGCCAGACCGGCGCTGCGCTTGAGCGGGTGGGACCGGATGATGCTCCCGGTCCCGGGCGGCAAGGTCGTCTGTGTGGTCGGTGAACCGATAGAGGTCGGCAAGGGCCGCGACCCGGTCCTGCGCGAGTCCTTGCGTGCCGAGGTCGAGCGAAGACTGGCCGAGCTGTGCCGCCACGCCGACCGGCTTGCCGGTAGACCCGAAGAGCCGGTATGAGCGGACCGGAGCGAGCCAGGGGTGCTGTGGCGAGTCTACAGGCGGCCGCTTATCGCGGGGCTGCAGCTTGGGTGCTTCTCTATCATCGAGTGGCGGCCGGCTTGGGCGATGAACCGCGCCGGACCCGCTACTCCGAACGTTTGGGACGATGGGCCGGGTTCGAGGCCTCGGCCGGGCCTCTGGTGTGGGTCCACGCGGCCTCGGTCGGCGAGGTCGCGGTCGCGGCCGTTCTGATTGGCGGACTGCGGCGGACGCGCTCCGGCCTCCGCGTCCTTTTGACCTGCAACACCGCTACCGGTCGTGCGGCCGCCCAAACAGCGGGTGCCGACGAGACACGCTACCTTCCCCTCGACCACCCGCGAATCGTTCGTGCGGTCATTGAGCGGGTCTGTCCCACACTGTTCATCTTCGTGGAGACCGAGATATGGCCCCATCTCCTGGCCGAGCTCGGACGACGCGGCATTCCCAAGGTGATGGTCAACGCACGTATATCCGAGCGCAGCTATCTGCGTTACCTACGGGTGCGCGCCATGCTTCGTGGAGCGCTTGGCGGGGTCGAGCTGTTCTGTGTTCGCGACCCGGAGTCGGCTGCACGCCTGGAGCGGCTCGGTGCGTCGGCCCAACGCTTGCTGACGACCGGTGATATGAAGTTTGATGCCATCGAGGAGGCCGGCTCGGAGGACCTGCTCGGTCCTCTCGCCGGCGGCGACGCGGTCGTGGTCGCGGCTTCGACCAGGGAAGGTGAGGAGGCGCTCTTGCTCGAGGCCTTCGCGCCGTTGGCGGGCCAGGGCTTGCGCCTGGTCTTGGCCCCTCGCCATCCCGAACGAGCTCGGGCCGTCTCTCGTCTTGCCATCGAACGTGGTCTCAGGGTGCTGGCTTGGAGCACGGCGGTCGGGACCGGGGAGCAGCCGGTATCGCAATGGCAGGTGCTCGTAGTCGATAGCGTCGGCCAGTTGCGTGGTTTTATGAAGGCCGCTCGCGGTGTTTTCGTGGGCGGGACCTTGGTGCCGGTCGGCGGACACAATCTCCTTGAGCCCGCCTCTTTCGGTGTCCCGGTCGCCGTTGGCCCTCATCTGGCCAACGTCCGCTCCCAGGCCGCGTCCTTGGCGGCCAACGATGCGCTTTCGGTCGTCGATGGCCCCGAGGCGCTTTCCGCGCTCTGGGTCGATTGGTTGGCCCGTCCCGAGATGGCTCGTGCCAACGGGCGGCGCGCCCTCGAGGTGGTAGAGCAGGGCAGGGGGGCGCTAAAACGGACGCTGGAGGCGCTGACTCCCTACCTGGGGGCATGACCCTGATGCGTCGTTCGATAATGGCCGCCCTGTTGGCCCTGTGGTACCCGGGCCCCGGTGGTAACGGCCCGGCCCTCTTCCTTGCCCGTCTACTGCTGTTACCCCTGAGCCTTGTTTACGGGGTTGTGGTCCTCTTGCGCGGGCTGCTCTACGACGCGGGTCTGTTGCGCGTGTTCGACGTCGGTGTGCCGGTGGTCAGCGTCGGTTCAATCTCGGTCGGTGGCGCCGGTAAGACGCCGCTGGTGATTTGGTTGATCGAACGATGCCGCGCGCTGGGCAGAACGCCCGTGGTAGTAAGCCGTGGCTATGGCGCGGCCGGCGAGGGGGTCACTGTAATCGAGACCGGTTCGAGGCAGGGCGCCGACGAAGCGCTGATGGTGGTGGCCAGGACCGGGTGTCCGGTGGTTACTGCGGCAGACCGGGTCGCGGCCGGTCGCACGGCCATCGAACGTTTCGCCCCAGATCTCATCATCATCGATGATGGTTTCCAGCACCGTCGCATGTCGCGGTCGGTCGATCTGGTGCTGGCGCCCGTCCCCGACGAAAGGTTGCTGCTTCCTGCCGGACCGCTGCGAGAACCGCGCCGGGCCCTGGGCCGGGCCGGTCTCGTGGTCAGGACGGAAACCCGGACGGTCGGCCTTGTGGCAAGCGCGAGCGACCCGGACAGCCGGGCCGGCGCCGTGGCCGGGCTTGCCGGCCGGCGGGTGTTGGCGGTGGCCGGACTTGCCCGGCCCGAGGCTTTTTTGGCCTCCGTTCGGGACTCCGGGGCCAGCGAGGTCCTGCCGCTCCTATTCCCAGACCATCAGGTCTACGGGGAAAGAGAGGTCGGGATGATTCGTCGCAGCGCCGCGGCCTGTGATCTTATTGTGACCACCGAGAAGGACCTGGTGAAACTCGAAGATGCGGACCTCGGTGGGAGTTCAGTGGTAGCTTTGCGTGTCCGGTCTCTGCCGGACGCGGCTGAAAAGCTCGACGAACTCATTGCCGGACTTGACCGGAACCGAGGCCACTAGCATCATCGCATGAGCCGTCGTTCGGGCGGCCCCACACCATGAAAGCTCTCGTAACCGGTGCCGCGGGGTTTGTCGGCTCGCATCTCTGCGAGGGGCTATTGGCAGAGGGCCACGAGGTCAGAGGTGTCGATTGTTTTCTGCCTTACTACCCGCGCAGCATAAAGGAGGCCAATCTGGCCGGTGCACGTGGCCATTCCTCGTTCGAGTTCCACGAAGCCGACCTGGTGACCGCCGATCTGGCACCGCTGCTCGATGGCATCGACTGTGTCTTCCACCTGGCCGCGCAGGCCGGAGTGCGGACCAGCTGGGGTGAGGACTTTCGAATCTACAGCGACAACAACGTGTATGCCACGCAACGTCTGCTCGAGGCATGCAAGGGGAGCGGGGGACCGGGCCGTTTCGTCTATGCCTCATCCTCCTCGGTCTATGGTGATAGCGAGGACCTCCCCGTCAGCGAGTCCTCGCCGACGCGTCCGGTCTCGCCCTACGGGGTCACCAAGTTGGCGGCCGAGCATCTGGCCTGGCTCTACTGGAAGAACTATGAGGTTCCGACCGTGTCGCTGCGATACTTCACGGTCTACGGGCCGCGCCAGCGCCCCGATATGGCGTTCCATCGCTTTATCTCGGCGGCGCTCGGGGGCGACACGGTCTCGCTTTACGGCGACGGGTCGCAGTCGCGCGATTTCACCTTCGTTGCGGACATAGTTGCCGCCAATATCGCGGCGGCAACGGCCGACGCGGTGGGCCGGAGCTTTAATATCGGGGGAGGGACCCGCGCCACGGTCAACGAGGTTCTCGAGACGGTCGGTCGTATCGTCGGAAATCCGGTTCCGGTCACACGCCATGACGTTCAAAAGGGTGATGTCAGACACACTGCCGCCGATACCTCGGCGGCGCGCTCCGCGCTAGGCTTCGCGCCGGCGGTGGGCTTGGAAGAAGGTCTATCGCGGCACGCCGATTCTCTCAAGGACAGCGCCTGAGCGGCGGGGGTTCCGACCCGTCGTGAAGCTCCCCCACGGTTACGCCGAGCGCCAACAGGGGTCGTTGCGCGTTATCGCCCGGCCGCCGGAGCTGGACGAAATGGCGGCGCTGTTGACCGGTCCTGCTCGCAGTCTGGCGCAACACTCCGAGGGTCAAGAGGACGGGCTGGGCCGCGGTGCGGCCCAGCGTTTTCTACTGTCGGGGGGCGGGGCTGTGTACGTTCGTAAATATTTGCGCGGCGGCATGGTCCGTCATTTCAACCGGGACCGTTACTTGAGACGCCCACCGCGCCCGGTTCGGGAACTTATAGTGACCGAGCAGGCTCGCGCGGCTGGTTGTCCGGTGCCGGCCGTGATGGCCGCCTGTGTGGAGGCGGCCGGTCTCTTTTACCGTGGCTGGCTGGTCACCCGGGCCATCGAGCCCGCGCTCACCCTTTTTGCCGCCCTCGATGCCGCACCGGACCGGCAAGAACGTGGCGCTATTCTCGAGGCGGCCGGAGTCGCGGTACGCTCGCTTCACTCGGCCGGCGTCTACCATCCCGACCTGACTGGCGATAATCTGTTGGTCGGCCCGGGCAACGCGGTAAGCGTGATAGACCTCGACCGGGCCTTTACCGGGCGTGTCGGGTCATCTCGATTGGCCGAGCGGGGGCTGGCCCGGCTGTGGCGGTCCTTGGAAAAGGGCGGCGGGGCCATGGCGGACGAAGAAAGGCGTTGGCTCGAAAGGGGTTATCGGGGGTAGGATGCAGCCGCGATGAAGAGCATGACCGGGTATGGGAGTTCTGAGGGGGTTTCGGGGCAGGCAGGCCTGTTCGTCGAGGTGCGGTCGGTCAACCAGCGCTTCCTCGATGTAAAGCTGTCGGCTCCCAAGGAGTACGGGCCTTGGGAGGCCGAATTGCGCCGGCGCGTGGGTGCGGTGGTGTCACGCGGAAGGGTCGATGTCTACATCGGGCGCAACGGCGGGGTCCGCAGGGGCAAGGTCGAGATCAACCGGGACGCCGCGGCTGAATGGGTCAAGGTGTGGAAGAAGTTAAAACGTGAGTTCGGGCTTGCCGGGGAACTCGATCTCGCGCTCTTGCAGGGGCGCAGCGAGGTGTTCCAAAGCGGCGAGCGGAAGCGTCCCTCGGCCGCGGAGCTTCGCGAGCTAAAGCGCGTGCTCGACGAGGCGCTGGCCGACCACGCCGAGCAGCGTGAGCGCGAAGGCGCCCATCTGTGCCGGGACATGTTGAGGAGTCTCCGTGCGCTAAAATCGCTGACCGGCAAGACCAGCCGGCGCACGGCCGGACACGCGGCAAGGACACGCAAGCGGATCGAGACAAGGGTCCGCGAATTGGTGGGTAACGGCAATATCGACAACGCGCGTTTGGTGCAGGAGGCGGCGGTGTTGGCCGACCGCGCCGACGTCAACGAGGAACTGGTGCGTTTGGCCAACCACCTCGACGCGCTCGAAGATCTGCTCGGCAGCGACCGCGCGGCGGGCAAGAAAATCGATTTCGTTCTTCAAGAGGTCAACCGCGAGCTCAACACCGTTGCATCGAAGGCCGACGACCTCGTTGTGACAAATCTGATGGTCGACGCCAAGGCCGAGGTCGAACGCTTGCGCGAGCAGGTCCAGAACCTGGAATAGCAGCGTGTCCCGCCGCGACACCGCGCGCCCCGGCCTCTATATCGTCTCCGGTCCTTCGGGGGCGGGCAAGACCAGTGTGTGTGGCCCTTTGCTGGCCAGCATCGGTTCGGTGGAGCCCGGGGTCTCCGTGACGACCCGCCGGGCCCGTGCCGGCGAACGCGAGGGTCAGGACTACCGTTTCGTCGATGCCGCGACCTTTGATGCGATGGTGGCCGCCGGTGAGTTTGCCGAGTGGGCTGAGGTGCACGGGAATCGCTACGGGACCACCTGTCGTTCCATTGAGGAGCCGGTCGAGGGCGGCCGCGCGGTCCTGCTCGACATCGATGTTCAGGGGGCACGTCAACTGCGAGCGCTTTACCCGGACGCGGTCACGGTCTTCCTGATGCCGCCTTCCCCGGAGGTTCTCGAGCAGCGTCTTGCTGCCCGCGGGACCGAGGCCCACGCCGATCTGGAACTGCGGTTGGCCACGGCTTGTAGCGAGATTGCCGAGGCGGCCAATTACGATTACGTGATAGTCAACGACGACCTCGACACCGCGGCCGGCGAGTTGAGGTCCCTGGTGGTCGATGGTCCGGACCGCCAGTCGCGCCACCCTTCGGAACGTATTCGGGGCCTTGTTGCAGCGTTTGGGGCGCGCCGGTGAGCGTTCAGGGCCTCATCGGGGCCATCCACGCATACAACCCCGATGCCGACCGTGGGTTGGTCGAGCACGCCTATCGCTTTTCGGCCAGGGTCCACGAAGGCCAGAAGCGTGCGTCGGGCGAGCCGTATCTCACGCACCCGTTGGCCGTGGCCACCATCCTGGCCGAACTCAGGCTCGATACCGCCACGGTCATCACGGGACTTCTTCACGATACGGTCGAGGATACCTTGGTCACCTTGGAGGAACTGCGCGACGAGTTCGGTGGTGAGGTTGCGGCCCTCGTCGACGGGGTCACCAAGATAAGTCTGATGGAGGCCGGTCACGACGAGCAGGGGAGAGTCGAGGCCGAGAGCGTTCGCAAGATGTTCCTGGCCAGTGCCCGCGATGCGCGTGTGCTTCTGGTCAAGCTGGCCGACCGGGCCCACAACATGCGGACCATCGACCACCTGCCTGATGAAAAGCAGGAGCGGGTCGCGCAAGAGACCCTCGATCTCTACGCCCCACTGGCCCACCGGTTGGGTGTTCACTGGCTAAAGACCGAGCTCGAGGAGACGGCCTTCCGGGTGCTGTGGGCCGAGCAGTACGCCGCTATCGGGGAGTATCTAGCCAACCGGCGGGTCGAACGGGAAGGTTATATCGCAGAGGTCTCGGGCTTGCTTGCCAAGCAACTCGAACAGGGCGGAATCGAGGCCGAGGTCAGTGGACGGCCAAAGAGTCCTTACTCTATTTTTTGCAAAATGGAGGAGCAGGGCCTCGGTTACGAGGAACTCCATGACCTGGTCGCGTTCCGCGTGCTCGTTGATTCCGAACGCGATTGCTACGACGCCCTCGGTGTAGTCCATATCAACTGGCGGCCGGTGCCGGGACGTTTCCGCGATTACGTCGCTCTGCCCAAGACCAACCTTTATCAGTCGCTCCACACCACCGTTATCGGTCCCTACGGCGAGCGCATGGAGGTGCAGTTTCGCACCCATGAGATGCACAGGGTGGCCGAGCACGGACTGGCCGCTCATTGGCGTTACAAGGGGGGGCGTTCGGACAACGGTTCGGGCCATGGCCAAGGAGAAGCGGCCGAGCAGACCGATTGGTTGCAGCGTCTTCTCGAATCGCCCCAGCAGGTCGATGACCCCCGACAGTTCCTCGACACCGTCAAGGAGGACCTGTTTGCCGACGAGATAATGGTGTTTACCCCGAAGGGCGAGCCCCTGAGCTTCCCCAAGGGCCACACGGTCGTCGACTTTGCCTACCGTATTCACAGTGACATTGGCGACCATTGTGCGGGCGCTCGTGTCAACGGGCAGCTGACCGCGCTTCGCTACCGTTTGCAGCCGGGCGACACGGTCGAGGTCCTTACTACCGAAGACCAGCAGCCTTCGCGCGATTGGCTCAAGTTCGTGAGGTCGGGCAGGGCGCGGGCGCGGATAACGGCCATGCTTCGCCAGGTC
This sequence comes from Deltaproteobacteria bacterium, assembly GCA_046583395.1. GTDB lineage: Bacteria > Desulfobacterota > Binatia > UBA1149 > CAYXZP01 > CAYXZP01. The sequence continues at coordinate 45,784 of JAYGCK010000079.1, forward strand.
GAACGGCGCAAGGCGATTGCGCTAGGCCGTGAGATCCTCGAACGCGACCTGGCCCGCCATCAGCTCGACCTGGCCCGTTTGCGGCGCGAGGGCCGCATGGCCGAGGTCCTGAAGCGGTTCAAGCGTCCCGACGAAGAGTCCTTCTACGAGGCCGTCGGCTTTGGCCGTACTACGGCCCGCCAGGTCATCGAGTTCCTGCTGCCGGGGCAGGCCGAGGAGGCCTCCCGGTCGCGGAGCAAACTAAAGACCTTGTTCGGGTTGTTCGAGCGACGACCGCGCAAGGGGGTCGTTATCGCCGCCGACGAGGACCTGGTCATACGTTTCGGCAAATGTTGCGAGCCTCTTCCGGGGGAAGGTATCGTCGGTTTTCTCACGCGCGGTTCGGGCGTGACCGTGCATGCGGTTGGTTGCCAGAGGTTCACGGGTACCAATCCCGACCGCCGTGTGGAGGTCAGTTGGGAGAAAGCGGCGAGGGCGCCCCGGCGGGTGAAGATTCAGGTCACCTCGCGCGACCGCCCGGGTATGCTGGCCGGGATGAGCCAGGCTATCGCGGCTGCGGGGGTCAACATAGACAAGGTCCATACAAAGAAGGGGGGAGAGGGGGCCGCGATGAACGTGTTCGAACTGACACTGTTCAACGTCAGCGAGTTCGAGCGTATAGAGCGTAACCTCAGGCGTGTTCCGGGGGTCAAGAGCGTGGAAAGGCTGCGGACCTAGTGGGCTCCCAGCGAAAACGTCCGGTCGACACCGGCGATGCTCCTGCGGCCATAGGGCCCTATTCGCAGGCGGTCGCAGCCGGGGGCTGGCTTTTTTGCTCCGGCCAGCTCGGCTTGGACCCGGCCACCGGTGAGCTGGTCCCGGGGGGGATTGAGGAACAGGGGCGTCGCGCGATGGCCAATCTCGGAGCCGTGCTCGAAGCGGCCGGTTTGGCCTTCGAGGACCTGGCCAAGCTCACGGTTTACATCACAGACATGTCCGGCTTCGCGGCCTTTAATGAGGTCTATGCGGAGTTCTTGTCGCAACCCTGGCCCGCACGTGCGGTCGTGGGGGCGGCCGCTTTGCCGAAGGGCGCCTTGGTGGAGATAGAGGGAGTAGCCCTGTTGCGTGACTGAGAGGTCAGGCCGCCTTTACGACGCGGCCCGAGCGAATACAGCGAGTACAGACCAGAATGGTCTTTGTGGCGCCGTTGATGGTGGCCCGGACCTTCTGCAGGTTGGGGCTCCAGGTTCTCTTGGTCTTGTTGTTGGCGTGCGAGACCTTGTTCCCGACGCCGCGCCGCTTTGCGCATATCTGACATGTACGAGCCACTTGTTTACTCCGTCCCCGACCGTGTCCCGGTTGGCTACCACGCACAGTCCTGATTGTAAATATCTATGAGCGCTGGTATCGCCGCGACGTGTCGGCGACCGCGTCTGCAGTCACGCTCGACGTCAACGGGCTCTTTGATCACATGATAGGTGACGGCGGTCTGGCCCGGGCCGACCTCGAGGGGGTATCGGACCGGGCGCTCGCCGTGGTCGGCGATATCGCCGACCGTCGTGGCCGGGGCGAGCTTCCGTTCCTCGATCTTCCTTACGACCAGCCGGCCATCGCAGAGGCTATCGACGAGGGTCGCCGTCTGTCCGGCAGGTTCTCGCGTATGCTGGTGCTCGGCATCGGCGGTTCCGCGCTTGGAACCCGTGCCGTCCTCGAGGCAATCTCGGCTTCGGCGCGCGGTGACGGCCTCGAGGTCGTTGTCCTAGATAACGTTGACCCGGCCTCGGTGATGGCCGCCATCGGCTCGTCTGACGGTAGCGGACTCGACGACTGTTGTGTCAACGTGGTCTCCAAATCCGGTGTCACGGTCGAGACGATGGCCCAGTTCGCAATCGTACGTGAGCGGCTTGTCGCGCGTTTTGGCCAGGACGGTTATCGCGAAAGGATCGTGGCCACGACCGACCCTTCCGGCGGTACGCTCCGCGCGCTCGCTGACCGCGACGGACTTCGTTGTCTTCCGGTGCTGGCCGGGGTCGGCGGCCGTTTCTCGGTGCTGTCGGCGGTCGGCCTGATGCCGATAGCCGCGGCTGGTGTCGATGTCGAGGCCCTATGCGAGGGGGCTCGTGCCAGCGACCCGGCAGCTGCTGGCGTCCTGCTCGATGATGCGGCGGCCACCCACGCCGCGGTCCTTTATCTGGCGCTGACGCGGCTGGGGGCCAGCACCCAGGTCCTTATGCCCTATGCCGACGGGCTGGCGGGCCTGGCCGACTGGTACGTACAGCTATGGGCCGAAAGTCTGGGCAAGAAGACCGCGCTCGACGGTTCTACCGTTGAGGCCGGACAGACCCCGCTTGCCGCCCGTGGCGCGGCCGACCAGCACTCGCAACTGCAGCTGTTCATCGATGGACCTCGCGACAAGGTCGTCAGTTTTGTGCGGGTTGCGGAACACCCGGCAGGGGTTGCGATACCCGAGGGGACCGGCGGCATAGAAGACCTCGAGTGCTTGGCCGGTAGAGAGCTGGGCGAACTTTTGAACATTGAACAGCGCGCCACTGAACTCGCGCTTGCCGACCAGCGGCGTCCAACGACCGTACTGGAGATTGCGCGGCTCGACGAGCGAAGTCTCGGCGGGCTGTTCTATTTCCTCGAACGGCAAACCTTGGTCATGGCCGGGCTTCTCGGAATCGACCCTCTCGGCCAGCCGGGCGTCGAGAGCGGCAAACGGCTTGCCTACGCGATGGCCGGGCACGAAGCGCACGCCGAACTCAGAGTTTCGACCGAGCGTAGGCTCGCCGCCAAAAAGGCCGATCTTGTCCTTGCGTAGTTCGATAGAACTTCTTCCGCCTGATGCTATCGCGGGCATCGCCGCGGGTGAGGTCGTGGAACGGCCCGCCTCGGTGGTCAAGGAATTGGTGGAGAACTCTCTCGATGCCGGGGCCACGCGTATCGGGGTCGTCTATGACGACAACAGCGTGCAGCGTATCGAGGTGTCCGACAACGGTTCGGGTATCCCGGCCCCCGAGGTGGGCCTGGCCTTCGACCGGCATGCCACTAGCAAGCTTCGCAGCTTGTCCGGGCTCCCGGCGGTAGCAACCTTCGGATTTCGTGGAGAAGCCCTGCCTAGCATAGCGGCCGTGAGCGGGGTCGAGATGATTACCCGGTCGGCCGGGGAAGAGGCCGGGACGCGTGTTGCGGCAGGTCCCGGAGGCACCGAAAGGCCGTCGGCGGCCCCCTCGCCGGCCGGCACCCGGGTCGTGGTCGCCGACCTGTTCTCGGACACGCCGGCCCGCCGGAAGTTTCTGCGCTCGAAGAACGCCGAATACGGCCAGGTCGCCGACACCGTGCGCCGCTTCGCCTTGTTGCGTCCGGATGTCCATCTCGAATTGCGTCACAACGGGCGCCTGAGCTTCGAACTGCCGGCCACCTCCGCCCTGGTCGAACGTGTTGGTCAGGTCTGGGGGCCGGAATCGGGAACCGGCCTGGTCGCTGTCGAGGCCCGCCACGCAGGCATGATGCTCGACGGTCTGGTTGGAACCATGGGCGGCGGGAACGGGACCGCGCGCAGGGTCGGAATGTTCATTAACGGCAGGTGGGTTCGTGACCGGCTGTTGTTCCGTGCGCTGATGGACGCTTGCCGTGGTCACCTGGTCAAGGGGCGCTACCCAATCGCTTGCCTGTTTCTCGGGGTCGAACCGGCGACCGTGGATGTCAACGTGCACCCTGCCAAGCTCGAGGTCCGTTTCAGCCAGCCCGATACGGTGGGCCGCTTCCTCACCGAGGGGGTGGGCGAGGCACTGCGTAACGGGTTCGGGCCACTTGGCCGCCCAGCCACCGCTGAGGCTCCGGGCTACCGGCTGCGCGAGAGTACAACCGCCGGCCAGGTCCGGGGTGGGTCGTCCCGGCCGGCATTGCCGGAGCACCCCGTGCCGCCCGGCGCCGGTTCGGAGCCCGTGGGCTACCGCCCGGCCGAGGTCGAACCTGTGGTGGTCACCGGCAGCTCCGAGCTGGCCGCCGAGCCTTTGCCGGGGATAGTTGGCGCGGGGGCCACGATGGGGGGTTTAGAGGTGGTCGGCCAGGTCTTTGACGGCTATCTGGTCTGTCAGGCTCCCGAAGAGCTGTTGCTTGTCGACCAGCACGCTCTCCACGAACGCATCCTCTACGAGCGGCTCATGGCCGCATACGAACGGACGGCCATAGAGAGCCAGCCGCTGCTGGTTCCGGTCACCGTTAGGGTCGGGGCCGACGGGGTCGAGGCGGTTGAGAGATACGCCGGTGCTTTGGGTGGCGCCGGTTGGGAGCTCGAAGCCTTCGGTACCGACGATGTAATTGTTCGGGCGGTGCCGGCCCTGCTCACCGATGCCGATACCGCAAGCATGGTCGAACGTACCGTGGCCGATCTAGTCCGTGCCCGTTCGGGCACGGCGGACGCGGTCCGCACCGCCATGGCATCGGCCGCATGCCATGCGGCGGTTCGCGTCGGGCGGCATATGGAACGGACAGAGGCTCGCGCTCTCCTCGAGGATGCCGCCAGCGTGAACTACTCGGCGACCTGCCCGCACGGACGCCCCGTGTCTAAACGTTTTGGGCGGGCCGAAGTGGAGCGCATGTTCGGTCGCTGAGGCGGTGACCGAAACGACCGCCATACTCCCCGAGCGTGTTCTTGTCGTCGTCGGGCCGACCGCGGTAGGCAAAACCGACCTTGCGGCCGAGCTTGCCAGGAGGCTCGATGCCGAGGTGGTTGGTGCAGATTCCCGCCAGGTATACCGCCACATGGATGTCGGCACCGCCAAACCGGACCGCCTATTGCTCGGCGAGATACGCCATCACATGGTCGATGTGGTCGCTCCCGACGAGCACTTCGATGTCGCTCGCTGGCGTGAGGGCGTGACCGCGGCCCTGGCCGGCATCCAGCGGCGCGGCAAACGCGCCATCCTTTGCGGCGGTACCGGCCTGTACCTGCGGTCCATATTCAGGGGGCTGTTCAGAGGCCCGGGTGCCGACATCGAGTTGCGCAAGACCTTGGTCGAGCGCGAGCGCGCCGAAGCCGGTTGGTTGCGGGCGCGCCTTCTCGAGCGCGACCCGGATTCAGCCGCGCGCATACACGCCAACGACCAGGTCCGTACCATTCGTGCGCTCGAAGTGCTGGAGCTGACCGGCCGGCGGCTGTCGGAGTGGCATCGCTCGGACCGTGGCACCGCCGCTCCGTTCGGTACCGGGGTCGTGCAGGTGTCCTGCGACCGCGAGGCCCTCTATCGCCGGATAGAACGCCGTAGCCAGGGGATGGTCGCGGCCGGACTTGTCGATGAACTGCGCGGGCTCTACGCCGATGGCTATGCCCCCGGGCTAAAGGCCTTTTCGGCGATCGGTTACCGTGAAGCCGCACAATGCATAGAAGGTTCGCTCGACAGTGCCGACCTCGTTGGGGCGGTCTCGAGAGCGACCAAGCGTTATGCTAAACGGCAGTCGACCTGGCTGCGTCACCAGTTACCGGCCGGGCCCCGGACCGAGGTCGCACCCGGGGGGCACGAAGAGGCTCTGACCTGGTCGGGCCGTTACTTCGATGCGTGACAGCGTCGAGCGGTGCTCGTTGAGACTTCGCGCCATATGCGGTACGCAGCCGATGGTCCGGTGGCAAAGAAAAAGACACTGACGGAGTTGCGCCGCGCGGTTGACGATATCGACCAGCGCCTACTCCGGCTTCTCTCGCGGCGCGGGCGCGTTGCCAACGAGATAGGGCAGGCCAAGAGCCGTGGCTCGCGTGCGGTCCTCGACGCGGGCCGGGAGCGGGCGGTCATCCGTAGTGTTCTCGACGCCAATCCCGGCCCCTTGTCCGATGCGAGCATCGAGGCGGTCTTCCGTGAGGTCATATCGGCTTGTCGCAGCAGTCAGGAACCCGCGCCGGTCGCGTTCCTGGGACCGGAGGGGAGCTTCTCGCACGACGCCGCGACCAGGCAGTTCGGCGGCGCGGCGGCCCTCGAGCCCGTTCAGACCATCGGTGACGTTTTCGCCGCTGTCGAGGCCGGGCGTGCGGCCTATGGGGTGGTTCCCCTGGAGAACACCATAGAGGGGGCCGTGACGCCGACCCTGGACTGCATGGTCGAGACCGGCGTTTCGATACTGGCCGAGCTCAAGATGAAGGTCGATCTCCATCTGATGTCGCGCGACGGCAAGGCGGGCAAGCTCCGGGCCATCGTATCTCATCCTCAGCCCCTTGCGCAGGCCCGGCGGACGCTGGCCTCACGCTTTCCCGGGCTACGTCTGGAGACCGCTGCGAGCACTGCGGCCGCAGCTGAGTTGGCCTCCAAGCGAGCTACTACGGCCGCGTTGGCGGGCCCGCTGGCAGCCAAACGCTATGGCTTGAATATCGTTGCCCGTTCGTTGCAGGACGACCCTGGCAACGTCACGCGTTTTGTCGTGGTCGGCAAGGGGCAGGGGGCCAAACGTACACGAAACGACCGCACTTCCCTGGTCGTGTCCGTGCGCGACGAGGTGGGGGTTCTCGAAAAGGTCCTTCGCCCGTTCGCGGCGAACTCCGTTAATCTTTCGATGATCGAATCACGACCGCTCTACGGACGTCCATGGGAGTACAGCTTCTACATCGAGGTCAGCGGGCACACTGACGACGGGCGTGTGAAAAAGGCCTTGGCTGGCCTGTCGCGTGTTGCCATTCACACGAAGGTGCTGGGATCCTATCCGATCGCTGAATGAGCACGTGAAACCGAAGGTCCCGAGTCGCGTACTAGAGATCGAGCCCTACGAACCGGGAAGACCGGTTGAGGACGTCGAACGTGAGTTGGGCATTGCCGGAAGTATCAAGCTGGCCTCCAATGAAAATCCGCTCGGTCCTTCGCCGGCCGCACTGTCGGTGCTACGCGAGGCCGCGGCGAAGGCCCCAAGCGACATTCACCGTTATCCGGACGGCAACGGCACCGTGTTGCGCAACGCTCTGGCGGCGTTTGCCGGTGTCGAGACCGAACAGGTGGTCATCGGCAACGGTTCCAACGAGGTCATAGAGCTGTTGCTGCGCACCTTCGTCAGCGAAGGCGACGAGGTGCTGATGTCCGAGGAGGCCTTCCTGATCTATCGCCTTGCTTCGCTGGCGTCGGGGGCCCGCCCGGTAACGGCACCCTCGAGCAATTACCGGCACGACCTCCGGGCCATCGCCGACCGCATAGGTCCGGCCACACGGATGGTGTTTCTGGCCAATCCGAACAATCCCACCGGCACCATCTACACCACGCCCGAGTGGGAGAGTTTCCTGTTGCGTGTTCCCGGCGATGTGTTGGTGGCGGTCGATGAGGCCTACTTCGAGTACGCTGACGCCGCTGACTACCCGCGCGCGTTGGGCTATCTGGGCTCCCACCCCGGCTTGGTGGTCATGAGGACCTTTTCGAAGGCATACGGCCTGGCCGGACTCCGTGTGGGCTATGGCGTTGGCTCGGCCGAACTCGTTGGTGCGATGCAACGCGTTCGCCAGCCGTTCAACGTGGGTTCCTTGGCTCAGGCGGCCGCAGTGGCCGCGCTCGGGGACAACGAACACATAGCCGCCTCGCAGCGCGTGGCCGGCCAGGCGCGCCGGGCCTATGAGGACGCCTTTGCCGGTCTCGGGCTGGACTTCGTGCCGAGTCAGGCCAACTTCGTTCTGGTCGAGGTCGGCGACGGCAAGGCCGTCAGTTCCGAGATGATGCGGCGTGGGGTGATTATACGTTCGATGGAAGCCTACGGGATGCCAAGCAAGGTGCGGATAAGTTTCGGGACCGAGCTAGAGAACGACAGATGCATAGAGGCGCTCGGTGCGGTCCTCGGCCAGCGTGCCGGGAAAGCGCGGGCAGGGCAGACGGGCCCTCGACATGCGGCCAGTTGAAAGGCTGGTCATCGTCGGCGTTGGCCTGGTCGGCGGCTCCCTGGCCGCGGCCCTGGCCGAGCGCGGCCTTGCCCGCAATATCGTCGGGGTCGGGCGCAGCGCCGATAATCTTGCACGCGCGCTCGGCGATGGTCTGATTACCGAATCCACCAGTGAGTTGGCCGTGGCCCTTGAAGGCGCCGATCTGGTGATATTGGCAACCCCGGTCGGGACCGCGCTCGAGATTTTACCCGAGTTGGCGGCCGCAGCCGGCCCCGACACGCTCATAAGCGACGTCGGCAGCGTCAAGGGACCAATCTGTGCGCTCGCAGAGGACCTCGGGGTAGGCGACCGTTTCGTGGGCGGGCATCCGCTGGCCGGCGGCATCGCCACAGGGGCGTCGGCGGCGCGTGCCGGTCTGTTCGAGGGTACCGATGTCGTTCTCTGTAGAGCCGCCGCTACTGGGGCTAGCTACGAGAGGATCGCCGAACTATGGCAGGCAGTCGGTGCGCGGGTGTCCGAACTTGGGGCCGCCCATCACGACCGCGCCTTGGCGGTGACGAGCCATCTCCCGCAGCTACTTGCCTCGGCCTTGGCCTTGACCGCCGGGCGTACAGATATCGACGACCTCGGGTTTGCCGGTCCGGCGTTAGATGAAATGACCAGGGTCGCGGCTTCCGACACTGAGATGTGGCGACAAATCTGCCGGGCCAACCAGGGCGAGCTTAGCGGAGCACTTGGCGGGTTCGCCGCAGTGCTGACCGAATTAAGCGAGGCGATAGAGCGTGGTGACGATGAGCGTTTGGCCCAACTGTTCGAGGAGGCCCGGCTCTGGCGCCAGCGGGCCAAGGCCAAGTGACCGGCCGATGTTGACTGTGGCCCCGGCCGACGGGCCGCTTTTGGGCCATCTGAAGGTGCCGGGTGACAAATCAATCTCTCATCGAGCGCTAATACTCGCGGCTGCGGCCGAGGGCGTGTCCCGGCTCGGGGGCCTCGGGCAGGGCGCCGATCTGGTCTCGACGCGTGCGGCAATGGAACGGCTTGGCGCCGGTATCGAAGAGGGTAAGGAGGGCATCGAAATAAGCGGCTGCGGTCTTCGCTTTGACGAGCCCGGCGCTGTGCTCGATTGCGGGAACTCCGGCACTACCATGCGACTCCTGACCGGGCTTCTGGCAGGGCAACCCTTTGGTTCTACGCTCGATGGCGACAACTCTTTGCGCTCGCGCCCGATGGAGCGTGTGGCCGGCCCGCTCGAAGGGATGGGGGCAAGTATACGGACCAATGGCGGCCGGGCCCCGCTTCACATTCAAGGGCGGCGCCTGGCCGGGGCCTGTCATGCGCTCGACATACCCAGCGCTCAGCTCAAATCGGCCCTGCTCTTGGCCGGACTTCAGGCCGAGGGCCTGACCGAGGTCAGCGAACCGCGGGCCTCACGTGACCATACTGAACGGATGTTGCAGTTCATGGGCGTTGCGCTCGAACGGCGCGGCCTGACGGTCTCGCTGGGCGGTCCGGCCATTCCCCAGGCGCGCGATATATCGGTGCCCGGTGACCCGTCGTCGGCGGCTTTTCTGATACTAGCCGCGGTTCTGGTGCCCGGTTCTACGGTGACCATCGATGGGGTGTGCCTCAATCCGACCCGGACCGGTTTCATTGCGGTGCTCAAGCGAATGGGAGCGGACCTCGAAGTCGACACGTCCGGGGAGTCGTGCGGCGAGACCGTGGGGACTATCACGGCGCGGGCGTCAGAGCTGACCGGAACCGACGTGGGTGCTGACGAGATACCGGCGACCATAGACGAGCTGCCTGCCCTGGCGGTGGCCGCTGCGGCAGCAAAGGGGGAGACCCGGGTGTGGGGAGCCGGCGAGCTGCGGGTCAAGGAAAGCGACCGCATCGCTGCTATCGGCTCCATGCTGACTTGCATGGGGGTCCGCGTTGAAGAGCACGAGGACGGATTGACGGTAGAAGGGGGTCGGTTGCGCGGAGACTGCGAGTTCGATGCCATGGGCGATCATCGCATGGCGATGTCGGCTGCGGTTGCCGCACTCGTGGCCGACGGTCCGGTGGCCATCGTGGGTGCCGAGGCGGCCGATGTGTCCTACCCCGGATTCTTCAAGGTATTGGAGGGGCTGCGCCGATGACGCCGGATGCGCGTGCCCCCTTTATCATAGCCATCGACGGTCCTTCGGCGGCGGGCAAGTCCACGGTCGCCCGTTTGGTGGCCGAACGCCTCGGGCTGCCTTATCTGGATTCCGGTGCGCTCTATCGCACCGTGGCCCTGGCCGCGCTCGAGGCCGGTGTCGGCCTCGAGGATGGCGACGCCGTGGCCAGGTTTGCCGCAGGCTTGGACATCGAGCCGATTGATGGGGGAACTCGCGTTCTCCTGGCCGGTCAGGACGTCACCGGGCGTTTGCGTAGTTTCGAGGTCAGCGAGGCCGCGTCCCGGGTGTCGGCCGTGGCCGGTGTGCGCCAGATTCTGCGCGAACTGCAACGGGCCGCGGTGGGCGACTACGGCGCCGTGGCCGAGGGCCGGGATATGGGTACGGTTATCTTCCCCAACGCAGCACTCAAGGTCTTTTTGGACGCTGAACCCGGTGAAAGGGCCCGGCGGCGTGCCGCAGAGAGGTCGCAACCCCCATCCGGGGTCGAGGCGGTGGGCCGCGAACTGGCCCGCCGTGATCGCCGTGACCGTGACCGCAAGGTCGCACCGCTCGAGGTCGCTCCAGACGCGGTCCGCATCGACTCCACCACGCTCAATATTGAGGAGGTGGTCGCCTCGATAATCGCCAAGGCGACCGAGCTGGGGTTCTCGGCAGAGAAAAAGTTCTGAAAAATTACGGGTTTCCCTTGAAAATAAGCGCGCGTGGCGATATTCAGCTGGGGCAACGCGCGCACGCCGCGCCACTACTGCGGTACATGGAGAGCTTTCGCGATATCGTCGACGATGCCGTCCAGCCCCCACGGACGGGCGACTACGTGGCCGGCCGTGTGGTTGCGGTCGATGATGACGGCGTTACGGTCGATATCGGGTGCAAGTCCGAGGGCATCGTTCCAATCGCCGAGTTCGTTGACGCAGCCGGCGATCTCAAGGTTGTCGAAGGCGACGAGATAGAGGTTTATGTGGAGGCGCTCGGGGCCGACGGCGCCGAGGTCAAGCTTTCCTACTCCTACGCACGCGAGTCCTCGATTTGGCGTGAAATCGAGAGCGCGTATCAGAGCGGCGGAAGCATAGAGGGCAAGATTATCGGGTCCGTCAAGGGCGGGCTCAAGGTCGATGTCGGTGTCCTGGCCTTCCTGCCCGGCTCGCATGTCGATATACGCCCGCACGGTTCGCTCGAACGCTACGTAGGAGACCAGGCCTCTTTTGCCGTTCTCAAGTTCAACCGCACCCGTGGCAATGTCGTCGTCTCCCGCAAGTTGCTGTTGGAGAAAGAACGTGAGGCCGAGCGCGGAGAGACCCTCAAGCTTCTCGAAGAGGGCGTCATTCTCGAGGGTGTCGTAAAGAACGTCACCGACTACGGTGCTTTTGTCGACCTCGGCGGTGTGGACGGACTTTTACATGTAACCGATATGTCTTGGGGGCGGGTAGGCCGGCCCTCCGAGGTCGTGTCGTCGGGCGACCAAATAAAGGTCGTGGTGCTCAAGTACGATGCCGATGGTTCACGGATATCACTGGGGCTGAAGCAATTGAGCCCCGACCCTTGGAGCACCGTGGCCGACCGCCTCTTTCCTGGAAGCCGCGTGGGCGGGAAGGTCATGAGCCTAACCGACTATGGGGCCTTCGTCGAGGTCGAAGATGGCATAGAGGGGCTGGTCCACGTTTCGGAGATGTCGTGGACCGGCAGGATTGCGCACCCATCCAAGGTCGTTTCCGTCGGTCAGGAGGTCGAGGTGGTGGTACTGGCCCTGGACTCGGACAACCGCCGTATCTCACTGGGCCTCAAGCAGGCCACCGCAAATCCCTGGGAACAACTTCCCATCGATCATCCGGTCGGCAGCCGGGTCACTGGCAAGGTCACCAGCCTCACCGATTTTGGTGCTTTCGTGAGCGTGGCCGAGGGTATCGACGGCCTGATTCATATCTCCGACCTCCACTGGACCCGCAAGCTTCGCCACCCCTCCGAGTTGCTCGAGAAGGGGCAAGAGGTCGAGGCGGTGGTCATGAGCATCGATGTTGCCAGTGAACGCCTCTCGCTCGGCCTCAAGCAGACCAATGGCGACCCCTGGAGCAGCATGGAATCGAGTTGTCGCCCGGGGGCGCGGGTTAGCGGCAAGATTACCAACGTTACCGACTTCGGCGTGTTCGTAGAGATTGGGGACGGGCTCGAAGGAATGGTCCATGTCTCGGAATTGTCGAGCGAGCGTACCGACGACCCGCGCGAGAAGTTCAAGGCCGGAGAGGAGGTCGAAGCCGTGGTCCTCCAGGTGGACCCCCGTGAAAAACGCATATCGCTCAGCATCAAGTCGCTCTTGAGCGCGTCCGACCAGAAAGAGGCCGGGCAGTACTCGGGGGAGGCCGTCACGGCCTCGAACACCTCGTTGGGCGACCTCATCAATAAAGAATTGGCCAAGAGTGCCGACGCCGACGCGTCCGAGGACGGGGAGCAGGATTAGTCCGGGCATGACCAAGCGCGAACTTATCGACGAGGTGGTGGGCTTGCATCCCCTGTATTCGCGCCGTGACGCTGAGGTCATCGTTAACGCCGTCTTCGAGTTCATGACCGAGGCCCTGTGCGCCGGACAGCGGATTGAGATACGCGGGTTCGGTAGTTTTGTGGTCAAGCAGCGGCGAGCCCGGGAGGGGCGCAACCCCAAGACCGGCGAGATTGTCGCCGTGGCAGCCAAAAGAGTGCCGTTCTTCAAGGTCGGCAAGGACCTCAAGCGGCGTGTGGACGATGGTGTTTCCGACGGCGAGGTCGGCGATGGCGCCGACCGGGAAGCATCCTCGGGCTGAGCACGCGTGAGGGTCTTGTGGGCGCCCTGGCGTCTTTCTTACGTCGAGAGAACCGAAAAGAACCAAAGCTGCATCTTTTGTGATAAGCCCGTTTTAACGGGACCCGCCGAACGTCGCGAAGCGCTCGTGCTCCACAGCGACCCCCACAGTTCGGTCATCATCAACAAGTTCCCTTACACCAACGGCAACCTGATGGTCTCACCGCGGACCCACACTGCCGACCTCCCGGGTCTCGATGCTGTCGGTTCGACCGCGCTCCTGGAGACCGTCAAGCTGGCGGTCAGCGCCCTCGAGGAGGTCTACTCGCCCCAGGGGTTCAACATAGGGATGAACCTCGGCCGCTCGGCCGGAGCGGGCATCGACGAGCACCTCCATTGGCACGTGGTTCCGCGCTGGGAAGGGGACACTAACTTTATGCCGCTTCTTGCCGAGACCAGGGTCATCCCCGAGCATCTCGAGGATTGTTACGACCGTTTGCTGCCCGTGTTCGAGCGGGCATCCAAAAGTTTGCAATGATGGAACCGGGGGCTGGCGCGACAATGGGCGGCTACAAACTGACCCCTGTCATGCGCCAATATCTCGAGGTCAAAGGCGCCCACGAGGACGCGGTCCTGTTCTTCAGGATGGGCGATTTCTACGAGATGTTCTTCGAGGATGCCGAGCGCGCCTCTTCCGTGCTCGACATCGCACTGACCACTCGCAACCGCAACGATGAACGGCCAATCCCGATGTGCGGGATTCCATGCCATTCGGTCAGGCCCTATGTGGCCCGGCTCCTGGAAGCCGGGATAAAGGTGGCAATCTGCGACCAGGTCGAACAGCCCGAGCGCGGGCTTGCACGGCGAAAGGTCACGCGCGTGATAACGCCGGGCACGGCGCTGGACGAAGAAAGCCTGGTGGCCGAAGAGCCCAACTATCTGGCCGCGGCTGCAGAGAGCGGTGGCCGGATTGGCCTGGCCTGGACCGAGTTCTCGACCGGCGAACTGCGTTTTACCGAGACCGGCGGCATGGACGAGTTCTCCGAAGAACTGGTCGGCGTGGGACCGAGCGAACTGGTCGTCACCAGGGACGGCCAGCAGACCCTCGGCCAGCGGGGGTGCCAGTTGTTGGGCGGGGTCCATCTGAGCCTTGTCGATAATCAGGCGCTCGGCCGGGGCGGCGCCGGGGAAGCGGCCCTGGTACTCTTGACCGGTTATCTCGCTCGAACTTGGCCGGGGCACGACGGACACCTTCGCCCGGCGCAGCGTTATGAGGTCGGTAGCCTGATGCGCATCGACGCTGCCACGCGGGTCAATCTCGAACTTATCGAGGGCGCGCGTGGCGGCCGGCAGGGCTCGCTGTTGGCGGTCATCGATTCATCGGTCACCGCGATGGGCGGGCGTCTGCTCCACCGCTGGGTATCGAGCCCCTTGGCCGATGCGGCCGCCATAGGGCGCAGACTCGACGGGGTCGAAGAACTGGTCGATGGGGGGGAGCTTCGCAGAGCCGTCCGCGAATTGTTGGGGGGGGTGGGCGATCTGGAGCGATTGTGCGGGCGGGTTGGGGCCGGGACCGCCAGTGCGCGTGACCTGGCGGCCGTGGCCGATTCGTTGGGGGTGGTCGCCGAGCTCATCGGGCTACTTGGCCGGCCAGAACTGGGCGCAATCCTCGGTGCAAGCCTCGAAGAGTTGGACTCTTTGCCGGAGCTTCGCGCCGGACTTGTTGATGCGCTTGCCGCCGAGCTGCCCGGCGGCAGCGTACGTTTGGGGGTAATCCGTGACGGATACAATGACGAGGTCGATCGTCTACGCACCATCAGCCGTGACGGCAAGGGGTGGATAGTCGCTTTTGAGAAAGAAGAGCGCGAACGCACCGGCATCGGCACCCTCAAGGTCGGTTACAACAAGGTGTTCGGTTATTACATCGAGGTGGCTCGTGCGGCCGCCGACCGGGTTCCGTCCGATTACGAGCGTAAACAGACGCTGACCAACGCAGAACGGTACGCTACAACCGAGCTCAAACAGCGCGAGGCCGAGGTGCTTGGCGCCGAAGAGCGCCTAGCCAGGCTGGAGTCACACCTGTTTTCCGAGCTGACCGCTACCGTCCTGGAGATGGTCGATGCTCTCGGTCGTACGGCAGTTGCGGTGGCACGAATCGATGCTCTGGCCGGCCTGGCCGAGACCGCCGTCAGACGCGGATACGTTCGTCCCGAGCTCGCCTCCGGCGGGCCGATGCAAATCAGCGAAGGCCGGCACCCAGTCGTGGAAGCCGCGGCCGGCGTGCGCTTTGTTCCCAACGATTGTTGTCTGGGCGATGACGACGGGGCCAGTTTGCTCGTGATTACCGGCCCCAACATGGCCGGCAAATCGACCTATCTCAGACAGACGGCGCTGATTGGTCTGATGGCCCATTGCGGGTCCTTTGTTCCCGCCGCCGCCGCGCGCATTCCGTTGCTTGACCGTATCTTCACGCGTATCGGCGCAAGCGATGATTTGGCCGGCGGCCGTTCGACCTTCATGGTCGAGATGACCGAAACGGCCACCATCCTGGCCAACATGACCGATAGGAGCCTGGTGGTGCTTGACGAAATCGGCCGGGGCACCTCGACCTTCGACGGGATATCGATCGCCTGGGCGGTGGCCGAGGCCATGGTCGATGCGGGCGTAAAGACTCTGTTCGCGACCCACTATCACGAACTGGCCGCTTTGGCCGGGGTCCACGAACGCGTGGCCAATCTGTCGGTGGCGGTGCGCCGTTACCGCGGAGAGATAGTCTTCCTTTACCGGGTAATCGAAGGAGCGGCCAGTGGAAGTTACGGTATCGAGGTCGCCAAATTGGCCGGGCTGCCCGATCATGTGACCGGGCGCGCACGAGAGCTGCTTGCCGGGTTCGAAGAGCGGGCCGGTGAGGTCGACCGCGACCTTGCCTCCGGGCAGCTCGGGCTCTTCACCGCCACCTCCGGAGGCGGCGGTGAACTCGCAGGGGCCGCCCGACAGCTCTTGGCCGAGCTTGCCGGCACCGAGGTCGACCGGCTAACGCCTCTCGAGGCGCTCGCGCTGCTCGACACGTTTGTCCGCGCCGCACGCCAGGGGCAATAATGCTCGATAAGGGTCCCGCGGGGCCTGGCTCATGAGAGGTCTGTCGCTAGCCCTAGTAGCTTGTCTGGCGCTGCTTGCGCCGGCCGCACCCGTGCAAGCGGCCGAGCCCATCCGTATCGTGCGTGTCAGGCACGCCAGCGCCGATGAATACACCCGGATAGTCATCGACCTTAGCCGGCATGCCGGTTTCAAATGGGGCGAGCTTCCCGCCGATTCCGAGCGCGCTCTGCCGGGCCGGGTATATGTCGATCTTAACGGCGTTGTGCTCGAAGACGGCCGCGTTCTCGGTCTCAGGCCCGCCGACGGGCGCGTACGCCTGCTAAGGGCCGGGCAGCACAAGGCCGATGCCGCTCGTATCGTGGTCGAACTGGAGTCCGAGGCCAAGGCCAAGGTCTTTTCCCTGCCGCAGCCCGCGCGCATCGTCATCGACCTCAGCGGTCCGAGAAAGGCCGTGGTTGCCAAAGACGAGCCCGAGCAGGCACCGGAGGTCCTGCCCTCGGTACGCACCGACGAGAAATTGCGAATCATCATCGACCCCGGGCACGGCGGCCGTGACCCCGGTGCCCGCGGCCGTGGGGGCCTGTCCGAGAAGAGCGTTGTCCTGGAGGTCGCGCAGCGGTTGGCGGCCAAGATTCGTCTCGGTGTGCCGGCCGAGGTGGATTTGACCCGCTACGGCGACAGCTTTGCGGCGCTTGGAGAGCGCAAGGACCTGGCCAACGATCGCAAGGCCGATTTTTTCATTTCCATCCACGCAAATGCGAGCGACACTCGGCGAGTGCGGGGCATCGAGACCTATTATCTCAAGAATACCGATGACCGGGCGACCTTGCGTCTGGCCAGTCTGGAGAACGGTGTGGACATGATTTTGCGTGACGGTGACGCCAGCGCCGATGCCGACCTGCCCTACATCATCTCGGATCTAGCACAGGGGCATAAGGAACAGGAGTCCTTGCGCTTGGCCCGCCACGTGCAATCGGAGTTGGTCCGGCATCTAAGGACACGGTACTCCGGGGTGGACAGCCTTGGGGACAAGCAGGGGCCGTTTCTGGTGCTGGATGGGACCCACATGCCGTCCATCCTGGTTGAAATAGGATTTCTGACCCACGAGGTGGAGGGGGCACGTCTGGGTTCGCCCGCCTACCGCGAGGCCGTTGCCGAGGGACTTTACCGGGGTCTGCGAAGCTATCTGGCCGAAGACCTCGGTCGTACGCAGCCATGAGCGATAAAGGTCCCGGCCAGCGCCCGAGCCCGGACGAAGGGGCGATGCTGCTGCCGTCGGGGGCTAGTGCCGGCGGCAGGTTGCGCGAGATTTCCAGCGATTACGTTGTCGCCGTGCGCGAGCGGCTTGAGGCCGACCACTGGGCCGGCGCGAGCGGGGTGGAGACCGCTCTGCGGTTTAGCGCGGCCATCGACAACCTGGTTCGTTTTGTGGTCGATGCGGGGACCGAAAGGTTCGTTCGCCGCTATGCCCGCGCCCACCAGAGGTGCGCTGTAATCGCACAGGGTGGATACGGACGCCGCGAGATGAACCCATGGTCGGATGTCGACCTGCTGGTGATGTATCCCGGCCGCATAACCCCTTACGTCGAGACCATCAACGAGTTGCTCATCCAGACATTGTTCGACGCCGGGCTTCAGGTCGGGTGGGCGGTTCGAACCGCCC
>JAYGCK010000087.1:0-28360 GCA_046583395.1 Deltaproteobacteria bacterium
GATGGTGATGCCGGGTGACACGGTGACGATGGAAGTGGAGTTGGTGTCGCCAATTGCGATGGACGAGGGGCTGCGCTTTGCCATACGCGAGGGCGGCCGCACGGTCGGCGCTGGCGTCGTCACTTCCATAACGGAGTAGGGTGGAGATAAATCGGCCATGATGAGCGAACGCATACGGATCAGGCTTAAGGCCTACGATCATCGTGTCCTGGATTCCTCGGTGCGCGAGATTGTGGAGGCCGTGCGCCGTGCCGGTGGACGGCTGGCGGGACCCATCCCTCTGCCCACTCGCATCGAGAGATTTACCGTCAACCGCTCGCCGCACGTCGACAAGAAATCGCGTGAGCAGTTCGAGATTCGCACCCACAAGAGGCTTCTCGACATCGTTGAGCCGACCCAACAGACTATCGACGCTCTCGGCAAACTCGACCTGCCGGCCGGTGTCGACGTGGAGATTAAGCTGAACTGATGACCGGCTTGGTCGGAAAGAAGGTCGGAATGACCCAGGTCTTCGCCGACAACGGCGAGTCGGTGCCCGTGACCGTCGTGGAGGCCGGGCCGTGCACCGTGGTCCAGCGCCGTACCGTCGATAAGGACGGCTACTCGGCCGTGCAGGTCGGTTTTGGCAACAGCCGCGACATTCTCAAGAGCAGGGCGTTATCCACCCACATGCAGGCCGCGGGCGGGATCTTCGGCGGCTTGGCCGAGTTCAGGTGTCCGGCCGATGCCGAATACGAGGTCGGCCAAGAGATAGGAGTGGCCGATCTGTTCGACAAGGGCGACAGCGTCGATGTGACCGGCACCAGCAAGGGCCGTGGTTTTGCCGGGGTCATGAAGCGCCACGGGTTTAAAGGCGGCAGCGCCACCCACGGTACCCACGAATCCTTCCGTGGCGGCGGGGCGATTGGTGCCTGCGCTTATCCGGGCCGGGTGTTCAAGGGCAAGAAGATGCCCGGGCATATGGGCAACACCAAGGTCACCACCCAGAACCTCGAAGTGGTCGAGATTCGTGCCGGGGACAACCTGGTCCTGGTGCGCGGCGGTATTCCCGGGCCGCGAGGGGGGCGTGTGGTCATCCGGCTAGCCATCAAGGCGCCACCGAAACCGCCCAAGGCCAAGCCGGCCGAGAAGGACAGCGAGGAATAAGATGGAACTGAGCGTGGTCAACAGTTCCGGTTCGGAAGTAGGCTCGGTCGCCCTCCCCGAACTGTTCGAGGCGCGGGTCAATGACCACCTGCTCTTCGACCAGGTGCTGGCCCAGCGCGCGTCCGCCCGTGAGGGTACCGCGGCGACCAAGACCCGCGGCAAGGTCCGCGGTGGCGGCGCCAAGCCATGGCGCCAGAAGGGCAGCGGCCGTGCTCGGGCCGGAAGTTCCCGTTCACCTATCTGGCGCGGTGGCGGCACGACCTTCGGTCCCCAGCCGCGCTCCTATGCATACCGTCTTCCCCGCAAGGCCCGCCGGGCGGCACTTGCCAGTGCTTTGGCCCAGAAGGCCCGCGACGGACAGATTAAGGTCGTAGACTCGCTCGCTTTCGAAGAACCCAAGACCAAGCTGGTCAGGGGCTTGCTCGCTGGCCTCAACATCGAGGGCAGTGTCATGATGGTGACCCGCGAGAGTGACGAGAACCTACGTCTCGGCTCCCGCAACCTGCACCGGGTTCTGGCCACCGCCGTCGATGGGCTAAACGTTTACGACCTGTTGGCCCACGAAACCCTGTTGCTTACCGAGGACGCGATTGCGGCCATCGGGGAGAGGTTCTCATGAGCCGCGCGATTAACGGCATACTTCGGGCACCGGCCATCACGGAGAAGGCCACCCTGGTCACCGAGACCGCCGGACAGGTCGTTTTCAAGGTGGACCCGCGGGCGACCAAGCTCGAGATTAAAGAGGCCATCGAGTCCCTGTTCGAGGTCAAGGTCGATCGGGTACGGACGATCAATTATCTCGGTAAACCCCGCCGCGTACGCGGGCGGATATCCGGGCGCCGCGCGGCCTGGAAGAAAGCATACGTCACCCTGGCCGAGGGCCAGGCGCTCGGCCTCCTGGAGAAGGTCTAGGCATGGGTATCAAGAAGAGAAAGCCGACCTCGCCGGGGCGCAGGTTCCAGACGGTCTCCGATTTCGAGGAAATAACGCGCCGCGAGCCCGAACGTTCGTTGCTCGAGCCGCTACGCCGCAGCGGCGGCCGCAACGTGAACGGGCGCATCACTACGCGTCACCGGGGTGGCGGGCACAAGCGGCGGCTCCGCATCATCGACTTCAGGCGAATCAAGGAAGAGGTCCCGGCCACGGTCCAGGCGATTGAGTACGATCCGAACCGTTCGGCCAACATTGCGTTGCTCGCCTACAAGGACGGCGCCAAAGCGTACATCGTGGCCCCGGCCGACCTGCGGGTCGGCGACACCGTGGTTGCCGGGACCGGCAGCGACATCAAGCCCGGCAATTCCAAGGCCTTGGGTGACATTCCGCTGGGTACCATCGTGCACAACGTCGAGCTCAAGTCCGGTGGCGGCGCGCAAATTGCGCGCAGCGCGGGAACCTCGGTCCAACTGGTGGCCAAAGAGGGCGGCTATGCCCTGCTGCGTCTTCCGTCGGGCGAACTCCGCAAGGTTCGGCGCGAGTGCCGTGCCACGGTCGGTTCGGTCGGCAACGCCGGACACGAGAACTTGAGCGCCGGTAAGGCCGGAGCGACCCGTTGGCGCGGGCGCCGGCCGACGGTACGCGGCGTTGCGATGAACCCGGTCGACCACCCGCACGGTGGCGGCGAGGGCCGTTCCAAGGGCAACCATCCGACAACGCCGTGGGGTAAGCCGACCAAGGGCTATCGCACCCGGCACGACCGTTCGTCCGACAAATACATAGTGGCACGGCGCAAGAAGAGACGCTGAGGAGGAACGTTGGCGAGATCACTGAAAAAAGGCCCGTTCGTTGACGGCCATCTGATGAAGAAGGTGGCGGCGCAAGGCCCGGACGACCGGCGGCCGATAAAGACCTGGTCACGGCGTTCGACCGTGGTCCCCGAGATGCTCGGACGGACCATAGCGGTACACAACGGCCGGCGCTTCCTCCCTATTCTCATCACCGAGAACATGGTTGGCCACAAGCTCGGAGAGTTCTCGCCGACCCGCGTGTTCCACGGCCATACCGGGGCACGCAAATCGGAAGTGACCAAGTAGTTCGATGGAAAGCCGAGCCATATTACGACACGTTCGCATCGCGCCCCGAAAGGCCCGATTGGTCGCCGACCTGGTACGCGGCAAGCCGGTCGATTCCGCGCTCGTGGTGCTCGACCTTACTATGAAGAAAGCGGCCGCGATCCTGGCCAAGACCCTGCGTTCGGCGGTTGCCAACGCGGTCGACACCCAGAACGTGGACGTTGATAGGCTTTATGTGAAGACGGCAACGGTAGACGATGGACCAATCGGGTACCGTTGGCGGGCCCGCGCCCAAGGACGCTCAACCCCGATACGCAAACGGACCAGCCACATAACGGTGGTCGTCGATGAGAGGACTCAATAGGTGGGACAGAAGACTCATCCCAAGGGATTCAGGCTCGGCTACACGGAGGACTGGGACTCGCGGTGGTTCTCCACACGAGACTACGCGACCCTTCTCCAGCAGGACCTCAATCTGCGCAAGTACATGAAGGACCGGCTCCAGCACGCCGGTGTCTCGCGTATCGAGATTGAGCGCGGGACCGACAAGGTCAAGATCAATATCTACACCGCCCGGCCCGGCATCGTCATCGGCAAGAAGGGCGCCGAGATAGAGAAGCTCAAGGCCGACGTCCAACGCATAGCCGGCCCGTCCAGCTTCATAGAGATACACGAGATTCGCCGTCCCGATCTCGACGCGCAGCTGGTGGCTGAGAACGTGGCCATGCAGTTGGAGAGGCGGATCATGTTCAGGCGGGCGATGAAGGAGAGCGTGGCCCGGACAATGCGGATGGGCGCCCAGGGCGTCCGTGTACAGTGCGCCGGCCGGCTTGGTGGCCACGAAATCGCTCGCACCGAGTGGTATCGAGAAGGCCGCGTGCCGCTTCACACGTTGCGTGCCGACATTCAATATGGTTTTGCCGAGGCGGTGACGAGCTTTGGGCAGATTGGCGTCAAGGTGTGGGTATATCGCGGCGAACACTCGGCCAAGTTACAGGAAGACCGTCGGCCGGCGGGGGGTATGTAGGCCGTGCTGGAGCCCAAAAAGACCAAGTATCGCAAGATGCAGAAGGCCAAGGGCCGGACCAATGGGATGGCCTTTCGCGGTAGCGACCTGGCCTTCGGCGATTACGGGCTAAAGTCGCTAGCGGCCGCTCGCGTGACGGCGCGTCAGATAGAGGCCGCACGTATCGCCATCACCCGTCACATAAAGCGCGGGGGACGCGTGTGGATTCGCATCTTTCCCGACCTGCCCTACACCAAAAAGCCGGCCGAGGTGCGAATGGGCAAGGGCAAGGGTGCTCTTGAGGGCTGGTGCGCACCGATAAAGCCCGGCCGGATGTTGTTCGAACTCGAGGGCGTTTCCATCGACCAGGCCCGCGAGGCGATGCGCCGGGCCTCGGCCAAGCTGCCGATGGCCACGAAGTTCTGTGCTCGGGAGGGCGCGCATGGCGATTAGGGAGCTACGAGAGATGTCCGACGATGAGCTTGGTGCCGAGGTGGCCGGTATGCGCGAGGCCCTCAGCCGTCTCGAGATGCAGCGACACGCCCGCCGCCTCGACAAGTCCTCGGACCTGGCGGTGGCCAAGCGCGAGCTGGCCCGCGCACTTACGGTGATATCCGAACGCCGGTTGGCGGCGAAGAGTAACTGACGATGAGTACAGAACAGAGAGCCAAGGCCCGTACCAAAGAAGGCGTCGTCGTGAGCGACTCTATGGAGAAGAGCGCCGTGGTGTTGGTGCGCCGGCGCGTCAAGCACCGCCGCTATCACAAGTACGTCAACGTCAACAAGCGTTACCTCATCCACGACCCGCGCAACGAGTGCGCGGTCGGCGACCGGGTCGTCATCGCGGAGACCCGTCCGTTGAGCCTCAAGAAACGCTGGCGGTTGCGCGAGATTACGAAGAAGGCGGTGGTCACGGTCGAGGTTATCGACGATGCCGAGACGTTGGCCGCGGCCGGTGCGGCACCCGACGAGGCAGCGGCACCCGAACAGGTGCCGGCACCCAACACGGACCCGAGCCAGTAGAACCCATGATTGGTGCAGAGGCAGTACTTGACGTTGCAGACAACTCCGGGGCCCGGAGCGTCCTTTGTATAAAGGTGCTCGGCGGCAGCCGGAGGCGTTATGCTCGTATCGGCGACATTATCGTCGGTGCGGTCAAGGAAGCCTCTCCCGGGGGCAAGGTCTCCAAGGGTGAGGTCGTGCGTGCCGTGGTCGTGAGGACCGCCAAAGAGATTCGCCGCGCCGATGGTTCCTACATCCGCTTTGATACCAATTCCGCCGTTCTCATCGACAAGGCGGGCGAACCGATCGGGACCCGTATATTTGGGCCCGTCGGACGCGAGCTGCGCGCCAAGCGCTTCATGAAGATTGTTTCCTTGGCGCCGGAGGTTCTCTGAACACCATGGGCGCCAGTCTTAAGGCCAAGCTCAAAAAGGACGACACCGTGATGGTGCGTATCGGCCGTGACCGCGGCAAGACCGGCAAGGTCGTCCGCATTCTGGGGGACAACAGCAAGGTGCTGGTCGAGCGTATCAATATGGTCAAGCGCCACCAGAAGGGCACCGGACCCCAGCAGCCTGGCGGCATCCTCGAAAAGGAAGCCGCGCTCGATATTTCCAACGTCATGCTGGTCTGTCCGGCCTGCAACAAGCCCACCCGGCTGGAGCGCAAGACCCTCGACAAGGGCCGCCGCGTACGTGCGTGCAAGCAGTGCGGGGAGGCGATTGATAAGTAGCTGTGAGCGAACCGACGACAAAACCGCGGCTGCAGGAGCTCTGGGAGACCGAGCTGGTCGGTCAGCTGGCCGAGCGCTTCTCGATTGGGTCGAGAATGGCCGTTCCGCGCCTCGAGCGTATCGCGGTCAACATCGGGTTGGGTGCAGCGGTCCAGGAACCAAAGCTGGTCGAAACGGCCGTGGCCGAGATGACCGTTATCACCGGGCAGAAACCTGTTGTCACCCGTGCGCGAAAAGCCATAGCGAACTTCAAGCTTCGCGAGGGGATGCCGATAGGCGTAGCGGCCACTCTCCGGCGCCACCGCATGTACGAGTTCCTCGACCGCTTGGTGAACGTCGCGCTTCCAAGGGTCCGGGATTTCAGGGGGCTCAGCCCGCGCGCGTTCGACGGACACGGCAACTACACGATGGGTATTCGGGAACAGGTAATCTTCCCCGAGATTGACCTCGACAAGGTTGATAAGGTCTTGGGGCTTAGCATAACGATGGTGACGACCACCGACGACGACGAACGCTCTCTGGCATTACTGGCCGGACTGGGCGTTCCGTTTCGCACCTGAGCGAGGTTCTGATGGCGAAGAAGTGTTTGAGGATAAAGGCTGAGCGCAAACCGAAGTTCAAGGTGCGCGGGTACACCCGTTGTCAGCAATGCGGAAGGCCGCGCAGCGTGTACCGTCGTTTCAAGTTGTGCCGGATCTGCTTGCGCAAGCTGGCCCTGCAGGGGGTTATCCCCGGTGTGACCAAGGCCAGTTGGTAGGACGGCGAAGATGACGATGACCGACCCGATAGCCGATCTCATAACCCGCATTCGCAACGGCTCGCTCGCGCGTCACGATTCAGTGCTCGTTCCGTGGTCGCGTTTCAAGGAACGGCTGTGCGCGGTGTTCAAGAGCGAGGGGTATATCGACAGCGTTGTGGTAGAGGGTGACGGTCCCGGCCGCTCCATCCGCGTGGGCTTGCGTTATACCGAAGCCGGAGTGCCGGTTATCACGGGGCTCAAGCGTATCAGCCGTCCGAGTCTCAGGCGTTACAGTTCGGCGGGTGATGCCCCGCGGGTGCGCAACGGGCTGGGCGTCAGCATCCTGTCGACGCCGGCCGGAATTCTACCCGACCGCGAGGCGCGCCGGCGTGGTGTGGGCGGAGAGGTCATTTGCGAGGTCTGGTGAGGTGTCGAGAGTAGGCAAATATCCACTTCCGATTCCCGACGGGACTACGGTTACCCTCGATGGCGGCCAGGTCCGGGTCGAGGGCAAGAACGGCAAGTTGGCAACCCCCTTGCTCGAAGGTATGTCGTTCAAGCTCGAGGACGGTTCGGCGATTATCGAACGCGCCGACGACAGCCGCGGCAATCGTGCGCGCCACGGTCTGATGCGCCGGCTCGTGGCCAACATGATCGAAGGAGCGACCACCGGGTTTACCCGGCGGCTCGAGATTCACGGCGTCGGTTATCGTGCGAGCGTGAGCGGCAACAAAGTGAATCTGAGCCTGGGGTTCTCACACCCCATCGAGTTCGAGCTACCCGACGGTGTCACGGCCAAGATGGATGGGCAGACGACGATTGCGCTGGCGAGCGCGGATAAGCGTGCCGTGGGCGAGATAGCTGCGCGCATTCGCCGCTTGCGGCCACCGGAGCCCTACAAGGGGAAAGGCATCCGTTACGAGGGCGAAGAGGTCCGCCGCAAGGCGGGTAAGGCCGCTGCGACGGCGGCAGGATAGGAGCCGGACGGGTGAGCGTAGTAGGAGCAGGTGCAAGACGGATTGCGCGGATACGGCGCAGGCGCCGCGTGCGTCGCAAGGTGCTGGGGACCGACCAACGTCCGCGCCTGAGTGTGTTCAGGTCCAACCGCCACCTGTACGCGCAGGTCATATCCGACGAGAGCGGCAGGACACTGGCGGCCGGGTCAACGCTTAACGGCGAAGGGGCCGGGCCGACCAAAGAGAAGGCGGCGCAACTGGGCAAGGAAATAGCCGACAAGTGCCGCAAGGCCGGGGTGGAGGAGGTCGTCTTTGACCGGTCCGGTTATCGGTTCCACGGGCGGCTCAAGGCCTTGGCCGAAGCCGCCTCGGAGGCGGGCCTTCGTATATAAGTAAGGGAGCGAGAATTTGGCGCGAAGGGAAACAACGAAGATTAAGCCCCAAGAGGGGGTGGAACTCAGGGAACGGGTGGTTCACATCAACCGTGTGGCCAAGGTCGTCAAGGGCGGCCGGAGGTTCGGCTTCAGTGCGATGGTCGTGGTCGGTGATGGTGCCGGCGCGGTCGGTTACGGAGTCGGCAAGGCCAAGGAGGTCCCCGAGGCCATCCGCAAGGGTGTCGAGAAGGCCAGGAAGAGTATGGTCCGGGTGCCCGTCGTGAGGGGCACCATCCCGTATACGGTGGAAGGTCGTTACGGAGCCGGTCATGTGCTGCTCAAGCCGGCCGGTGCCGGTACCGGTATCATTGCCGGCGGCGCGGTTCGTGCGGTCGTCGAACTGGCCGGAGTCGAGAACGTTCTTACCAAATGTATTGGCTCCCACAACCCTCACAACGTGGTCAAAGCCACCATGGACGCCTTCGGGCAGATGTATCTGGCCGAGGAGATCGCCTCGATGCGCGGCAAGGCCGTGGGGGACCTGAGGTAGTAACACGGTGGCCACGGCTGAGAAGATGATAACGGTCACGATGCTCGGCAGCTTCATAGGTTGCACCGAGCGGCAACGAGCCACGCTCAGAGGGCTGGGGCTGACGCGCCGCGGACGTTCCTCGGTGCTGCGCGACACGCCGGCGGTCCGCGGAATGATAGAGAAAGTAAGGCACATAGTGACGGTGGAGGGCTAGGACAGTGAGACTGGATCAGATGAGCCCGGCACCGGGCAGCCGTAAGGAACGAAAAAGGGTCGGCCGTGGACCGGGCTCGGGCACCGGCAAGACCGCCGGCCGCGGCCACAAGGGGCAGGGCTCGCGTGCGGGTGCGGGCACCAAGCCGGGATTTGAAGGTGGCCAGAACCCATTGGCGCGCCGTCTTCCCAAACGTGGATTCAAGAACCACTTCAGGCGGGCCTACCAGGTCGTCAACCTCGACGACCTGGGACGTTTCGAAGCCGGAGGCGAGGTTACCCTCGACACTTTGCGCGACCATGGACTGGCCAAGCGCTCGCTGCCCGTGAAGGTCTTGGGCGGAGGTGAGCTGAAGAATGGCCTCACCGTAAAGGTGCAGGCCTTTTCCAAGAGTGCGGCCGAGGCGATCAAGGGCGCCGGCGGAAGCACCGAGGTCGTGGCTTATAGAGAGGCCAAGGGCGACTAGGCACCGTGTTCGAAGGCATCCAGAACGTTCCCCGTATTCCCGAGCTCAGGCGCCGCCTCGGCTTTACACTGGCGATGTTGGCCGTCTACCGGCTCGGGGTGGCCATTCCGACGCCCGGGATAAACGGGCAGGCGCTCGGGGAGTTCTTCCAGGCAGCCCAGGCCACGGTGTTCGGGATGGTCAATCTGTTCTCGGGCGGTGCGCTCGAGCGGTTCTCCATATTTGCGCTGGGGATAATGCCTTACATTTCGGCCTCCATCATCCTTCAGCTGATGACCCTGGTGGTGCCCTACATCGAGCGCCTCCAGAAGGAAGGGGAGCAGGGGCGCCGGAAGATTACGCAGTACACCCGTTACGGAACCGTCGGGCTGGCGCTGGTTCAGGGCCTGTTCATCTCGCTGGGTCTCGAGCAAATCCGGACCCCGGCCGGGGGCGCCGTCGTGTTCGTTCCGGGTTGGACCTTTCGTCTGATGACGATGTTGACGCTGACAGCCGGGACCTCATTTATCATGTGGTTGGGCGAACAGATCAGCGAGCGCGGCATCGGTAACGGCATAAGCCTCATCATTTTTGCCGGGATAGTCGCAGCGATACCCTCGGCGCTTACCAACACCTTTGGTTTCGTCCGCCAAGGCGAGCTCGGCGTGCTCATCGCTCTGTTCCTGGCCGTGGTCATGGTCGGAGTGGTCGCCACCATCGTGTTCGTCGAGCGTGGACAGCGCCGCATCCCGGTGCAGTACGCCAAGCGGGTGGTTGGGCGCAAGATGTACGGTGGCCAGTCCACCCACTTGCCTCTCAAGGTCAATACGGCCGGCGTAATCCCGCCGATATTTGCCTCGTCGCTTCTAATCTTCCCCGGGACCATCGCGCAGTTCGTTCAGTATCCCGTGTTTCAGCGCGCGGCCGATTACCTGCAGCCCGGCGGGCTCGTCTACAATCTGATATACGTCGCCGCCATAGTCTTCTTTTGTTATTTCTATACTGCGGTCACGTTCAACCCGACCGATGTCGCCGAGAACATGCAAAAACACGGTGGCTTCATTCCCGGGATTCGTCCGGGCAGACGGACCGCGGAATACATCGATCGCATCCTGACCCGACTAACGCTGGGCGGTGCGGTCTACGTGTCGGCGGTGTGCGTGTTGCCCACCATACTCATTGCGCAGTTCAACATCCCCTTCTTCTTCGGCGGCACGGCCCTGCTAATCGTCGTCGGAGTTGCCATCGATACCGTCGCCCAGATGCAGGCTCACCTAATCCAGCGAAGCTACGATGGGTTTATGGACAAGGGCAAGGTGCGCGGGAGGTGATGAGCGAGGTGCGCGTCGTGCTGTTAGGACCGCCCGGAGCGGGCAAGGGCACCCAGGCCAAGTCCCTGGTGGCCAGTCTTGGAGTGCCCCATATCTCCTCGGGCGATCTTTTACGGGAGGCCGTCACCGGGTTGACCGAACTCGGGCTCGCGGCCCGCAGCTATATGGATGTCGGCGACCTCGTACCCGACGAATTGGTCCTGGGGATGATAGAGAAACGTATTGGCGGAACGGATTGCGCCCCCGGGTTCCTACTCGACGGTTTTCCCCGCACACAGGCGCAAGCCGCCGCGCTCGGCGACATGCTCAATGCCAGGGGCGGACCGCTCGAACATGTGGTCGCACTGGCCGTCGACCGGACCGAGGTCGTTGAGCGCTTGGCCGGACGTCGCATCTGTCCCGATTGTGGCCGGCTCTATCACGTTCGCTTTGAGGCTCCGCAGAACGAGGGCCGGTGTGATGATTGTGGGACCGAACTGGTCGTTCGTGACGATGATCGCGAGGAGACCGTTCGCCAGCGGGTGGCGGTCTATGAGAACCGGACCGCGCCGCTGATAGAGTTCTACCGGCAGGAGGGAATACTCCACGAGGTCAATGGGAGCGGCAGTCCGGCCGACGTAAGGGGCCGCATCCTGGAAGCGGTCGGAGGCCAGGCATGATCGAGCTCAAATCCGAGGAGGAGATCGAACGCATGCGTCGTCCCAGCCGCATAGTCGGGGAGATACTGGTTCGCCTCTCGGAGATGGTCACTCCCGGCGTAACGACGGCCGACCTCAACGATGAGGCCGAGCGCATGATAGAAGAGCGGGGTTGCCGGTCGGCGTTCAAGAACTATCAGGTCGGTGATGCGGTGTTCCCGGCCGTGTTGTGCACCTCGGTCAACGACGAGGTCGTCCACGGGATACCGTCGGACCGGGCGCTCGATGACGGCGACATCGTGAGCCTCG
Source organism: Deltaproteobacteria bacterium (assembly GCA_046583395.1). Lineage (GTDB taxonomy): Bacteria > Desulfobacterota > Binatia > UBA1149 > CAYXZP01 > CAYXZP01. The sequence continues at coordinate 11,435 of JAYGCK010000087.1, forward strand.
ATTTCGGGGTCGAACAGGACGGTTTTTACGGCGACTCGGCGGTCACGTTGCCGGTGGGTGAGCCCGACGAGGAATCGCGTCGGCTCATGACCGTGACCGAGGACTGCCTCTACGCCGGAATAGAACGGATGGCAGCGGGCTTCACGCTCGGCGATGTCGGCTCTGCCGTCCAAGAGCGTGCCGAGCGTGACGGGTTCGGCGTGGTCCGCGATTTTGTCGGACACGGCATAGGGCGCGCCTTGCACGAGGAGCCGCAAGTCCCGAACTTCGGCGTTCCCGGCACCGGCCGCAAGATAAAGGTCGGGATGGTCTTGGCCATCGAACCCATGATTAATGCCGGGGCCGCGCAAGTTCGGGTCAAGGACGATGGCTGGACCGCGGTGACCACCGACGGAAAGCGTTCGGCGCACTTCGAACACACGGTGGCTATAACGGCGTCCGGTCCGGAAATACTCACCAAGGTCTGAGGAACGTTAGGATGAAGGTAAGAGCATCGGTCAAGAAGATGTGCCGCAACTGCAAGGTCATAAAACGCCAGGGCGTGGTCAGGGTTATCTGCAAGAACCCGCGGCACAAACAGAGGCAGGGATAAGATGGCGAGAATAGCCGGTATTGATTTACCCAACGGCAAGCGGATGGACATCGCGCTTACCTACATATTCGGGATTGGGCGCACGTCGGCCAAGCGCATCCTCGATACGATCAAGGTCGACCACGGCAAGAAGCCCGAAGACCTCTCGGACGCCGAGATAAGCGCGATTCGCACGGAACTCGACGAGAAGTTCCTCGTCGAAGGCGACCTGAGGCGTGATGTTGCGCAAAACATCAAGCGACACATGGAGCTGGGCACCTATCGTGGGCACAGGCACCGGCGCGGGCTCCCGGTACGTGGGCAGCGCACACACACCAACGCCCGTACCCGCAAGGGGCCCAAGAAGGCGATTGCCGGCAAGAAGATGGCGGACAAGAGGTAGATAGAGACACGACATGGCCAGACAGCCCAGACAACAGACTGCCGCATCGGCGGCCTCACGCCGGCGCAGGGGTAAACGCACGGTTACCGAGGGGGTGGCGCACGTGCGTGCGACCTTCAACAACACCAGCATCACCATCACCGACCCCCAGGGGAACGTGGTGACCTGGGCCAGCGCCGGTTCGGCCGGCTTCAAGGGTTCGCGCAAGAGCACCCCCTTTGCCGCGCAGCAGGCGGCCCAACAGGCCGCCAAGCAGGCGCTCGACATGGGCATGCGTTCCGTGACCGTGTTCATCAAAGGGCCCGGCGCGGGCCGTGAATCCGCCGTAAGGGCGCTCGGCGCGGCTGGTTTTCACATCCAGGCGATAAAGGACGTTACCCCGCTGCCGCACAACGGCTGCCGGCCCCCGAAGAAACGGCGGGTCTGAGGGGCTAGGAGGAGAAGTTGGCGAGATACACTGATCCGGTCTGCAGGCTCTGCCGCCGCGAGGGTGGCAAGCTCTTTCTCAAGGGCGAGCGCTGCTACACGGACAAATGCGCGATTGAGCGCCGCAACTATGCGCCCGGGCAGCACGGGCAGGGGCGTCGTCGTAAGATATCGGAATACGCGGTGCAGCTTCGCGAGAAGCAGCGCTTGAAGAGAATGTACGGCCTGCTCGAGAAGCAGTTTCGCGGCTATTTTCGGATGGCCGAGCGGTCCCGCGATGTAACCGGCGAGGCTCTACTGCGTTTACTCGAGCGCCGTCTCGACAACATGATCTATCGGTTCGGGTTCGCGACCTCGCGTGCCGAGGCCCGGCAATTGATTCATCACCGGCATTTCCTGATCAACGGCAAGAGGGTGGACGTGCCATCTTTCCTTACCAGTGCGGGTGACCAGGTCACGGTCCGCGACAAAAGCAAAGAAAAGGCCGTGTTCAAACGAGCGGTCGAGACGTCCGAGCGGCGCGGGGTGCCGACCTGGCTCGAGTTCGACCCGGCCAGTCTCACCGGCCGCGTAATTAAATTTCCCGAACGCTCGGAAATCCCGATGTCTATGCCAATCAACGAGAGGTTGGTCGTGGAGCTTTATTCTAAATGAGCCGTAAACAAGGCTCGACTACTTGAGGAAGGTGCATATGTTGGAAGCTGTCGAAATGTTGGACAACTGGAAGGATATCATAAAGCCGAAGCTCGAGGTCCGCGAACTCAACGGGAGCTACGGCCGGTTCGATCTGGAACCGTTCGAGCGTGGGTTCGGTACGACCATAGGCAACGCCCTGCGTCGTATTCTGCTCTCTTCGCTCAAGGGTGCGGCGATTACCGCCGCCAGGATTGACGGTGTCCTGCACGAGTTCTCGACCATCGACGGGGTCAAGGAGGATGTCACCGACATCGTCCTCAATCTCAAGGAGGTCCGGCTCCGGGTGCACGATGGGCAACGCCACAGCGGCACCATAGAGGTCGAGCGTGAGGGTACGGTCACGGCTGGCGATATATCGTTCGGCACGCAGGTCGAGGTCCTCAACCCCGAGCAGCACATCGCCACGCTGGCGCCGGGAGCAAAGCTGCGCCTAGACCTGACGGTCAAGCGCGGGAGCGGCTATGTGTCGGCCGAGCACAATCGTGACGAGGAGGCCGATGTTGAGACCATCGCGATGGACTCGGTCTTCTCGCCGGTCATCAAGGTCAACTTCAAGGTTGATAGCGCCCGTGTGGGGCAGCGTACCGACTACGACAAGTTGACCCTCGAAATCTGGACCGACAGCAGCGTCAGTCCCGACGATGCAATCGCGATTGCAGCCCGCATACTCCAGGACCAGGTCTCGGTGGTAATCAACTTCGACGTCGATGAGGTCGAGACCCACGCGATGGCCGAGGAACCCGAAGAGGAGCCCCTCAACGAGGGCCTGTTCCGTTGTGTTGACGAACTCGACCTTTCGGTGCGTTCGGCCAACTGTCTGCAGAACGCCGACATCAAGTACGTTGGCGAGCTGGTGCAGCGTAGCGAGGGCGAAATGCTCAAGACCAAGAACTTCGGCCGCAAGTCCTTGCTCGAGATCAAGGAAGTCCTCGAGGACATGGGCCTGGCGCTGGGCTTGCGTCTGCCGCAGTTTCCCGACCGGGATGCTCTTGACCGTATGCGCCTGGCGAGGGAGGGCGAGTAACTATGCGTCACCTCAAATCCGGGCGTAAGCTTGGACGCAGCGCCTCTCATCGCCGCGCGATGTTCAGGAACATGGTGACCTCGCTGATAACCAGCGGCCGGGTTACCACCACCGACGCCAAGGCCAAGGAACTCAGGCGCGTGGCCGATCGCATGGTCACGCTCGGCAAGAAGCAGACCGTGGCCGCCAGACGCCAGGCCCGGCGCTACGTCCGTACCAGCGTGGCGGTGCGACACCTGTTCGATGTGGTGGCACCGGCCTTTGGCAGCCGTGCGGGTGGCTACACGCGTGTGGTAAAATTGTCACGCTTCCGACACGGGGACAATGCCGCAATGTCAGTCGTGGAATTGACCGAAACGGTCACCAGCGACCAAGACAAAGGCTAGGCGCCGGTCGGCGAGCGGCAAAGGCCGCTATGCGCACACGACTCCAAGGCCTGATAGGAGACGCTCTTGCCAAGGCCGCCCGTGGCGGTCAGTTGGGCGAGCTTGGCCCAGAGGGGCTGCCTGAACCTAAGATACAGGCCCCGCGCGAGGACGGCCACGGGGACCTGGCGACCAACCTTGCCATGGTTCTGGCAAAGGATGCGCGCATGGCGCCGCCGCGTATCGCTGCGGCACTGCTCGAGAACATAGAGGACCGCGAAGGGCTCATTGAGTCTTCCGAGATTGCCGGCCCGGGCTTTGTGAACTTCACCTTGAGCCCTAAGGCCTGGCGTGAGCGGCTGGCCGAGATACTCGAGGCCGGGACCGCTTTTGGGCGGCTCGCCCCGGCCAAGAGGCGGCGGGTCCACATAGAGTTCGTTTCGGCCAATCCGACCGGTCCGCTCCACGTCGGGCACGGCCGCGGGGCTGCCACCGGGGACGCTCTGGCGCGGGTGCTCGAAGCGGCAGGGCACCAGGTCGAGCGCGAATATTACGTCAATGACGCCGGCCGCCAGATGGCGACGTTAGGCGCTTCTCTGCTGGCCGCCTATCTGGGCCTGTGCGGGCGGGAGGCCGAGTCGCCCGAGGACGGTTACAAGGGCGATTACATTGCCGAGCTTGCAGCCGAGTTCTTCGATGAAGCCGGCCATGAATGGGCGGACCGCGACGAGGCCGTGGCGCTCGAGTTTTTTTCTCGAGAGGGAGGGCGGCGGTTGCTCGCCGGCATCAAGAGGGACCTCGAGAGCTTTGGGATATCGTTCGACACCTTTACCAGCGAACGCGAGCTGCGCGAGAGCGGGGCGGTCGACGAAGCGCTTGCCGAGTTAAGACAGGGGGGCCATGTCTTCGACGAAGATGGGGCGGTGTGGTTCCGGTCCACGGCCTTCGGCGACGACAAGGACCGGCCGCTCATCAAGAGCGACGCGGAACTGACCTATTTCGCCAGCGACGTTGCCTATCACCGTGACAAGCTCCGTCGTGGCCATGACCTCCTTGTGGACGTCTGGGGAGCCGACCACCATGGTTACGTAAAAAGGGTGGATTCCTCGTTGCGCGCGCTGGGTGCCGACGCCGATGCGTTCGCCGTTGTGCTCGTGCAGATGGTCAATCTGACCCGTGACGGAGAACCGGTGCGGATGGGCAAGCGTAGCGGCGAGTTTGTCAGCCTGGCCGAGGTCCTCGAGGAGGTCGGTCCTGACCTGGCCCGCTTCTTCTTTCTGATGCGGCGTTCGGACGCGCAGCTCGATTTTGATCTCGAGCTGGCTCGCCGGCAGACCGCCGAGAACCCGGTGTACTACGTGCAGTATGCTCACACGCGTATTGCCGGTATCTTCAGACAGGCTGGCGAGAGGGGCATCGAGACCCCGGGTGTGGACCAACAGGCCCTGAGCCGGCTCGGTAACGATGCGGAGATTAGCTTGATCAAGACCCTTGATGATTTTCCGTCCGTGGTCGAGGCCGCGTCCACGGCCTTCGAGCCTCATCGAATAGTGTTCTACGTTCAGCGACTGGCCGGCGAGTTTCATCGCTTTTACGCCGGCAACCGTTGCGTGAGCGACGATACCGAACTCAGCGGTGCCCGGTTGTTGCTGGCCAAGGCGGTAAAGCAGGTCCTCGGGGCAGGCCTGACAATGGTCGGGGTAAGCGCGCCCGAGCGCATGTGAGGGACCGATGGTGGCGGGTGGTGGCGACCGGTTCCGTTTCAGTGGTCTCGAGATGGCCGTTATTGCGGCCAGCTTCGTGGTTACCGCCGTGCTCGTCTTTATCCTGGGCTTCTATGTCGGACGCGACGTAGCCTCGCGTCATCTTGGCCCCGGACCGCTCACCGCACGGGTCCCGGTGGGGCCGGCCGAAGAGAATGGTGGTCTCGTTCGTCAACCAACCCAGGTCGTGCCGGTTCCCGAGGCCCCGGTCCCGGAGCCGAACCTTGTTAAGGACGGGGACAACCGTGGTTATACCGTGCAGGTGAGGGCTACACGCAGCCGTAAGGAGGCTGAATCGATGGCGGCCGAGCTAATCGAGCGCGGCGTGGACGCCTTTGTCGTTGTGGCCGAAGAAGGCGATGCGCGTTGGCACCGCGTGCGGGTCGGCCGCTTCGAGGAGATGGCTGAGGCCCGTGCGATGGCCGAACGTTGCCGCCACGATTTCGGGCTCGAACAGGCCTACGCGACCCCCCGGTGAGGCCACAGCTGTGACCACGACCCCGAACCTCCAAGAGTTCGAAGGTCTCGTGGCCGAAGGCGCCACGACGGTGCCCGTCTATCGCGAGATACCGGCCGATACCGACAGCCCGGTCTCGGCCTTCCTCAAGATACATCGCGGCGGGCAAGGCTTTTTGCTCGAAAGCGTGGAGGGTGGTGAGCGCTGGGGGCGCTACAGCGTGCTCGGTAGCGGACCGCTGATGAGCCTGCGTGCAAAGGAGGGCCGGCTACGGGTCGACCGGCGCGATGGCGGGGCCGAGGAGATAACAGGCGACCCGCTTGATTGCCTGGCGCGTGTTCTCGAGCCTTTCAGGCCTGCCGATACCGGACTTCCGGAGCGCTTCAGCGGTGGTTTCGTGGGTTATCTTGCCTACGACCTGGTACGCAGTATCGAACGTTTGCCCAGCGATACGGTCGATGACCTGGGCATGGCCGATATTGCCGGACTGGTCGCCGACACCTTTCTAATCTTCGACAACGTTACCCATGTCATAAAGGTCGTCGGCCTGGCCGTGGCTGACGGTAGTGCGGACCTGGCATCGGTCTACCAGGGCGCCTGTGACAGGGTCGAAGAGACCATCGCACGGCTTGCGGGGCCGGTGCCGCTGCTTCCCCCGGCGCCTGCCGGCACGGGCGGACCGCTGGTGTCGGAAATCGGCGAGGCCGGGTACTGCCGTTCGGTCGAACAGGCCCGTGAGTACATACGCGCCGGCGATATAATCCAGGTTGTCCTGTCGCAGCGTTACTCGCAGCCATCGGCCATTCATCCTTTCAACGCCTACCGCGCGCTACGAAACATCAACCCTTCGCCGTACATGTACTATCTCGACCTCGGGACCGAGGTCATCGTTGGTGCTTCCCCCGAACTGATGGTCAAGGTCGAGGACCGGGATGTCGCGGTACGCCCGATAGCCGGCACCATCCGCCGTGGCCGCGACGAGGCCGAGGACCGTCGCTTGGTCGCTCAGATGCTGGCCGACCCCAAGGAACAGGCCGAACATGTCATGCTCCTCGACCTCGCCCGTAACGATGTGGGACGTGTGGCGGAGACCGGCAGTGTCAGCGTCGACGAACGTATGACTGTCGAGCGCTACTCCCACGTCAATCATATCGTGTCGCACGTGTCGGGCCGGCTCAGGCCGGACCGCGGCCGTTTCGATGCATTTCGGGCGACCTTTCCGGCCGGAACGCTCAGTGGCGCACCCAAGGTTCGTGCGATGGAGATTATCGAGGAACTCGAACCGACCCGCCGGGGCGTTTATGGGGGCGCGGTGGGATATATCGATTTTGGGGTGAACTTGGACACCGCGATAGCGATACGCACCCTGCTCTTTAAGGACGGCAAGACCCACCTGCAGGTTGGTGCCGGCATCGTCGCTGACTCCGACCCGGAGCGCGAGCAGGCCGAATGCGAGGCCAAGGCCAAGGGGTTGCTTGTCACGCTCGAAGAGGCCGCTGATATGGAGCAAGAGGAAGGAGGCGAAGCGTCGGAAGGATGAGGGCGATATTGGCAGAGCTGACCGCCGGCCGCGACCTTGCGGCCACGGAGATGGAACGTGCCGTCGGGATGATAATGGACGGCGAGGCCACCGGAGCACAGGTGGGCGCGTTTCTGGCCGCGCTCCGCATGAAGGGCGAGACCAAGGACGAGCTGGTCGCCGCGGTCCGGGCGATGCGGGCCCGCGCGGTCAAGGTCGATGCCGGGGGTCCGCTGTTGGATACCTGTGGGACCGGCGGGGACGGTCTGGGAACCTTCAATATTTCTACGGCCACGGCCTTTGTGGCTGCGACGGCGGGCGCGCGCGTGGCCAAACACGGCAACCGTGCGGCCTCCGGCAAGGTCGGTGCGGCCGATGTGCTCGAGGCTCTCGGAGCCGTGATTGACGGCGGTCCCGAGGTGGCATTGCGCTGTCTCGATCAGGCCGGTGTCTGTTTCATGTTCGCGCCGGTCTACCATCCCGCGGTCAAGAACGTGGCGGTGGCACGCCGCGAAGTGGCATTCCGCACGCTGTTCAATCTTACCGGCCCACTGTGCAACCCGGCCGGAGCAAGCCGCCAACTGCTGGGGCTGTTCTCGCCCGACTGGCTCGTGCCGGTGGCCGAGGCCTTACGCGAGCTTGGTAGTGAACGCGCCCTTGTTGTGCACGGCGGCGACGGTAGTGACGAGGTCTCGGCAGTTGCACCGACCGCGGTGGTCGAACTGTCCGGCGGCGAGATATCCGAGTACACCATAGACCCGGCCGAGTTTGGCATCTCCGTGGCCGGGACCGCCGAGTTGGACGGTGGCGATGCAGATACCAACGCCGGGATTATTCGCGAGGTCCTTGGCGGAGGCCCGGGGCCGCGGAGCGATGCCGTTGCGCTCAACGCAGGTGCGGCACTGGTTGCCGCCGGTCTGGCCGGTGATATGGCCGGAGGGGTCGAGCGGGCCCGCAGTATCCTGTCGGCGGGTGAGGCGCTTGGCACGCTCGAACGGTTCGTGACCGCTACACAGGGGCCCTAATTTGATTCTCGAACGTATTCTTGAGGCCAAACGGGAAGAGGTCTCGCGCCGGTGCCGGGACACCGGTATTGATGGTCTTCGGGCCGCCGGTCTCTACGCTGAACCGCGCCGTGGGTTCAAGGACGCCATCGAAGGTAAGAAGGCACGGTGCATAATCGCCGAGATCAAGAAGGCGTCTCCATCCAAGGGACTCATCCGTGAAGATTTCAATCCGGCAGCCCATGCCGCCGAATACGAGAAGGCGGGGGCGACGTGCATCTCTATACTGACCGACGAAGAGTTCTTTTCGGGTTCGCTCGCCGATCTCAGTGCTGTGCGCGGGGCGTCACGACTTCCTCTGTTGCGCAAAGATTTCACCATCGACCCATATCAGATTGTTGAGGCCCGTGCGGCCGGTGCCGACGCAGTGTTGCTTATCGTCGCCGCCGTGGAGCGGTCCTTGCTCGCCGAGCTGGCCGCCTGCGCTTTGGCCGAGGGACTAGACGTGCTCGCCGAGGTCCACGACGGCGATGAGCTCGAGGTGGCGCTCGAGGAGGGGATGCAACTTATCGGTGTAAACAACCGAGATTTAAAGACTTTTACGACCTCGACCGATGTCACCCGCAGCCTCCTTCCGCTCATACCCGAGGCCGTGACCGTAGTTTCCGAGAGCGGGTTCGGCGACCCCAAAGAGCTGGCCGAGCTCGAAACGCTCGGCGTTGATGCCTTCCTGATTGGCGAGGCCTTCATGCGGGCGCCCCGCCCCGGCCAGGCCTTGAGCGAGCTGCTCTAGCAGCGTTGGTAAGTTGCGGCGCTGGGTAAAGATCTGCGGTGTCCGTTCGGCGGCCGATATCAGGTTCGCCGCCAGGGCCGGTGCCGATGCGGTAGGTCTCAACTTCTTTGCGGGAAGCAAACGGTTCTGCCCCCCGGAGTTGGCACGGGATATCGTTTCGGCCGCTCCGGCGTCTATGGCAGTATTCGGGGTCTTCGTGGATACCGACCGCAGCCGAATCGAACGCACCATCGAGTTGACCGGCGTGGGCGGCCTACAGCTTCACGGCGACCACAGCAGCGCCGATGCCCAGGGCTGGGACCGTCCCGTGATACTTGCCGTCCAGGCAAGCTCGCGCGACCGGGTTCGCCGGGCGCTAGAAGAGGCCGCCGCCTCCGGGTCCGTCTACCGGGTACTGTTGGATTCGCCCGCCGGTGGCGGCAGCGGCCAGCGCTGGGCCGAAGAGACCGTGGACGGTCTTGACCTGGGCCAGACGGTCCTTGCCGGCGGACTCGGCCCGGCCAACGTTGCAGATGTGGTCGGGCGGCTGGCGCCCTGGGGGGTGGATAGTGCCAGTGGTACGGAGAGCGAGCCGGGCATAAAGGACCCGCGGCTTATCGAGGAGTTCATAGCCAATGCCCGCGCTGCCTGATCGCAAGGGGAGGTTCGGCAATTTCGGCGGACGTTTCGTCTCCGAGACCCTGATGCCGGCACTCATCGAACTCGAGCGCGCATACAAGGCACTCAGTCGCGACCGTGACTTCCGGGCCGAACTGGCCTCTCTCTACAAAGGCTACGCCGGACGCGAGACCCCGCTTTATCCGGCCCTCCGGCTCAGCGAAGAGCTTGGCGGTGCCCGCATCTATCTAAAACGCGAAGACCTCTGCCACACCGGCGCCCACAAGATTAACAACACGCTGGGGCAGGGGCTGTTGGCCCGCCGCATGGGCAAGCGTCGCATCATTGCCGAGACCGGGGCAGGGCAGCACGGCGTTGCAACGGCCACGGTCACCGCGCTGATGGGCTTCGACTGCGAGATTTATATGGGCGCGGCCGATGTCGAGCGCCAGGCGCTAAACGTATTCCGCATGAAGCTTCTGGGTGCCGAGGTCAATTCGGTGGCCAGCGGCAGCCGGACGCTCAAAGATGCCATCAACGAGGCGATGCGCGACTGGGTGACCAACGTGGTAGGCACCTACTATCTAATCGGCTCCGTCATGGGCCCGCACCCCTATCCTGTCATCGTGCGCGACTTTCAGTCGGTAATCGGCCGCGAGGTACGCCGTCAGATCGTCAAGGCCGAAGGGCGCTTGCCCGACCTTCTGGTCGCCTGTGTCGGCGGCGGTAGCAATGCGATGGGGCTGTTCCACCCCTTTATAAAGGACAAGGGTGTTGCGATGGTGGGCGTGGAGGCCGCCGGTGGCGGGCTTGATGCCGGTGCCCATTCGGCCTCGGTGTCGCGCGGCCAGGTCGGGGTCCTGCACGGCAACATGAGTTACCTGCTGCAGGACGAACTGGGCCAGGTCCGTGAGGCACATTCGATAGCACCCGGGCTCGACTATCCCGGTGTCGGACCCGAGCACGCCTGGCTGGCCCAGACCGGACGGGCGACCTATGCTTCTGCCACCGACGACGAGGCCATCGAGGCTCTTTCGCTGCTTTCCAGGCTAGAAGGCGTGATTCCGGCCCTCGAGAGCGCGCACGCGCTGGCCCACGTGGTTCGTGAGGCTCCGGCCATGGGGCGTGACCAGGTCATCGTCGTCAATCTCTCCGGGCGTGGCGATAAGGACATGCCGACCGTTGCCAAACGGCTCGGCGTCGAGGTCTGAGTGCGGATTCGTACGGCCATCGATGCGGCAGGGGCGCAGTCGCGTGCGGCTTTGGTGCCTTACTTCTGCGCCGGTGACCCGAACCTTGATACCACGCGCGATGCGGTTTTGGCCGCCGTTGATGCCGGAGCGGATGTGGTCGAGCTTGGCGTTCCCTTTTCCGACCCTATGGCCGACGGCCCAGCCATACAGGCGGCCAGCCAGCGTGCGTTGGCCGCAGGCTCCTCGCTGCCGGCCGTTCTCGACCTCGTGTCCTGGCTACGTACGCGCACCGAGGTGCCGGTGGTGCTGTTTGGTTACTACAACCCCTTCTTTCGCTACGGCCACCAGCGCTTGGCCACGGACGCGGCCGCGGCCGGAGTTGACGGACTTCTGGTCGTCGACTTGCCCCCCGAGGAGGCCGGCGAGATGGTCAAGGCCGCACGCGCCAGAAAACTCGACCGTATCTTCTTGCTGGCGCCGACCAGCGATGAGGCGAGGATGGGCGCTGTGGCCAAGGTCGCCAGCGGGTTCGTGTATTTCGTGTCGGTGACCGGGGTTACCGGTGAGCGCAGCAGTGCGCCGGCCGGGATTGCGAAGACCGTCGAGGCCGTGCGCGGCAATACCGGGCTGCCGGTGGGTGTGGGGTTTGGGATATCCAATCCCGAACAGGCTGCCGAGGTCGGCGGCTATGCCGACCTCGTCATCGTCGGTTCGGCGGTGGTCCGTGCCATCGACGAGGCCGGTCCGTCGGGGGCCGCCCGGGCCGTAGGCGAACTGGTCGGGTCCATGCGCCGCGCTTTGGACGGAAGTTCCGGGCTTTAGCGGTGGCGGCGTCCTACGCGGCGACGCTCGGCTGGCTCGATGGCCTCGATGCTGCCCGGGGCATGCGCCTCGGGCTCGACCGTTTGTTTCCCGTGCTCGAACTGCTGGGCAGTCCACACAAGCGCCTTGAGGTCGTTCACGTGGCCGGGACCAACGGCAAGGGCTCGAGCGCGGCGATGCTCGATTCCATCTACCGCGAGGCCGGGCTCAGTACCGGCCTGTATACCTCGCCGCATCTTTGCTCCTTCACCGAACGCATTCGGGTGGATGGCCGCGCTATCGGAGAAAACGCGGTCGTTCTAGGGATCGACCGGGTTCGCGGCGCGATGGAAGCGAGCGGGGCGGAGCTTACCTATTTCGAGATCGCCACCGTTCTGGCGCTGATGGAGTTTGTAGCGGCCGGTGTCGATTTGGCCATAGTCGAGGTCGGGCTCGGGGGCCGGCTCGATGCCACCAATGTGGTCGATGGCCGGGTGGGGCTGATTACTTCGATTGGCCTCGACCACGGCGCCGAGCTTGGCACCACGTTCGGTGCGGTAGCGCGTGAGAAGGCAGGTATAATGAAAGCGGGCATGACGGTGCTGGCCGGACGGGTCGCCAGCGAGGCCCTAGCGGAGTTGGAGGCGGCAGCCGCTACCGTCGGCGCCCGTCTTAGACTGTTGGGGAGAGATTTTGAGGTATGCGACGCGGCCCGTTCGGTCGGACTGGCCGGCGCCCATCAGGTAGACAATGCCGCGCTGGTCTGTGAGGCGGTGCGAAGGGGGGCCGTGGGCGGCCGGGTCGGCCAGGACGCGGTTCGCCGTGGGCTTGCCGCCGTGCGCTGGCCGGCGCGTTTGGAAACGGTTTCGGACGCACCGCGACTAATCCTCGATTCGGCGCACAATCCGGAAGGCGCCGCTGCGCTGTCGCGGGCGCTTGCTGACATCGCCCCTGATGGGCCACGCGTGCTCGTCTTTGGAGCGATGGCTGATAAGGACTGGTCCGCCATGCTCGACCACCTGGTTCCGCTCTTCGACGAGGCGGTACTGGTCCGCCCGGACCAGCCCCGGGCGGCGTCCCCGACGCTCATGAAGGAAAGCTTCGTGCCCCCTGGTCCGGCCACGCTCGTGCCGGTGTCGGCCTTTGATACGGCCGCTGATGGGCTCAGTTACGCGACCGAACGCGCCGGCGAGAAAGGCACGGTGGTCGTGGCCGGCTCGGTCTTTCTTTCGGCCGAGCTCTACGAGCTGGCCAGCGGTCGTTCGGACCCATTTGCCGCATGATACGACGCCGGGTCCACATGGTGTTGCTTGCCTCGGCCCTGCTGGCCGTGGGCCTTGTGCCGGCGACCGGCCGAGTCTGGGCCGGGCCGGTCGCGGTCGAGGCCGACTCGGTCAGTTATGCCGAGGACGGCAAGGTGGTTTCGGCCCAGGGCAACGTTCGTGTCAACTGGGGACAGAGCAGCTTCGAGGCCAGCTCGGTGGTCTACGAACAAGAGGCCGGCCAGCTCGAAGTGACCGGCCCTCTGCGGCTCGAGACCCCGGACCTGACGGCCAGCGCGGCCGCCTGCCGTTGGTCAATCGTCGACGAGACCGGCTCCTTTACCGATGTGTTCATCGAGGACAGGCAAGAGGGGCTCCGTTTCGGTGGTGCTTCGGTAGAGAAGCGACTCGGGCTCGAATACGGCATCACCGACGGCTACGTGACCACTTGTATGGCCGCCGAGGGCAAGCGGCCCGACTGGGATATTTCGGCCGATTCCCTCGATATCGACCTCGACGGTTATGGCCGGCTTCGTGGCGGCGTGTTCCGCGTAAAGGGCGTTCCACTGGTCTACCTCCCCTACGGGGTCTTTCCGACCCGCCGTCACCGGCACTCGGGTCTGTTGGTCCCGCACTTCGGGACCTCCAACGAACGGGGGTTCACTTTCTACCAACCCTTGTACTGGGCCATCGACAAGCACAGTGACGCGACGCTGATCGCAAAGATAGAGACCGAGGCGCGTATGGGCGTCGGGCTGGAGTATCGCTACCATCCCGACAGGTCCCGGCACGGACGGGTCGAACTTGCGTATGTCAACGAGCAGGTCCGGGGCCGGGCCTCGGGCATCGTGTCGCCTTTGTTCGTGGGCAAGAAGGCCGGCGACAACCGTGGCAAGCTCGACCTTGTCCACCGTCAACGTTTGTCACCCTCCACCTCGCTGTATGCCGACCTGCTCGTGGTCACCGACGACCTGTATCTGCGCGAGGTGACCTCGGACGCCGAGCGTGGTCGTTTGCGCCAGCTCGAACGGAGCCTGCGTTATACCGATGCGCGTGTGGGGCTGGTCTCCTCGCGCGGGTTTACCAGCTTCGGCGCACAAATGTTGGGGTACCGCGACCTGGTCGGCGATGAAGGCCTTACATTGCAGAACCCGGCCCGTTATTGGGCCTCCATCGACCGTTCCCTGGGCGCCTACGCCCTCACCGCCGACCTGCGTGCCGATGCTTTCAGGAGGGGCAGGGGCAGCGATGGTGAGCGGCTGCTGGTCACGCTCGGAGCCGAACGGCCTGTGCTGCCCGGCCGGGCTGCTTCACTGCGTCTGTGGGGCAAGGGCCGGGTGGCCGCCTACCGGATGGAAGCGGCCGGAGCGACGGTGCCGGGCGGCGCGAGCGCGGTGGCCGACGACCCGGTCCGTTTCATAGGTTCCTTCGGGGCCGATGCCAGCCTGTCGCTGGCCCGTTCCTTCGGTGACCTGAGACATACGGTACGGCCGTTCGCGGGGTTGCGTTACACTTCGCCGAGCGGAGACAGTGACCTCCCGCTCTACGACGCCCTCGACCGCGTCGATGGCGGCACGGTGTTCCGTTACGGCTTCGGTTCCCGTCTGTTGTCGGGTCCGGCCGGGGGAGAACGAAAAGAACTGGCCGCGGTCTCCTTGTCGCAAAGCTATGACCTGGACGAGCGGGTTATTGACGACCATTTTTCCGACGTCGATATGGCCGTCCGCGCATCGCCCTCGCAGCGGTTGTCCATACGCACCCTGGCCTCATATAACCTCGGTTCCGACATGCTCACCGGCGCCATCGCTTCTCTCGGTCTGCACGACATCGCGCTTCCCGGTCTCGACAACGGCGGCAGCAGTCTCGCTCTTGCCTACCGCTATGTGCGCGGTGGCCTTCTCGAATCGGCCGAGGGGCGTATAGATGTTCCGCTCATGTCACGGGTCGGTATCGCGCTGTCCGGCCGCTATGATCTTGCCGGTGATGAGTTCGTCGAGCGGGCGGCCGGCGTGAAAATCGGTTCGAGCTGCGACTGCTGGGCGCTCGATATCGGTTACGTTGAACGTGTGAATCCCGACGAGGGCCAACTGCGTGTTCTTGTCGAGCTTTCCGGGCTCGGAGACCTGGGCAGCTCTATCTTTTCCACCCTCCGGCCCTCGCTCGAGGGCATCCATGCCAGTGAAGCGTCCTTTATGAGGTCGGGCTGGTGAAGGTCTGTGTGACCGGTGCCGCCGGCTTTATCGGGTCGGCCTTCGTCCGCCAACTGTTGGCCGGAGCGGGTTCGGAGGTGGTCGCCTTCGACGTGCTTACCTACGCGGGCAATCTCGAAAATCTGGAGGAGTGCCGTGCGGACCCGAGCTTCAGCTTTGTGAAGGGCTCGGTCACCGATGAGGCAGCCGTGTCCGCTGCCCTGGAGGGCTGTGACGCCGTGGTCAATTTTGCCGCTGAGAGCCATGTTGACCGTGGCATTGGCCAGCCCGAGCCCTTCATATCGACCAACATTGGTGGTGCGGTGGTTCTGGCCGAAGCTGCGGCGGCCGCGGGGTTACGCATGGTCCAGGTCTCGACCGACGAGGTCTACGGCAGCATCGAAGCTCCGGCCCGCACCGACGAACAGGCCCCGCTCCGGCCCTCGAGCACCTATGCGGCCTCCAAGGCCACCGCCGACATGATCGTCCTGGCCGCGTTCCGCCGCGGGTTGGACCTCGTCATTACCCGTTGCGGCAACAATTACGGTCCCAGGCAGTTTCCCGAGAAGCTCGTCCCTTTGTTCATCACCAACGCGTTTGCCGACCAGCCCTTGCCGTTGTACGGGGACGGACTGAACGTCCGCGATTGGATTCATGTGGACGACCATTGCCGGGCCATCGACCTGGTTCTTAGGCGCGGCCGCTCCGGCGAGGTCTATAACGTGGGTGCCCGTGGCGACCGCAGCAACATGGACGTCTGCCGTGCCATACTCGGGGCTGCAGGAAAGCCCGAGAGCCTGATATCACCGGTCAACGACCGGCCCGGCCACGACCGGCGTTACGCACTCGACGCCAGCCGTATCGCCGACGAGTTTGGTTGGGCGCCAATGGTCGGTTTTGAGGAAGGCTTGGCTACGACCGTCGAGTGGTATGCCGAAAACCGGGCTTGGTGGGAGAGAATCAAGACCGGCGAGTACCTGGAGTTCTACGAACGTCTTTACGGGGAGCGTCTCGCCGATGGCGGCGAGGTCTAGGCGGCCAGGGCCGCTAAAAAAGGAACGATGATGAGCGATGAACCGTCAGGAATCTCCCCGCGCAAGGTGGACAAGCCCTGGGGCTATGAACTGATTTGGGCCGAGACCGGGCGTTATGTGGGCAAGCTCCTGCACATCAACGCAGGTGAGGCGCTCAGTTACCAGTACCACGAGGTCAAAGAGGAGACGATATACGTGCTGTCGGGCACGCTGGTCCTTCATGTCGCCGATGGCGACGGCCCAAAATCGACGATTGAACTGGAACGCGGCCAGTGTTTCCACATCACGCCCGGTCTCAGACACCGCTTTGAGGCGCCGGTCGATGTCGAGCTTCTCGAGGCCTCGACCCCTGAGCTCGACGATGTCGTTCGCCTGGAGGACCGCTACGGCCGTACGGGTGACTGAGGGTGCGGTTCGTGGTCAGCGGGGGGCTCGGATTTGCGGGGACGCATCTGTGCCGGCAGATCGAAGCCGAGGGACACGAGGCCATCGCCCTGGACCTTACCGGGGAGGCCGCGCTGGCCTGCGACATTCGCGACCCCGATGCGGTCGAAAAAGCCATAGGTTCGGTGCGGCCCGACGGCATCTTTCACCTGGCCGGAATCGCCTTCGTGCCGACTGCGGGAGCCGACCCAGGGCTGGCGCGTGCGGTAAACGTCGATGGCACACGGCATATTCTCGATGCGAGCAAGTTGTTGCTGAAGAAAGAAATTACGCAGCTAATAATGTAAAAGGTTTTGACGGAGGTTTCAGCTACTTTCCCACCTTACCTAAACCGATCATTGCTGCCATAAATGGTCCAGCTGCAGGAGTTGGTTTTATTATGGCC
>JAYGCK010000124.1:0-12065 GCA_046583395.1 Deltaproteobacteria bacterium
GTCGGCCGCCCCTTGCCCGCGGTCGAGATAGAGATACGCGATGAAGCGGGCAAGGCGGTCGAGGCCGGTGTCGGCGGCGAGATATACGTGCGCGGCGAGCAGGTGTCGGGCGAATACCTCGGTCGCGGTAGCCTGGTCGGCAGCGACGGCTGGTTCCCGACCCGCGACGGGGGTTGTCTCGACGACGGTGGCTTCCTGTTCATCGAAGGCCGCATCGACGACGTCATCGTTCGCGGTGGTGAGAACCTCTCGCCGGGTGAGATAGAGGACACCCTGCTCGAGCACGCCGCGGTAGCCGACTGTGCCGTGGTCGGCATTCCCGACGAGCAATGGGGCGAGGCTGTGGCAGCCGTCATAGTACGCCACCCGGGAGCCGCACTTGCCGCCGATGAGGTCAAGGAGTGGGTGAGGTCTCATTTGAGATCGTCGCGGATGCCCGAACTGGTCGAGTTCCGTGACGAGCTTCCCTACAACGAGACCGGCAAGTTGCTGCGCCGCAAGGTCAAGGCCGAACTCACGGAGGGCCGGGCGTAAGCGCATCACCGCCAGTTGCCGGTTTCGCGTTGGGCGAAGCGCTGGCCAGGCTCTCCGACCCAGATAGTCAGGAACAACATTCTCCGTTCGGAGACCATTCGGCCTTCGTGGTCGACCTTGCCCGCGACGACGGTGTGGCCATTGATGACCCACGCCTCGGGGCGGCCGGGTCGCGCCTGGCCGGGCTTGCCTGCCCGAGCGTCGGCCTGGCCGCTTCCCAAGGGATGGCCGGGCAAACGGCAAGCGCGCGCTTGGCCTCATGTCTCGACCTGGTGGTGGCCTCTGATGAAGAACTAGAGATGGTCCTGTCACGCATCGCCGCCAAGCCACTGGCTACGATGACCCTGGTACAACTTCTTCGCCACAACGCCGGTTGCGGTCTCATCGACGGTCTGTTGGCCGAATCATTGGCCTATTCGACCCTGCAGTCCGGGCCCGAGTTCGCCGCTTGGGCCGGGGCCAACCCGGGGTCGGTCGATAGTGCCGGCCAAGGGGAGGATGAACAGCCGCTCTTGCTCAGCCGGGAGGGCAACTGTTTACGCCTCGAACTCAACCGTTCCGAGCGCCGCAATGCTTTCTCGCAGGCCATGCGCGATGCGCTTGCCGGTGCGCTCGACCTTGCCCTGCGCGACCCCACGGTCGACCGGGTCCTGGTGAGCGGACGTGGTTCTGATTTTTGTTCGGGCGGCGACCTCGGCGAGTTCGGGACCTTGGATGACCCCGCCACTGCTCATGCGGTCCGTTCAACCAGGAATGTCGGCCGTCTGGTCGACAGTATGCGCGATCGGATAGAGTTTCGCGTGCATGGGGCTGCGGTGGGTGCGGGCATAGAGCTGGCGGCCTTTGCGGGCCGGGTGGTGGCGGCCCCCGACAGTTTCTTCGAACTTCCCGAGCTTGGCATGGGGCTGGTCCCGGGTGCCGGCGGCACGGTGAGCATCTTGAGAAGGATAGGCCGCCAACGTTTGGCGTACATGGCCATCACCGGCGTTCGGGTGCCGGGCGCGCTGGCTTTAGCCTGGGGTCTGGTGGACGAGATAGCCGGCTAGGGGACTGCGATGACCAGAGCGCTCGAATACGACCCCTTTTCTTACGAGCTCGACCGCGACCCCTATCCGGTCTACCGCCGGCTCCAGGACGAGGCGCCGGCCTACTTCAACCAGCGGCTTGGGTTCTGGGCGCTCACCCGTTTCGACGATGTCCACCGCGCCTTGGTCGATTGGAAGACCTACAGCTCGGCCGAAGGCACGGTGCTCGAGCTGATGGGCTCGGAACTGTCCGACACCATGATTATTTTCATGGACCCGCCCAAGCAGACCCGTTACCGCAATCTGGTCTCGAAGGTCTTTACCCCTGGTCGCATCGGTGAACTCGAGCCCGAGATACGCCGTATAGCCGTCGGTTATCTGGACGGCCTCGACGGGCGGGAAGGTTTCGATGTGGTCGCCGAATTCACGGCCAAGCTGCCGATGGATGTGATTAGCACGATGCTCGGTATTCCGGCCGCCGACCGGGACATGGTGCGCGGCTGGTCGAACGATGTCCTGCACCGTGAGCCCGGCAGACCCGAGCCGCCCGAGCGTGCCTTGAAGGCCCTGGTGGGCCTCCACGACTACTTCGAGCGCTTGGTCGAAGAGAAGGAACGCAGACCGGCCGGGGACCTCCTATCAGCGCTCATTGTCGCCGAGATAGTCGGGGAAGACGGCGGCCGGGAACGGCTGAGCCGTTACGAGATAAAGACCTTTGCCAACCTGCTGGCCACGGCGGGCAACGAGACCGTGACCAAGTTGCTGGCCACTGCCATTTACTGGTTGTGGAGATACCCCGACCAGCGAAGCCTGCTGGTCGCCGACCCCGCGCTGCTCCCCGGGGCGGTAGAGGAGACACTGCGTTTTGACCCGCCGTCGCATTATCAGGGCCGTACGCTCACGGCCGAGGTAGAGCTGCACGGTTGCACACTGCCGGTGGGCGCACGGGTGATGCTCATCAACGGCGCGACCGGGCGCGACCATCGTCGTTTCGAAGACCCCGACGAGTATAAGGTAACACGCAAGGTCGAGATGCACCTGGCGCTTGGCTACGGAATCCACTCCTGCCTCGGGGCGGCACTGGCCCGGTTGGAATCGAGGATTGCGCTCGGCGAGTTCCTCTCACGCTATCCCGACTATTCCATCGACGAGGCGGGTGTCGAGTGGATGCACTCGAGCAACGTCCGGGGTCTTTCCGGCCTAGCGGTGGTTGCCTAGACCGCTCAGCCGAGCATTGCGGCGGTGGTCGTGCTGAGCGGCAGTTCGACCAGGCCGCCGCCGCGTGCCCAGGCCGCCTGCGCGGCCAGCGCGGCGCATGTCCCGGTCAGCGGGTCGGCGATGGCATCGCCACAGAAGAGAGGGACGCTGTCGTTGAGCTTGCCCATCAGGTCGGCAAGGCCTGCGGCCGCGCCGGCATCGTCGCCGAATGCGATCCTGGCGCCGTCCTTGCCGCTACGGCCGTAGCCGGTGATTGATATCCAACTGAGCCCCGGGCGCGCGGCCACAAGCTCTTCGACATCGATGCCCAGTTGCTTCATCGCCCGCGGCCGCGAAGACTCGATGACGATATCGGACTGACCGATGAGACGAAGCAGTTCGTTGCGTCCCGCCGAACTGCTGAGGTCGAGCGAGACCTCGGCCTTGCCCTCGTTTAGCAGCCGGTAAAAGCGCGGGTCGCCCAAGCGGGCACCGTCGGGACGGCCGCTGCTCTCGATTTTGGTCACTTGTGCCCCTGCCAGACGTAACAGGCGGGCGGCCAGCGGACCGGCCCAAAGAGAGGAGAGGTCGAGGACCCGTGGTCTGCCTACCCGCGAGGATGGGACCGGGACCGTCCACTTGGGCCGGGTGTCCTCGGATGTGGCCACAGCGGCCACGGCCATGCCGAGCAGGGCTGCGCGTTCGAGCAGCCATGCGGCGGGTTTTTGGGCCACCGCAAGGGCCACCTGTGGCCAGTCCCAGGGACCGGCCGCATCGAGCCACGCATCGAGGCTTCGCCAATCATCGGCGCGCGCGAGATTGACCGCTATCCATTCCTTGGTGTCCTTCTTGCCTTCCTCGCCGTTGCCGCATTCGAGCAAGCGGCAGCTGCCGCCGGCCGAGACCGTGGCCGCGGCCTTCCAACCGGTAAGTTCGGCTCGTTCGGTCAACAACGTGGCGCCGTCGAGACGGTCGAGTGCGGTCGAGGCGCTAGCTTCCGCCAAAGCCCCGACGGTCGAGCGTAGGTTGGCGGTTAAGGCCCCGGGCACCTGGGCCGGCCTGCCGTCCGGTCTGCGGCTTATATCTGACAGTTGGAGAGACACGCCCCGATACTAGGTCCCAAGACCGGGGATGGCCAGGCCGGGTCTGGCATGTGCCCGGTCAATCTTGTAGCTTCCGTCCCTGCGGCGTGCTTGCCGCAAGGAGGGACACCGATGGCAACCAGTTTCAGCAGCCCGGCCGAGCTCGAAGGCTCGATTGGCAAACACCTCGGATACAGCGAGTGGATGGATGTCGACCAGGAGCGCATAAACACCTTTGCCGACGCCACTGGTGACCATCAGTGGATACATGTCGACCCCGAGGCGGCCAAGAACGGCCCCTTCGGAACGACCATAGCCCACGGCTATCTGACGCTGTCGCTGGTGAGCATGATGCTGCCTCAGATAGTACATGTGTCGGGCATATCGATGGGCATCAATTACGGAACCGAGAAGGTCCGTTTCCCGGCTCCCGTGCCGGTGGGCTCGCGCATTCGCGGAGGCGCCGAGTTGGTCGAGGTAAAAGAGGTCGGCGGCGGTGCCGTACAGGCCACCGTGCGTGTGACCATCGAGGCCGAGGGCGGCGAGAAGCCGGTCTGCGTGGCCGACACGATTAGCCGCTACTACGCGGCCTGACCGGGGCGGCACCCGTCAGGGGTGCTGGCTGCTAACCGCGATAACCTCGCCGGTCATGTAAGAGGCGTAGTCGCTGGCCAGGAAGACCATCACGTTGGCCACTTCCCAGGTTTCGGCACTGCGCTTGAAGGCCTCGAGTTCGACCAGCTCGTCGAGGGTGTCCTGCGGTATCGCCTTGGACAAGAACTTGTGCATGGCCAGGCTGGGTGACACCGCGTTGACGCGGACACCGTGCTCGGCGGCCTCGATGGCGGTCGAGCGCGTGAGCGCACCGACGCCGGCCTTGGCCGCGGCGTAGGCCGATTGGCCGGCCTGGGCGCGCCAGGCCAGCACCGATGCGTTGTTGACGATTGCGCCCTGCTCGCGCTCATACATGTGGCCGAGCACCGCACGGCTCATCCTGAAGGTCCCGGTCAGCGTCACATCCAGAATCGCGGCCCATTGTTCGTCGGTCATGTCGACAACGTTGGCGGTTCCGCCCAGGCCGGCATTGTTGATGAGCACGTCTATGTGACCGAGCGCGCCTATGGCCGCCTCGACCAACGCGTCGACCTGGGTCTGGTCGGTGACACTTGCCAGTTGTGTCGCCGGCCTGCGGCCGCACAGCCTCTCTATCTCGTCGGCGGCCTCGCCCAGACGGCGTTCGTGGAGGTCGCTTATCATCACGGTGGCGCCTTCTTCGGTGCAGCGGCGGGCGGCGGAAAAGCCAATGCCGGTTCCGGCCGCGGCAGTTATGAGAACGGTCTTGCCGGCCAACAGGTCCTTGGCTGTGGGGTATTCCGGTACGGTCTTGCTCATGATGGGTCTCCTCGCCGGGCGTTCAGGACGGACGGGGTTCGCGTGGCAGCCCCAGTCCCCGTTCGGCAATGATATTTCGTTGTATCTCGTTGGTCCCGGCGTAGATCGTGTCGGCCCGCGTGAACAGGTACATACGCTGAAGGGCCGAGAGTTGGTAGGGCTCGCCCTCGCTTATCTCGCCGGCCGCTCCGAGCACGTCCATGGCCAGCTTGCCTAGCTCGCGGTGCCAGGTGGCCCAATAGAGCTTGAAGATAAGCGCTTCGCGGGTCAGATCGGCCTCCTGGTTGCTGAGCATGCGAAGCGTGTTGTAGCGCATGATGCGAAGTCCTATCCAGGCGTCGGCCAGGCGCTGCCGCATTACCGGGTCCTCTGACTTGCCGTTCTTGCGCGCGGCCTCGAAGATTGCGTCGAGTTCGTTCTGGAAGGCCAACTGTTGGCCAAGCGTGGAGACGCCGCGTTCGAAGGCCAGCGTTCCCATCGCCACCCGCCAGCCGTCGCCGGGTTGGCCGACCACGTTGCCGGCCTCGGTGGTCGCAGCTTCGTAGAAGACCTCGCTGAACTCCGAATCGCCGGTCATTTGTAGGATAGGGCGAATCTCGACGCCCGGCTGTTTCATCGGGACCAGCAAGTAGGACAGCCCGTGGTGACGTTCGGAGCCCGGTTCGGTCCTACATATCATGAAGCACCACTCGGACCACTCGGCCCAGGAGGTCCAGACCTTCTGGCCGGTGATTATCCACTGGCCATCGATCAGTTCGGCCTTGGTTTGGACGTTGGCCAGGTCGGAGCCCGCATTGGGCTCGGAATAGCCTTGGCACCACACCTGTTCGGCGGCGACGATGCCCGGCAGGAAGCGTTTCTTTTGCTCGTCGTTACCGAAGGCGATGATGGTGGGACCGGCCAACCCTTCGCCGATATGTCCGAGCCTGCCCGGCCCGCCCGCCCGCGCGTATTCTTCGAAGAATATGACCTGTTGCATGAGCGGCAGACCGCGGCCGCCGTGTTCGATCGGCCAGCCGACGCAGGTCCAACCGGAGGCGGCCATGTGGCGTTCCCAGGCCCGGCGCTCGTCGACGAGAGCGCCCTCGTCACCGGGGCCGCCACGTCCCTTGAGCGATTCGTAGTCACCGCAAAGGTTGTCGGTCATCCACTGGGCGACCTCTTGGCGAAACTTCTCGTCCTCTTTGCTAAAGCGTAGGTCCAATTTATCGGGTCATCATTGACGGGTACCGGGTGGCCGGCCCGGCCGCCTGGATGTGGTGAGAAACCTATGAAAGGGTGGGCTGGCTGTCAACGTTGCCGGGTTCTCGGCAAGAGGCGGTTCCTTTTCTCAGTCGTGGACATCGGCCTTACGATATTCTCGACCGACCTGTCGATGTCGGTTCCCGAACTGGCGCGCGAGGCCGAGGCGCGCGGGTTCAGTTCTCTCTACCTTCCGGAGCACACCCACATACCGGTCAGCCGGCTGACTCCGGCGCCCACCGGCGAGGCGGTCCTGCCCGAAGAGTACAAGCGGACGCTCGACCCCTTCGTTGCGTTAGCCACGGCCGCGGCCGTTACCGATAGCATACGTTTGGGTACGGCGGTCTGCCTGCTGGCCCAAAGGGACCCGGTGGTCACCGCCAAGGTTGCGGCGACTGTGGACTTGGTCTCGGACGGACGTCTGGTGTTCGGCATCGGCTTTGGTTGGAACAAGGAAGAGATGGCCACCCACGGCGTCGAGTTCCGGGAGCGCCGCGAGCTGGTCCGTGAGAAAATGCTGGCCATCGAAGAACTGTGGTCTTGCGAAGAGGCCGCGTTCGACGGCGAGCGGGTTCACTTCGAGCCCAGTTGGTCCTGGCCAAAGCCGGTACAGCGTCCCCGCCCGCCGGTTCTTATAGGCGGTGCGGCCGGCCCAAAGATGTTCGCCCACATAGCCGAATACGCCGACGGCTGGATGCCGATAGGCGGTGCCGGAGTGGCCGAAGCGTTGCCCCGGCTTCACGAGGCCATGGAGGCGGCCGGTCGCGACCCAGGCGGGCTCCGAGTGGTAGCGGTCGGGGTCGTGCCCGACGAGGCCAAGCTCGACCACTACCGTTCTATCGGCATAACCGAAGTCGCACTCCGCTTGCCGCCGGCGCCGGCCCCGGTGGTCATGCGGGCGCTCGACGACTACCTTCCCTTTCTCGGACAATGACCGGTCTTGGACCCACAATACCCGCGCTCGTCGAGGGTGCAGCCCGGAGCTTCGGTTCTGCTACCGCCATCGAGGACGGGGCCGGACGGCTCAGCTTCGAAGACCTGGCACTTGCCTGCACCGAGGCCGCCCGCGCCTTTATCACCGCCGGTGTGGAAAAGGGTGACCGTGTGGCCATCTGGGCGCCCAATCTCTGGGAGTGGGTGGTGGCGGCGGTCGGGGCGCACGCTGCGGGAGCCGTGTTGGTGCCATTGAACACCAGACTGAAGGGTCCCGAGGCCGCTTACGTGCTGGGCAAGAGCCGGGCGCGTCTGCTCATCACGATGGATGAGTTCCTCGGCGTCCGTTACGCCGACATGCTGGTGGAGACCTCGGGCGGGCCGGGCCAAGGAAGGCCCTGCCGGGACCTGGCCGATCTGGAGGCCGTCGTTTGTCTGCGTAGCGATAGCGTTTTGGAAGACGGTTGCAGGACTTGGGGGGACTTCATTGCGGACGCCGGGCGGACCGATGCCGGAACCGCCGCCGACCGTTCGGCCTCGGTCACGGCCAGCGACCCGGCCGACATCATGTTTACCTCGGGGACCACGGGTAAGCCCAAGGGCGCGGTCTGCGGCCACGGTCAAAACATCCGCGCCTTCGAAGTGTGGACCGAGCTGGTCGGTCTAGGCCGGGGCGACCGCTATCTGATTGTCAATCCCTTCTTTCACTCCTTCGGTTACAAGGCCGGTTGGCTCTCCTGCATCATGCGCGGCGCCACCGCGTTGCCCGAGGCCGTGTTCGACGTGGCTCGCATACTCGAGCGGATAGGGGAGGACAGGGTCAGCGTTCTGCCCGGCCCGCCGGCCATCTACCAAAGCATTCTTGCCGACCCGCGATTGGCCGACTTCGACATCTCGTGTCTGAGGCTGGCGGTAACGGGTGCGGCGGCCATTCCGGTCAGCCTCATACACCGCATGCGCGACGAACTGGGTTTCGAGACCGTGGTCACGGCCTACGGACTGACCGAGGCCTGCGGGTTGGCCACGATGTGCCGGCACGACGACGACCCCGAGACCATCGCCACGACCTCCGGGCGTGCCATTCCCGACGTGGAGGTGCTTTGTGTGGACGACAAGGGCGACGAGGTCGCCCGCGGCGGATCGGGAGAAATCGTCATCCGTGGTTACAACGTCATGCAGGGCTATTTCGAGGACGAGGCGGCAAGCCGTGCCTCGATCGACGCCGATGGCTGGCTTCATACCGGCGATGTGGGCGTGATGGACGAGCGCGGTTATATCCGCATCACCGACCGCATAAAGGACATGTTCATCATGGGCGGGTTCAACTGTTACCCGGCCGAGATAGAAAGCACCTTGGTCGAGCACGAGGACATCGTTCAGGCCGCCGTTATAGGAGTGCCCGACGAGAGGATGGGGGAGGTCGGCATGGCCTATCTCGTGACCTCGGGGGCGGCTACCGGCGGGTTCGACGAGAAGGCCGTCATAGGGTGGTGCCGGGAGCGGATGGCCAACTACAAGGTTCCGAGATACGTGGAGTTCGTCGAGGAGCTGCCTATGAACGCGTCTGGGAAGGTCACCAAGTTCGTGCTCCGCGACATGGCCCGGCAGAGACTTTCGAACGGAGGATGACAGAGGCCATGGCCGGAAAGGACAGAGCACCCGCCATCGAGGGCTGGTTCACGGTTGACGATGACCCCCGCCTGATAGGTGGGCGCTGCAGGAAATGCGGGAGCTACTTCTTCCCACGCGAGAGCTTCTTTTGCCGCAACCCCCTGTGCAACGGACGTGAGTTCGAGGAGGTCGAGCTGGGGCGTCGCGGGACCCTGTGGTCGTATACCGACGCCCAGTATCAGCCGCCACCGCCCTACATTCCCAGGACCGACCCCTACGAGCCCTTCGCCATAGCCGCGGTCGAACTGGCAGAAGAGAAGGTCGTCATCCTCGGTCAGGTAGCCGGGGGTACCACGGTCGAAGAGCTCGAGGTTGGCATGGGGATGGTCATGGATGTTGCACCGCTCTACGAGGACGACGAGCATGAGTATCTGACCTGGATCTGGAGGATCGACAATGGATAGAGAGGTAGCGGTACTTGGTGTCGGCATGCACCCCTGGGGGAAGTGGGGGCGCAATTTTGCCGAATACGGGGTCGAGGCCGCCAATGTCGCACTGGCCGACGCCGGACTCGAGTGGCAGGACATCGGTTATGTGGCCGGCGCCGACACCGTAAGGAACGGCTATCCGGGTTATGTCGCCGGTGCGACGATGTCGCAGGCACTGGGCTGGACCGGCGCCCAGGTGTCGAGCTCTTACGGGGCCTGTGCCAGCGGCACCCAGGCCGTCGATATAGCGCGCGCTCAGATACTCTCGGGCAAGTGCGAGGTTGCGCTGGCCGTCGGCGCCGACACGACGCCGAAAGGCTTCCTGGCCCCCAGCAATGGGGAACGTCCCGACGACCCCGACTGGTTGCGCTTCCGTTTGATGGGCGCGACCAATCCCACCTATTTCGGTCTATACGCCCGGCGGCGCATGGACCTGTACGGTTCCACCCAAGAGGACTTCGCCCAGGTCAAGGTAAAGAACTCGCGGCACGGGCTATCCAACCCAAACGCTCGCTATAAGAAGGAGGTGACGGCCGAAGATGTTCTGGCCTCACCGTTGGTCGCCAGCCCGCTGCATCTGCTCGACATATGCGCGACCAGCGACGGCGGTGCCGCGGTCGTCCTGTCGAGCATGGAGTTCGCGCGCAAGCACGCCAGCAACCCCGTGCGGCTGGTCGCTGCGGCCACAATCACGCCAAGCTACCCAAACACGGTGATAGAGATGCCCAACTTCTCGACCGACTCGGCCGCCGCGGTCGATGTTCCGGCGGTGCCCTTTAGGGATTCCATCGCGCGTGCGGCCTATGAAGAGGCCGGGCTGGGCCCCGAGGACCTCGACCTTGCCGAGGTCTACGACCTGTCGACTGCACTCGAACTGGACTGGTACGAGAACATCGGACTCTGCGACCCGGGCGGCGCCGAACGTCTCTTGAATGACGGCGCGACCAGCCTCGGCGGTTCCATCCCCGTCAATCCCAGCGGAGGGCTGGGTTGCTTCGGAGAGGCCGTGCCCGCTCAAGCGATAGCCCAGGTCTGCGAGCTTACCTGGCAGGTCCGCGGCCAGGCCACCGGACGCCAGGTAGAGGGCGCCAGCGTGGGGCTGGCCGTCAATCAAGGGCTGTTCGGCCACGGTTCGGCCGTAATCGTAAAACGCTGATCTTTGTTCCGTGGCCTGGAAGCCGCCCCCAAGACCCGACTGGTTAGATAGTCTCAATTCCTTGGGCCACGGCCGCGGTGGTCCGGCCGCGCTGGTCTCCTTGGACCAGGATTCGCTGCTCGAGTCGGCCCGCCAGGCCACCGGTCTCGACGACTTCGGCGGCGACGGTTTCCGCGAGGGTCTTTCCGTGCTCCTAGGCTCGCTAGAGGACGAGGCCGCTCTCAACCTGTTCGGGCGCCTGCGCGCGCGTGCCGAACTGCAGCGTGTGCTCGAGAGCCGCCTGCGGGTCCACGACCTGTTCAAGCGCCATCCGGAGATTCGCGACCAGCAGATTTGTGAGCCGGTGTTTGTGACCGGCCTGGCGCGTACCGGGACGACCATAGTCCACGAATTGTTGTGGAAGGACCCGGCGCACCGGGCTCCCTTGCTTTGGGAGATGATGTATCCGGTTCCACCGCCCGAGCGAGTTAGCTATGCGACCGATCCCAGAATCGCAGTTGCGCACAAGGAAATCGGCGTCATGGAACTGGCGGTTCCCGAGTTCGGCGCCATGCACGAGAACGCCGGGGACCTGCCGAGCGAGTGCATCTTCATCTTCGCCCACGAACTGCGGACCGAGATGTTCATCGGCAACTACAAGGTACCGGGCTATGCGATGTGGATGGCCGGCCAGGACTTCACCGGTCTCTACGAGTATCACCGCGATTTTCTCAAGCTCTTGCAGTGGAAGAACCCCGGCGGGCGCTGGGTGCTGAAGGCCCCCTCGCACCTGAACCATTTACCGGCGCTGCTGTCGGTCTACCCGGACGCGCGGATTGTGGTGACCCACCGCGACCCACTCAAGGTCCTGGGCTCGCTGTGCAACCTGATGGCGACGCTCCAATGGATGCACAGCGACGAGGTCGATTACGATGCCGTGGTTGCGACCATGTCGATGGGCTACGGATATCTGGTCGAGCGTTCGATGCGCCTTCGCGACGACGGGTCGGTTCCGCAGGACCGCGTGACCGACCTGGTCCACGCCGACCTTGTCGCAGACCCCCTGGCCGCAATCGCGGGGGTCTACCAAGGATTGGGCACGGAGTTGTCCGAGCAGGCCGGCGCAGCTATCCGCGGCCATCTGGCCGGCAAGCGGCCGGCTGGCGGCCACGATTATAGTTTTGCCGAGACCGGCTTGGACCTGGCCTCCGAGCGCGAGCGTTACGCCGGGTACCGGCGGCGCTTCTCGGTACCCACGGAAGTCGAAGCTTAGCCGACCGGAAGTCTTATTGGTCGAGCTTGAAGGTCTCGCAACGGGGGATCGGGGGGCTCTGGCCGGCTAGGCACCAACGGAGCAGCATCATGCCTTCGAGACGTCCGCCACTGTCCATCCAGTTGGGACGCCCGGGGTCGCGTGGCGCTATCA
>JAYGCK010000045.1:0-20472 GCA_046583395.1 Deltaproteobacteria bacterium
CTCATACTCAGCCGACAAGATAAAGGTGCTCCAGGGGCTCGATGGCGTTCGCAAGCGCCCGAGCATGTACATCGGCGACACTGCCCAGCGCGGTCTCCATCACCTTGTCTTCGAGGTCGTCGATAACTCCATCGATGAGGCCATGGCCGGCCATTGCACCGAGATCGAGGTCGAGATTCATGTAGACGATAGCATCACGGTCACCGACAACGGCCGCGGTGTGCCGGTCGATAAACATCCCACCGAAAAGGTCTCAGCGGCCGAGGTCGTCATGACCCGCCTGCATGCCGGCGGGAAGTTCGATAAGGGCTCCTATACCGTTTCGGGCGGCCTCCACGGTGTCGGTGTGTCCGTCGTAAACGCTCTGTCGGAGCATTGCGAAATAGAGATTCACCGTGGCGGCAAGGTCTACAAACAGGCTTACAAGCGCGGCAAACGTACGGGGGCCCTCAAGCCCGTCGGCAAGACCACCCGCACCGGGACCATCGTCAACTTCAAGCCCGATACCGAGGTCTTCGAAACAACGTCGTATAGCTTCGGGACCATCTCGAGCCGGCTCCGCGAACTTGCCTACTTGAACCGCGGAGTGAGAATCACACTCGAGGACGAGCGCGAGGGGGGAAAAAGCCAGGAGTACTTCTACGAGGGCGGCATTGTTTCTTTTGTAGAGCATCTCAACCAAGCCAAGACGGTCGTCAACGAAAAGGTCGTCTACCTGTCGGGCAAGCGCAACGGGGTCGAGATGGAGATTGCGATGCAGTGGCATGACGGTTACGCCGAGAGCGTCTTCAGCTTTGCCAACAACATCAACACCATCGAGGGCGGGACACATTTAAGCGGCTTCAGGGCCGCTCTCACGCGTACGATTAACTCCCACGCTACGGGTAATGGGCTGTTCAGTAAGGACCAAAACAGTCTCGACGGTGACGACGTGCGCGAGGGGCTGACTTCGGTCATATCCGTGCGGGTGCCAGAGCCGCAGTTCGAGGGGCAGACCAAGACCAAGCTCGGCAATAGCGATGTAAGGGGTCTCGTCGAGGCGCTGGTCAACGAGAGCTTCTCCGCCTTCCTCGAGCAGAACCCCGGCGAGGCCCGCCGTATCGTATCCAAGGGCGTGGAGGCGGCGCGCGTGCGTATCGCCACGCGCAAGGCCAAGGAACTTGCCCGCCGCAAGGGGGCGCTCGATGGTGCGGCCCTTCCCGGCAAGCTGGCTGATTGTCAGGAGCGCGACCCGGCAAAGAGCGAGCTTTATCTGGTAGAGGGTGATTCGGCCGGCGGTTCGGCAAAACAGGGCCGCGACCGCCGTAACCAGGCCATCCTCCCCTTGCGCGGCAAGATACTCAACGTAGAAAAGGCCCGGCTCGACAAGATTCTATCCTCGCAAGAGATACGTCTGATGATAACCGCGCTCGGCGTCGGTATCGGCGACGAAGAGACCTCGCTCGAAAAGCTTCGCTACCACACGATAATCATCATGACCGACGCCGACGTTGACGGGTCGCATATCCGTACTCTCCTGCTCACCTTCTTCTACCGGCAGTACCGCGGACTCATCGACGGAGGGCACATCTACATCGCCCAACCGCCGCTGTACCGCTTAAAGCGTGGCAAGGACGAGCGTTACCTCAAGGACGACCAGGCCCTTGCCGACTACCTGATAGAGATTGGTGTCAAGGACGTGAGTGTTCGCGCCAAGGCCGGCAAGAAAAAGGTAAGTGGCGACGGCCTGCGAAAACTTCTCAAGAAGCTGGCCGAGACCGAGAACCTGCTGGCCGTTATGGAGCGCAAGCGCCGGCAGCGCGGCGTCGTGACTGCCTTTGCAAGCGACCCGGCATTTACCGCCGAGCTTCTCTCGCGCAAACAGAAGCTCCGAACAGCCGCAAAGAAAATCGTGGCGGGGCTCAAAAAGAGCGACCCCGACCTGCTGCCGATATCGGTGGCCATTGAGAAGGACGACGAGCACAGTTGCGAGCGCGTGGTCGTCTCCTCCAAGCTCAACGGCGCGTCGACCCGCTCGGTGATAAACCTTGAACTTGTCAGCTCGCCCGAGTTCGTACGTTTGTCCGCTCTGATGGCCGAGGTGGCCAAGGTCGGCAAACCGCCGTTCGTAATCGACAGCGGCGGTGAGGAGGCCGAGGTGGCCGGCGTCGGCGAGCTTCACGATGTGATTATGGACGGGGCGAGCAAGGGCATAGACGTGCAGCGCTACAAAGGTCTGGGTGAGATGAACCCCGGCCAGCTCTGGGAAACCACGATGGACCCCACCGCCCGCACGTTGCTCCAGGTCAAGGTCGAGGACGGTGAGGGCACCGAGGCCATCTTTTCGACCCTGATGGGCGACAACGTCGAGTCTCGCCGTAGTTTCATAGAGGACAACGCCTTGAATGTCCGCAATCTCGACATCTGATTCGTGGCAGATACTGAAGATCGAAGGGTTCCGGTAAGCATCGAAGACGAGATGCGTACGTCCTACATGGACTACGCAATGAGCGTCATCGTCGGGCGTGCGCTGCCCGACGCGCGTGACGGCCTCAAGCCCGTCCACCGCCGGATACTCTTTGCCATGCACGAACTCGGCAACGAGTGGAACCGCGGCTACAAGAAGTCCGCGCGCGTGGTCGGCGACGTAATCGGCAAATATCACCCGCACGGTGACCAGTCTGTCTACGACACCATTGTTCGCATGGCCCAGGACTTCTCGCTCCGCTACGAGCTTGTCGACGGCCAGGGCAACTTCGGCTCGCTCGACGGCGACCCGGCCGCCGCCATGCGTTACACCGAGATACGGATGTCACGTGTGGCCAGCGAGATTCTGGCCGACATAGAGAAAGAAACCGTCGATTTCATTCCCAATTACGACGACACCACCCACGAGCCGGTCGTCATGCCGGCCCGTCTGCCCAATCTCCTCATCAACGGGTCGTCGGGCATCGCCGTGGGGATGGCCACCAACATTCCGCCCCACAACCTCGGTGAGGTCGTCCGCGCCGCCTTGGCGGTCATCGAGGACCCCGAGATTAAGACCACGGGCCTTCTCAAGTACGTAAAGGGCCCCGACTTTCCCACTGGTGGGCTCATCTACGGGCGTGACCAGGTCGTAAAGGCGCTCACCACTGGCCGTGGCATCATTCAGATGCGGGCCCGTGTCGATACCGAGGAGGACGACAGGACGGGCAAGGCTCGCCTGGTGGTCAGCGAGATTCCCTACCAGGTCAACAAGGCCCGGCTGGTCGAGAAGATAGCCCAACTCGTTCAGGGCAAGCAGCTAGACGGCATTGCCGACCTGCGTGACGAATCGGACCGAAACGGTGTGCGCGTGGTCATAGAGCTCAAGAAGGACGCCATCCCGTTGGTCGTCCTCAACAACCTGTTCAAGCACACGCCGATGCAGGAGTCCTTCGGCGTCATCATGTTGGCGTTGATCGAAGGGCGCCCGCGGGTGCTCGACCTGAAGGGAATGATTACGGCCTTCCTCGGCCATAGGAAGGAGATAATCACGCGTGCCACGGCCTTCGATCTGCGCAAGGCCGTGGCCAGGCTTCATATCTTGGACGGTCTCAAGATCGCTCTCGACAACCTCGACGCGGTCATCAAGCTGATTCGCAAGGCCCAGGACGCACCCACGGCCAAGGCCGGACTGATAAAACGATTCAAGCTCTCCGATGCCCAGTCGCAGGCCATCCTCGAGATGCGTTTGCAGCGGCTTACGGGACTCGAGCGCGACAAGATCCTGGAGGAGCACAAACAGACCAAGGCCCTCATCCGCAAGCTCGAGAAAATTTTGTCCGACGAGCGCGAGGTGATGAAAATCATCGCCGGTGAGCTAGAGAAACTGGTCGAACAGCACGGCGACAAACGCCGCACCGAGATTATCGCGGCCACGACCGAGATTAGCATCGAGGACATGATTGCCGAGGAGGACATGGTCGTGACCGTGTCCCACGAGGGTTACGTTAAGCGCACTCCGGTCTCGCAGTACAGCGCGCAGAAACGCGGTGGCAAGGGGCGTATCGGCGCGCGTACGCGCGGCGAGGATTTCGTCGAAAAGATGTTCGTGGCCTCTACCCACGATTACCTCTTGTTCTTTACTAGCGTCGGCCGGGTCTACTGGAAAAAGGTTCACGAGCTCCCGCTTGCCGGGCGTGCGGCCCGCGGTAAGGCGATAGTCAATCTGTTGGCGCTTGGGCCGGGGGAAACGCTGTCGGCCTTTCTTTCGGTGCGCGAGTTCTCCGACAATGCCTATGTCGTCTTCACCACCGCCAAGGGCACGGTCAAGAAAACCCCGCTGTCGGACTATTCGCGTCCGCGCCAGGCCGGGATAATCGCCATCAAGCTCCGCAAGGAAGACCGTCTGATAGGCGTGTGCCTGACCGACGGCAACCAACAGTTGGCCCTGTCAACGCGTGCCGGCATGCTCGTTCGTTTCAAAGAGGGCGAGGTCCGCTCGATGGGGCGTGGGGCCGCCGGCGTCAAGGGCGCAGCGCTCGCTAAGACCGATGAGGTCGTTTCGATGGAGGTCGTTTCGCCCGGCGACACCCTGCTGACGATTTCCGAGAACGGTTACGGCAAGCGCAGCCGTGTTAAGGATTACCGGCTCGTCCACCGTGCGGCCAAGGGCGTTATCACGATGAAGGTCACCAAGAAGACCGGTCCCGTCGTGGGCGTCTTGAAGATTGCCTCCGACGACGACGAGTTCATTGCGGTCTCCAGCGGTGGCAAGCTCATCCGCACCTCGGCCGCCGATATACGCGTGATTGGACGTAACACGCAGGGAGTGCGGGTGGTGAAGCTCGACAGCGAGGATGGCCGTGAACAGGTCGCCTCGGTCGCTCTGGTGGCCGACCGCGAGGCTCCGGCGGGTGTCGGCGAGGACACAGAGTAGGACAGTCCGTGGTGCGGGTTCGGGCGGCGGTCATTGGCGCGGGCAGCTGGGGAACGGCACTGGCCAACCTATTGGTCCGTGCCGGCCAGGACACCCGTTTGTGGTCGCGTGGTGACGAGGTCGCCCGCGCGGTCAACGAGCAACATCGAAACAGCATCTATCTGCCCGGGCTCAGCCTCGAGCCGTCGCTCAGAGCTACGACCGACATGGCCGAAGCGCTCGAGGACGCGGCCCTGGTGGTCTTCGTGGTTCCCTCCCACGCGATGCGCGAGACGGCCTCGGTCGCTGCCGGACACGTGGATGCTGATGCTACGGTGGTCTCGGCCAGCAAGGGCCTGGAGGAAGCCAGCTTTAAAACCATGTTCGATGTCCTGGTCGACGAGATTGGCGACGCCGGGCGTGTCGGCGTCATATCCGGCCCGAGCTTTGCCGCCGAGGTCGCCGCAGGGCAGCCGACCGTGGTTGTGGCCGCGGCCGACAACGAACACCGGGCCCAGCGCATTCAGACCGATTTCGCCTGCCCGGCACTGAGGGTCTACAGCAGCACCGATGTCATCGGCGTCGAGCTGGGCGGTTGCGTCAAGAACGTGATGGCCATCGCCACTGGCGTCTCCGACGGCCTCGGTTTCGGAGATAATGCACGCGCGGCGACCATCACCCGCGGGCTGGCCGAGACTATCCGCTTGGCCGTCTCGCTCGGGGCCCGCCCCGAGACCCTGGCCGGGCTCTCGGGCCTGGGAGATCTGGTACTGACCTGTACGGGCGACCTTAGCCGTAACCGGCAGCTGGGGGTCCGGCTCGGCCGTGGAGAGGCCCTTGCCGAGATTTCCTCGGGTATGCGTATGGTCGCCGAGGGCGTGCGCAACACCAAGGTCGTCAGGGAGCTGGCCGGCCGTCAAGGTGTCGAGATGCCCATCGTCGAGGCTGTCTACCGGGTCCTTTACGAGGACCTCGACCCGGGCGACGTCCTGGGCGAGCTGTTCGGTCGCAGTTTGAAGCCCGAGTTCGCTTAGGACGCCGCACTCGGTATCCCAATCACGGGTGCAAGACCGTGAAAAGGCGGGCGAAATTGACTATGTCTGGGCCTTGTGAGAGTTTCGGGCCTTCGCGATTCGGAGCGCGCCCAGGTGGGTGCCACGCGCCGCTACCATGAAAAGAACGTTCCAGCCGAGCAATGTCAGACGCCGCAGGCGTCACGGCTTCCGGGCGAGAATGGCGACCCCGGGTGGCCGCCGGGTGATAAAGAACCGGCGTGCCAAGGGACGCAAGCGACTTGCGATCTCGACACCACCCAAGCGCGCCAGAGGGTAGTGGCGATCAGCGCTACGGTCGCGAGCGCCGGATCAGAAAGCGTGCGGACTATCTTAAAATCCAGAAGGTTCGCAACGCCAAGAGGAGTCCGCACTTTGTCGTAGTATGCGTTCCTGGGCTGCATGACGGCTCTAGGCTGGGAATCACGGTCAGCCGCAGGGTCGGCAACGCGGTCGAACGCAACAGGATAAAGCGTCGGATTAGAGAATTTTTCAGACTCAACCGTGAAAGGTTACAGCCGACCAAAGATATACTCGTAATAGCCAGGGTAGGTGCAAAGGCATTGGGCTATAGAGAGGTAGAGTCGGAGCTTCGAGATGTATTCGGTATTTCCACAGCAAGGTGACGCGGCCCGAGGGCCGGCCGGACGCCTGTTTGGAGCCGGGCTGCTGATGCTCATCGCAGCCTACAGAAGCTTTGTCTCTCCTCTTCTCGGACCAAGTTGTCGTTTTCACCCTACCTGCTCGGCGTATGCTCAAGAAGCCATACGCCGTCACGGGGCCTTCAGGGGCGTGCTTCTGGCCAGCGGCCGGATACTTCGTTGCCAGCCTCTCGGCACCGGGGGCTACGACCCCGTGGTCTAACGAGGAACTCTTAAGGTCAGGCTGCGGCTGTGGAGGCCGCTAGTTGGAATCAAGAGCCTTACTCGCCTTCGCCATCTCTGTTGCGATACTGGTCGGCTGGCAGCTGCTGTTCGAGCCCGTGCCGTCGCGCCAGCCGGTGGCCGGCACCGAGCAGACACTGGCGACCAGTCCGCTGACCCCCACCACGGTCCCGGCCGCGCCTGTGCCGGCCCCCTTGCCAGGTTTTGTTCCCAGCCAACCCGTGCCCGAGGAGCGCCAGACCAAGGCCGAGCTCAGCACCAATCTCTACCGCGCGGTGGTTACCTCGGGCGGCGGCCGCCTGGCCAGCTTCGGGCTGTTCAACTACCGCACCGACATCGATCCCAGCAGTCCGCCGCTGGACATGGTCGACAGCAACGGCGCGCTGCCGCTGGCCCTTTACTGGCGCGGCAAGGACGGCAAGCTTCACGATGACCGCGGGGTGAACTACCAGCTAACGGTCGGTTCCGGTGGCCTGGATGTGACAATGACCGGCCGGTCGCCGTCGGGCCTGCAACTGACAAAGCGGCTTATGGCCGCGCCCGACAGCTACCTGCTCGATTACGAGGCCAGCGTGGAGGGTGCCGCCGAACTGGGTGTGGCCTGGACACGCCGGGCGGCCGAGACCAACCGTTTCGGCCGTCGTGAGGGACCGGTGGCCCTGATTGACGGCGAGCTCGAGCAGTACATGGTCGACTCGCTCGACGAGCCCGAGACCCACGATGGCCAGGTCGCCTGGGCGGGCTACTCGGGACACTACTTCCTGGCCGCTTTCTGCGCCCCCGAAGCCGGCCAGGCCCGCTTTACCGCGCTGTCGAACGGAGAGGTGGGCGAGAGCCTGCTGTGGTCCGTAGCCCCGGGCGGGACGGTCTCTTACAAGCTGTTCGTCGGGCCCAAGAGCCTGCACATGCTCGAAGAGGTGGGCTTCGGGCTCGGCGAGGCGATCGATTTGGGTTGGTTCACGGTAATCGCCCGCCCGCTTCTCGAACTCCTTCTGTTCTTCAATTCGCTTACGGGCAACTTCGGGGTCGCGATTCTGTTGCTGACGGTGGGAGTCCGCGTGGTCTTTTATCCCGTCAACAAGAAGCAGGCCACGGCCATGAAGGCGATGCAGCGCATACAGCCCGAGCTGAAGAAGATACAGGCCAAGTTCAAGGATGACCGGGAACGTCTGAACAAGGAGATGATGGAACTCTACAAGCGGCACAAGGTCAATCCCTTGGCCGGTTGCTTTCCGATGCTGTTGCAGCTGCCGGTCTTTATCGGTCTCTACAACGCGTTGCTTAGCACGATAGAACTGCGCCACTCGCCGTTCCTGGGATGGATAACCGACCTGTCCCAACCCGACCGGCTCGGGGCGCTCGCGATTCCCTTCGTACACCCACCGGGGATACCGGTGATGACGCTGTTGATGGGCGCCAGCATGGTCCTGCAGCAACGGATGACGCCGCAGATGGGCGACCCGACGCAACAGCGAATGATGATGTTCATGCCCGTGATTTTCACGGTCATGTTCGTAAACTTCCCTTCGGGACTGGTCCTGTACTGGCTGACAAACAACATCCTATCGATTGCACAGCAGTACATGAACAGCCGGAGCGCTAACTGATTAAGGAGTAAAAAATGCCGGAAAGTATTGAAGCACAGGGATTGACCGTCGACGAGGCCATACAAGTGGCCCTCAACCGGCTCGGGGTGACGCGTGACCGCGTGGAGATACAGATTCTCCACAACGCACGCTCGGGTTTCCTCGGGGTCGGTGCCAGACGGGCGAAAGTAAGAGCGACCGTTCGGAGCGATTTCATGGCCGACGGTGAAGAATATGACATGGGCGACGGCCAGAGCCGCGGACGGCGGCGCCGCTCGCGCGGTGGTCGCGGGCGCCGCGGACGCGGCGGGCAGTCCCAGAGCGAAGGCGCGCAGGCAGGCCAGTCCAATACCGAACAGTCCGGGCAGTCCGGCCGCGGTGGCGGCCAAACCGGCCAAGGCCAGCAGCAGGGTCAGCGCGGCGATAGCGGGCGCGGCTCGCGCTCGGGGCGTGGTGGCCGTGGCGACGGGCGGCGTGGAGGACAAGACCGCCGGCGTGGGCGTGGCGGCGAGGCGGCGGCCAAGCCGCCGTCCCGGCCGGCCGACAGCAGTTCACAGCCCGGAGCAGCCGTGCAGGTAGTGGCCGCACCCAAGCATGACCCGGCAACACTGCGCGAACGGGCCGAAAGCCAGATGTCGATGATAATCACCGGCATGGGTATCGAGGCCTCGGTGGTGGCCTCTATGAACGGCGATGGCGAGATACTGGTGTCAATCGAACAGGCCGAGGCCGAGGGCTTGTTGATAGGCAGGCGCGGTCAGACCCTCGACGCGCTCGAGCACGTTATCAACCGCATGGTCACGCGCGGGGAAAGCTCGGGCGAGCTGCGGGTGGTCATTGACATCGGCGGTTATCGTGAGCGCCGCAGGACGACCCTGCTTGAGCTGGCCGACCGGCTTACCGGACGGGCCCAGACCGAGCGGCGCGCTCTGCAGGTAAGTCCGATGAGTCCGCACGACCGCAAGATTTTCGAAGAGGCTGTCGAGTCGCGCGACGGCATGGGCACCAGGGTCCTGGGCACCGGCTTCTACCGCCGCATCGAGGTGGCCCCGGTCGACCTTACTGCCGAGGAACAGAGGGCCGGGCGCGAGGCGGCCAGGTCCGAGGACATAGACGTTGCCGAAGACACCGAAGTCGAGGCCGCAGGGCTGCCCGAGACCACCCCTAACGATACCGCGCCGCCTCCGGCCAAGCGGGTTATGCCCCGGGCCGCCCCCAAGCTCGTCATTCCCAGACC
Source organism: Deltaproteobacteria bacterium (assembly GCA_046583395.1). Taxonomy (GTDB): domain Bacteria; phylum Desulfobacterota; class Binatia; order UBA1149; family CAYXZP01; genus CAYXZP01. Next base: position 9,621 of record JAYGCK010000045.1, read on the forward strand.
CGCCGCTCCCAAGGCCGGCGGGTCCGACGATGGCGAGGAGGGACCCCAGCCTGTTGTCGAAGGGCAACCGCACGCGCTTAACGCCGACCGTCACGCCGAGGCCGACACCGAGCCTACGGTTGACGACGAGGACGACCTCGACCAGAACTCGGTGCGCGCAGCGGTAGAGCGTTACAACAAACGCTTGGGCGTCAAGGTTCCCCCGGGCGAGCACGACTGAGCCTGGGCGGCCTTGTACTGCGCCGATACCATCGTAGCCCCAGCCACGCCGCCGGGCCGCGGCGCGGTGGCCATCGTGCGGCTGAGCGGGCCCGAGGCCGCGGCGATAGCCCGCCAACTGTTCCAAGCCACCTCGGGCCCGGCCCTGCGTTCGCGGCGCCTCGTGCACGGCCGCTTGGTAGACGACGGCCGTCCGATAGACGAGGCCCTATGCGCCTTCATGCCGGGGCCCAACAGTTATACCGGCGAGGATACGGTCGAGTTCCAGTGCCACGGTTCCCCTCTGGTGGTCGAGCAAGTTGTCGCAGCTGCGATGGCGCGAGGCGCACGAGCGGCCGGGCCCGGTGAGTTCACCCGGCGGGCGGTCCTGAACGGCCGCATGGACCTGGTCCAGGCCGAGGCCGTGGCCGACCTGATATCGGCGACCGTGGCCGGGGGCGCCCGCCAGGCCTGGGAGCAGTTGCAGGGGGCGCTGTCGGGACGCTTGGCCGAGTTACGGTCGGTCATCGTCGAGGTCCTGGCCGAGGTCGAGGCCAATGTGGACTTCTCCGACGAGGAACTTCCCGAGGAACGCCTAGAGCTACGCGCCGACCGACTCGCGGCGGTCGATGCCGGACTGTCCGCCCTCCTCGAGGGTTTTGCGGCGGCACGCCGCCAGCGCGAGGGCCACCGGGTGGTCTTTTGCGGACGGCCCAACGTCGGCAAGTCGAGCTTGGTAAATGCGTTGTTGGGCCATGGTCGAATGATTGTGACCGCAGAGGCCGGCACCACGCGCGATAGTGTCGAGGAGGCGGTCGACCTCGGCGGCATGGCCATCGTGTTGGTCGATACCGCCGGGTTGCGTGCGGCCACGGGTGAGGCCGAGACCGAAGCGGTCGAGCGGGCGCGCCGCCTGGCCGAGGACGCCGATATCAGGGTTCTGGTCGTCGACCGTTCGGTGCCGCTAGAGGACGAGGACCGCGAGACGGCTGGTCTTTGCGCGGCCGGCCCCTCGCTGCTCGTTGTCAACAAATGCGACTTGCCCGCGACTTTGACCGACGACCAGACGGCCGCACTGGCCGGTCCCTGCCAGGTCATGATGACCTCGGCCATCGATGGCCGGGGTACCGACGAACTTGCCGCGGCCTTGATCGGATTGGCCGGCCAGGCCTCCGAGCAAGACACGGTCGTGGTAAGCCGCGCCAGGCACCGTAGTGCCATCGAGCGGGCCCGCCTATGCTTGGGCCAGGCCTTCGACCTGGCCAGCGGCCCGGCCGCCCACGAGTTGGTCGCGTTGGAGTTACGGGAGGCCGCCCATGAGCTTTCCAGCATCACCGAGGTCCTCGATAACGAAGAGGTCCTTGATCGAATTTTCAGCGAGTTCTGCATAGGCAAGTAGCCGTGGAACGCGGCTACGACCTTGTCGTGGTCGGGGCTGGACACGCGGGCATCGAGGCCGGACTGGCCGGCGCGCGGTTGGGCGCCCGTACCCTCATGCTCACTCTCAGACGCCAGAGTGTGGGCCAGATGTCGTACAACCCGGCCATCGGCGGGATTGGCAAGGGCCACCTTGTTCGCGAGATCGATGCGCTTGGCGGCGAGATGGGCCGCGCCATCGATGAGTGCGGGATACAGTTCAGGCGGCTGAACACACGAAAAGGCCCGGCCGTGCGTGCCACCCGCGCCCAGGCCGATAAGGAGCTGTACCGCCGTCGCATGTTGGCCGCCGTAGAGACCGCCCCCGGCCTCGACCTGGCCGAGGCCGCCGTGGTCGATCTGGAGGTCAAGGAGGGCCGCCTAGTGGCCCTTATCACGGCCGAGGGCCGCCGTATCGAGACCCGGGCGGCCATCCTGACCACCGGGACCTTTCTCGAGGGGTTGCTTCACACCGGCGACCGGCAAAGCCCGGGGGGCAGGGCCGGTGACCCGGCCTCGCGGGGGCTGAGCGGGGCCCTGGGCCGCTTGGGGCTGGAACGCGGTAGGCTCAAGACCGGCACCTGCCCGCGGCTCGATTCGCGGACCATCGACTACAGCCGTCTCGAACTGCAGACCGGCGACCAGCCGGCCCCACGCTTTTCCTTCTATGGGGGCGGTGACCCGCACAGCCCGCCCCCGCTCGAGCAGCTGCCCTGTCACCTGACCTACACCAATCGAATAACGCATCGCGTTATAAATGAGAAGCTTGGGCTGTCGGCCCTCTACAGTGGCCAGATCAGTTCGCGCGGTCCGCGCTACTGTCCTTCTATCGAGGACAAGGTCGTCAAGTTCCCCAGCCGCGACCGCCACCGGGTCTTCCTCGAACCCGAGGGCTTGAACACCTTCGAGGTCTACCCCAACGGCCTGTCGACCTCGCTGCCGCTCGAGGTCCAGGTCGAGTTCGTCCGCAGCATCGAGGGACTCGAGCGCGCCGAGATACTCAGGCCCGGTTACGCCATCGAGTACGACTACGTGATGCCCACCCAGCTCGGGCCGACCCTGGAGACCCACGCCGTCGAGGGTCTGTTCCTGGCCGGCCAGATCAACGGGACCACTGGTTACGAGGAGGCCGCTGCCCAGGGGCTCATGGCCGGCATCAATGCGGTGGCCCGGACCGCGGGGCGCGACGCTGTGGTGCTTGGCCGTGACCAGGCCTACATCGGGGTCCTTATCGACGACCTGGTGACCCGCGGCATCGATGGTGAGCCTTACCGGATGTTCACCTCGCGGGCCGAGTACCGGCTGCTGCTGCGCGAGGACAACGCAGACCTACGGCTAGCCGGCCCGGCCCTGGCCACCGGCCTGCTCTCGGACAGCGACCGGGGCCGGCTCAAGGCAAAGCGGGCCAGTTTCGAGCAGGGGCTGGAAAGGCTTCGGGCCTGCCGGGTCGGCAGCCACCGTTTCGGGCCTGGGCTGCCGGCCAAACCGGCCAGTGCCTTCGAGATGCTCGCCCGCCCCGAGCTCGACTATCCCCGCCTGGCCACCGGGCTCGGCCTGCCCCGCCTCGATGGTGTGGTCGAGCGCGAGCTCGAGACCGAGGCCCGCTATGCCGGTTACATCGAAAGACAGCGGCGCGAGGTCGGGCGCATGCAGGGTCTCGAGTCGGCCTGCTTGCCGGCCGACCTCGACTACAGCCGGGTGGCCGGCCTGAGCTTCGAGGCCACCGAGAAGCTCAGCCGTACCCGTCCGGCCTCCCTGGCCCAGGTCTCGCGGATGAGCGGGCTGACCCCGGCTGCGGTCTCGGCCCTGGCCGTCCATCTGAAGAAGACCAGGCCCGACCACACGGCCGGTCCTTGAGTAGGACCGGCCCGGCAAGGGCCGAGGCCGAACGCCTGCTCGCGGGCGCGGCCAGCCTCGGCCTGGAACTCGACGGCGACGGGGCCTCGGCCATGCTTTCCTACCTCGACCTCGTCTACCGCTGGAACCCCTCGGCGGGTCTTACCCGGGTCGCCCGCGCCGATGCCGTCCGTCTCCACCTGCTCGACTCGCTGAGCCTGGCCGCCCACATCGACGCCAGTGGCCCGCTGGTCGACCTGGGAAGCGGCGGCGGGTTTCCGGGCCTGCCACTGGCCCTGGTCCTGCCGGGACTGGAGGCCGAGCTGGTCGATTCCCGCCGCCGTTGTTGCAGCTTTCTGGTCCAGGCTGTGGCCGAACTGGGCCTGTCCGACCGCGTCCGGGTCCGCGAGCTGGACGTGGGCCAGTTGGCCGGCCCCTACCAGACGGTTGTCTCGCGCGCCTTCCTGCCCCCGCCCGAGCTGGTCAGTCTGGCCGCAGGTCTGCTGGCGCCTGGCGGTCGGTTGTTGGTCATGGCCTCAGGCAAGGCCCGGCTGCGTGTCGAAGACCTGGTCGAAAATAGCGAGGGCCTCCTGGCCGGGGGCGGGCATGACCTGGTCCTGCCCGGCGGTGATGAGGGGCGCAGCATCCTGGTACTGGTCCGGCCTCAGTGAGCTGTTTCACGTGAAACGGTCGGGGTCCGACCGTTTCACGTGAAACACTCAATGCGCGGTCAGCTATCGCAATCCGGTTGGCCGTGTGGCACCTTGATGTAGCCGGACCGGTCGCCTGACCGGGTGGTAGTTGGGTGGTGGCTGGATGACGCTGGTACTGGCGGTAGCGAACCAAAAGGGTGGGGTCGGCAAGACCACCTCCGCCGTTAATCTGGCAGCTGCTCTGGCCATGGAAGGCCGCCCCACTCTCCTCGTCGACCTCGATTCACAAGCCAGCGCGTCCAGTGGACTGGGCAGCCGTCAGCTTGACCCGCCCACGGTCTACGAATGCCTGCTGGGTGAGGTCCCTACGGTTGAAGCACTGCGTCAAAGCGGCCTTTCCGGACTCGACCTCTTACCGTCGAACCGCGACCTGGCCGGGGCCGAGATAGAGCTGGCCAGCCTTGAACAGCGTGAGCGTCGGCTGTCGATGGCCATCGCCCAGGTTCGTAACCGCTACCAGACCATAGTCATCGACTGCCCGCCCTCTTTCGGGATGCTCACACTAAATGCCCTGGTGGCCAGCAACAGTGTGTTGGTGCCGATGCAGTGTGAGTTCTTCGCCCTAGAAGGTCTCGGGGCCGTGACAGCGAGCATCGACCGGGTCCGCCAGGCCTTCAATCCGGCCCTGGACCTGGAGGGCATCCTGCTGACCATGTACGACCCGAGGACCTCGTTGGCCCGGCAGGTGGCCAGCCAGGTACGCGAGCATTTCGGCGACAAGGTCATGTCGACCTCCATCCCACGCAACATACGTATCGCCGAGGCTCCCTCGCATGGGCTCCCGGTGGTCTGCTACGATCCGATTTCTAGGGGTGCGGTGGCATACAGGGATTTGGCAAAAGAGCTTATTTCTCGGAGACTTACGCAATCACAACAGCGGGCCGTGGCATCCGCGGAGCTGGTCGGGGAGAACGGTGAAGAGGCAAGCACTAGGTAGGGGGCTCGACGCCATCCTCGGGACCGAGGGTGGGCCGGGCAATGGTATTGGTAACGCGGCGCGTCAATCCGTTCCACCGCCCGTTCCGGTAGCCTCGGGAATGCCGGCCGAGGTTCCCATCGAGAACGTCAAGCCCGGTTCCGGTCAGCCACGCCGGCGTTTTGATGACACCGCGCTCGATGAGCTGGCCGCCTCGATAAAGGAAAAGGGCATTATCCAGCCATTGGTGGTCACCGAGACCGCCGATGGCTACGAGCTGGTCGCCGGCGAGCGGCGGCTACGAGCCGCCGAGCGGGCCGGGCTTACCATCGTGCCGGTGGTGGTCCGCGCGCATGCCGACGACAGCGAACTGCTCGAGTTGGCACTGGTCGAGAACCTGCAGCGCGAGGACCTGACCCCTCTCGAACAGGCCCGTGGCTTCCAGCGGCTGATAGAGGACCACGGCTATACCCAGGAAGAGCTGGCCGGGAGGGTCGGTAAGTCGCGTGCGGCGGTGGCCAATACGGTCCGCCTGCTGGCACTGCCGGGGATGATCAAGGAAGCGCTCGAGAGCGCCATGCTCAGCGAAGGGCACGCCCGTGCACTGCTCGGACTGGCCACTGCGGCCGAGCAGATAAAGGCCGCCCGCCAGGTCATGCGTCGTAACCTGTCGGTGCGCCAGACCGAGGACCTGGTAAAGGCCAGTTCGAGCAAGCCGACCAGGGCCCGGACCAAGAAGGCCGGGGATTGGGTCGATCCAGGCCTCGAACAGTCGCTCACACGCGTTATGGGAGCCCGGGTCAAGTTTCGCGGGAGCAAGGACAAGGGCCATATCGAGATCGATTATCACTCAGCCGACGAATTGACGCGGCTGGTCGAAAAGCTCGGCGGCTGACCCCAAACGCCGCCCCACGGGCGGCATTTTGACAAGCTGACACCCCGATAGTAGACGGCTTGGTTTGACGTCTTGCGGCGCCCTGCCGGTAGCTAGGCATGCTCGGGCAACCCTCCAAAAGATCGGATGTCTTTATCGCCGGACTATACCTTCCTGATCCAGCTGGCGAGCTTTTTCGTCCTCTTGTTCTTCCTCGGGCGCTATCTGTTCGGGCCCTTTCAGGCCCTCTTGCTCGAGCGTGAGGCGCGCACCACCGGCGATAGCGGACTGGCCGAGAGCTACCAGGCCGAGGCCGAGGCCACCGGCCAGAGGCTGGAATCGGAGATGGCCAAGGCCAGGGCCGCAGCCATGTCCGAAGCCGAAAAAATAAGAACGGCCGACCGTGCCCAAGAGGCGCTTATCTTAGGGGAGGCCTCGGCAGAGGCCGGCCGCCGCCTGGCCGAGATTCGGGCCGAGGTCGAGGTCGAACGCAATCGCACGCTCGACGAACTGGGGACCGAGGCCGAGGCGATGGCTTCGCAGATGGTCAGCGCCGTTCTCGGGCCAGCCGGAGAGTTGCGGTGAAACGCACCGGTTCCGCTATTGCCGTCCTTGCCGCCCTTATCATCGTGGCCCTCGGCAGCGCCGCCCTTGCCGCCAGCGGTGGTCATGGCGATGAACACGGCGGCGGTTCCGAGAAGTGGACGCTGCTGGCATTCACAGTCACCAACTTTCTTATCTTCCTCTTTCTGATGCGCCGGTTCACCGGCAAGCCGCTTCGCGACTTCCTCCTTCGCCGCCGCCAAGAGGTCGAAGAGGCGTTGGGCGCCGCGTCACGTGCCAAAGCCGAGGCTGAGGCCGTAAAGCGTGAGTACGAGGAAAAGGAACAGCGTCTGGGCCAGCACAAGCAGGTCATCCTCGACGAGGTTCGCGCCATAGCCGAAGCCGATGGCAAGAGATTGCGTGCCGCCGCCGAGGAATCGGCCGAGCGCATGTTGGCCGATGCCGAGAGGACCGCGGCGTCCGACCTCGAGCGCAGCAAGCGCGAGCTGAGGGCCGAGGCCGCGCGTTTGGCCGCAGAGCTGGCACGCAAGCGGGTCAGAGGCGAGATAGACGCGGCCACTAGCCGGCGTCTTCTCGATGAGTTCCTCGAAGGGGTTGGCAGGTGAGCACGAGTACGGTGGCAAGGCGCTGGGCACGGGCTCTGTTCGAGCTGGCCGCCGATGGTGGCAGGCTTGACGAGGTCGGCGGCGCGCTGGCCGAGATTGCGGCAGCGGTCGGAGAGTTTGACCGGACTTTGCTGGCGCCCGGCAACCTCGGGGGTGACACCCGCCGCCGGCTGGGCGCCAAACTGGCCGCCAAGGTCGGTACCGATACCGAACTGGGGCGTTTTCTGAGGCTGTTGGCCGAGCGTGACCGCCTGGCCGAGCTTGTCGGGATATCGGGCTGGTTCGAGAAGATGGTCGATGACAACGACGGTCGTGTACGAATGAAGGTGCGGACGGCCGAAGCGGCCGACGCCGGGGCGCTCGAACGTCTCACGGCCGCCTTTACCGAGATAGCCGGCCGTGAGGTGGTGGCCGAGGTCGAGACCGACCCCGAACTGATTGCCGGTGCGGTGGTCGAACTCGAGGGGCGTGTTTACGACGGTAGCGTCAAGACCAGGTTGGAACGATTGGCCGAGCGTATGGCCGGCAGCTAGCCGGACCTGACCGCACAGGACAAAATTTTAGGAAGGGGTTTCATGCAGCAAATCAGAGCATCCGAGATCAGCGATATCATCAAACAGGAGATCGAGAACTTCGACCGTGAGGTCGAGATTCGCGAGACCGGCACCGTACTGTCGACGGGCGACGGCATAGCCCGCATCTACGGGCTGGACAGGGTCGCGGCCGGTGAGCTGGTCGAGTTCGAGAGCGGTGTCACCGGCATGGTCCTCAATCTCGAAGAGGACAACGTCGGCGTTGCCATCTTCGCCGAACCGGCAAGCGTGACCGAGGGTTCGGAGGTAAAGCGCACCGGGCGTATTGCCGAGGTCTCGGTAGGCGACGGGATGCTCGGCCGGGTGGTCAACGCGCTTGGCCAACCCATCGATGGGCTCGGCGAGATAGCCGATGCCGAGAGCCGCCGCATCGAGGTCAAGGCTCCGGGTATCGTCAAGCGGCAGCCGGTGAGCGAGCCGCTGCAGACTGGCATTAAGGCCATCGATTCGATGATTCCGATAGGGCGCGGCCAGCGTGAATTGATTATCGGTGACCGCCAGACCGGCAAGACCGCAGTGGCCATCGATACCATCCTCAACCAGAAGGGCGGCGACGTCGTATGTGTCTACGTGGCCATCGGCCAGAAGCGTTCATCGGTGGCCCAGGTCGTGGACCGGCTGAAAAAGCACGGCGCTATGGACTATACCATCGTGGTCGCCGCAACCTCCTCGGAGGCCGCGCCGCTACAGTTCATTGCTCCTTATGCGGGCGTGGCCATCGGCGAGTTCTTCCGGGACAACGGCCGCCATGCCCTGTTGATCTACGATGATCTTTCCAAGCACGCGGTGGCCTACCGTCAGTTGTCCTTGCTGTTGCGTCGGCCGCCGGGCCGCGAGGCCTTTCCGGGCGACGTTTTCTATTTGCATTCCCGTCTTCTCGAGCGCGCCGCAAAGATGAGCGACGCGGAGGGTGGCGGCTCGCTCACGGCCCTTCCCATCATCGAGACGCAGGCCGGTGATGTGTCGGCCTATATCCCGACCAACGTAATCTCGATTACCGACGGCCAGATATACCTCGAGACCGACCTGTTTTACTCGGGCGTGCGCCCGGCGGTGAACGTCGGGCTGTCGGTCTCGCGTGTGGGCGGGAACGCCCAGATCAAGGCCATGAAACAGGTCGCCGGTTCTTTGCGCCTCGATTTGGCGCAGTTCCGCGAGATGGCCGCTTTTGCGCAGTTCGGCTCCGATTTGGACCCGGCAACCCAGAAGATGCTGTCCCGCGGCGAGCGCTTGGTCGAGATTCTAAAGCAGGGCCAGTACGTACCGCAGGAAGTGGCCAGACAGATTGTCTCGATATATGCGGCCACCAACGGCGCCATCGACGAGGTCGATACCGCCGACGTTGGCCGTTTCGAGGAAGAACTTCTCAGCTTTATCGACAACACACACCCGGAGCTTTTAGAGAAGATACGGATCGAGAAGCAGCTAAGCGACGATATCAAGGAAGGCCTCGACCGCGCGCTCGAAGAGTTCAAGGGGGTGTTCGCCTAGCCGGTGGCCAACCTCAAGGACATACGCAAGCGCGTCGTTTCGGTGCGCAACACCCAGCAGGTCACCAAGGCCATGAAGATGGTCTCGGCCGCCAAGTTGCGGCGCGCCCAGGCCGCCGTCGAGGGTGCGCGCCCCTACGCCGGCAAGGTTACCGAGATGTTGGGCCGCCTGGCCGCGGGCCAGGACGGTGCCGGGGCCGGACCCTTCTTCGAGGCCGGCCAGGGCCCGGCCCATCTGGTCGTTCTTAGTTCGGACCGGGGGCTTTGCGGGGCCTACAACGCCAGCATGGTAAAGCTCGCCGAAGGGTTCCTGGCCGGCGATACCGGCAAGGATGCCGGGCTTACCGTTTGCGGCCGCCGCGGCAACGAACAGCTTCGCCGCAACGGCCGCGACATCACCGTGTCTCATGAAAACAGGCTTCTCGACCTCGAGCTGTCGCGCGAGGTGGCCGCCGACGTTACCCGGCGCTTCCTAGAAGGCCAGGCCGGCAGCGTCTACTTGGCCTACAGCCGTTTCCGTTCGGCGATGTCGCAAGAACCCGTGGTCGAGCAGCTACTGCCGGTCACCGCTGCGGCCGGCGGTGAGGAGGCGGCCGATTACATTTACGAACCCGGGGCCGAGGTCATCCTGGCCTCGCTTCTCAACCGCTACATACAGACCCGCGTGTTCGCCGCCATGCTCGAGGCCACGGCCAGCGAGCACGGGGCAAGGATGACGGCAATGGACAGCGCTTCCCGGAACGCATCAGAGATGATCGACCGTCTCACGCTGGCGATGAACAGGGCCCGACAGGCAGGAATCACCACCGAACTGATGGAGATTGTAGGTGGCGCTGAGGCACTTAAAGGATAAAGGAGTCAGGCAATGGACAAGGCAAAGGGAAGGGTTACACGGATTATCGGCGCGGTCGTCGATGTCGAGTTCGGGGCCGACGAGGTCCCGCGGATTCTCAACGCACTGACCTTGACCAATCCCGCGATAAACGACGAGGCCGACAACCTCGTTCTAGAGGTGGCCGCTCATCTGGGCGAGCACACAGTAAGGACCATCGCGATGGACTCAAGCGAGGGTCTGGTCCGCGGCATGGAGGTCACCGACACCGGCGGTGCCATCCGTACGCCGGTCGGGGAGGCGGTTCTCGGGCGCATCCTCAACGTGGTCGGCCAGCCGGTCGATGGCGGCCCGCCGATAAGTAACGAACTCACCTCGGCCATTCACCGCCAGGCCCCGGACTTTACCGAGCAATCGACCGCGGTCGAGATGTTCGAGACCGGTATCAAGGTCGTCGACCTGCTGGCCCCATACGCCAAGGGCGGCAAGATCGGCCTGTTCGGCGGCGCCGGGGTCGGCAAGACCGTTATCATCATGGAACTGATCAACAATATCGCCAAGGCCCACGGCGGCTATTCGGTGTTCGCCGGGGTCGGCGAGCGGACCCGCGAGGGCAACGACCTGTATTACGAAATGGTCGAGTCAGGGGTTATCGATCTCGAAGGCGACGGCTCCAAGGCAGCCCTGGTCTACGGCCAGATGAATGAGCCTCCCGGCGCCCGCGCGCGGGTCGGTCTGACCGGCGTCACCCTGGCCGAATATTTCCGCGACGAGGAAGGCCAGGATGTGTTGCTGTTCATCGACAACATCTTCCG
>JAYGCK010000058.1:0-4517 GCA_046583395.1 Deltaproteobacteria bacterium
CAACGGCAGGGAGGGCGCGCAGACAATCGCCAATGGCACCCAGGCGGACGACCAGAAAACTCGATGCAGTCTCGGGACCGGCGTTGGCCATCGACGCGCTGCCTAGCCCATGGCCGCGGCACGCACAATCAACCGGTTGGATGCCCGTGCCGCCCACGGTGTAGACTGTTGCCGGATGCGCGCACCAGTCATGCCAAAGCTACTTCCGAGCTTCATCCCCCCCGCCCGGCTTCGTGCCTATTGGATGTTCGTGGTTCTGGTCGCCCTGATAGGACTGCTGTCGATAAAGGGTACCGAGCTGCGCCGTTGGGCCTTCGGTGTCATGCCGCGCGACGACCTCGGCATAGCGATCGCCGCAGCTCTTACCCTTTCGATACTTGCAGCCTCCGCGGTCGCTTACCGGCGCTTCGGCTGGCGCCGGACCCTGGAAATACTGCCCCTGCTCGTGGGTGTATATATCATCAACGAACAATTGTCGGTGGCCGAGGAACGGCTCCATTTCGTTACTTTCGGATTCCTCGGCGCTGCCGCCATGAACGCCTTCGGCGTAGTGTGGGGAATGGTCGCGGCCGCCGCGGTCTCGTTCGGAGATGAAGGGCTGCAATACCTGCTGCCCGACCGGGTGGGCGATTGGCGCGACGTGCGCTTCAATCTTATCGCCAGCGGGCTCGGCCTTTGGGCTGCCGCGCGTCTAAAACGCGACTGAACCTGCCTTTATAACAGCCCGGCTATTGCCGGACGCGTCGTGAGCACGGCAGCGTTCCTGCCACGATGACGCATACCAGAATTATCAGCTGTGCCTCGGCCGCCTGCGCTAAGCCGTCTCGAGCGCGACCGATTCGAAGGCCGCCAACCCTTGGCCTTGTTCCCCCTCGGCCGCGACCACTCCGAAGCTGACCCTGAAGCGTTTGTCACCGACCGTACGGACCAGCGGCACCACGGCCAACGGCCGGAGCTTCCACAGATGCCCTTCACTGTCGGGCAACTCGGCTTCGGTCTCGGGTAGAGCACCGGCCAACTCGATACGGCGCGGCCCGAGCTTGCCTTCGACCACGCGAAGGACCGTCCCGCCACCCCGGCCTGCCACAAAACGCGGACCGCGTCCGGTGGCTGCGGTGGTCGCGATGTCGATGGTAGACCCAGCTAAGCCCAAGCGACCGCTCACCTTGCCGAAACCGCGCTGGTCCGCGCTATAGGACAAAGTCAGTCTGACCTCTTCGAGCCCGGCCGAGGATAGACCACGTTCGAGGTCGAGGAAGGCGTCGTGACTGGGGTACGCAATCATCGGCCCCGCAAAGACGAGCTCGAGGCCGCCGTCGGTTCGGGCATCCACGCTCAGCCCGGCAATGCGGTAGCGTCCGGCCTGCCCGTCCCAGGGTCCTTCGGCCACGAACAAGGACATCGAACCATCGTCGCGCAGCAGACAGAGACGGGTGGCCATCGAACGCGGTCCGGTCGGTTCGACACCGAACAGCACCGAGGTCCGGCCCCGGTCGAGTATGAACTGCAAGGAATATCCAGGCTCGGGGCTAGCCTCTTCATCATTGCTATGGGCCGCTCCGCCACCGGCCCGCTCCACCGGCCGGCGTGGTTTGGGCTCATCCTCCAACGGATACGCGCGCGCGGCCTCGACCACGGCCTCGATGAAGGCCTCACGCCTGGCACCCGGCCAGCGCAGGGGAATGCCGGTCTCGAGTTGGATGGCATCGACCCGGCCCGCGACAGCCAGTTCGCCCAAACGGCTGACCACGGGGTCGGTGTGTTCGGCGTGGCGTCCACTGAACAGCTGGGTCGCATTGTCGGTCCCGGCAGCGGGATAGCGATGACCGAGCGTGGCCGAAAGGCCACCGGCCCGAAGCGTTTCGCACAGACGAGCCACGCTTGTTGCCAGACAGTCCTGGCCGACGGTGGGATAACGACCCGCTGGCACTCCGTCCCGGCTCTTTAGGCCCACGCCTATGTCGCAGCCCGGCACGGCCATGTTCCAGCCGTGAACAAGAAGGACCAGGGCACGGCCCTGCCCGGCCACCGCAGCTTCGACCAACTCCGCGAGCAGTTCGAGGAACCCGTGTCCGTCCGAGACCAGTTCGCTGATGCGGTTCAGATCGGTGTCGTTACGGTCAAGGCCATGATTGATGAGCGCCGGTGCGTCCAGCCTCCGGGCAAACTCCCGTGCGATGCCGGCCGTGTGAAGGTCGTTAACGCTGTCGTCCGGCCTGACCTCGCGCCGACGGCGGCCGCCGTGGGGTGCCACGACGATTACCGGCCCCGAGCCGGCGACCTGTTCCAGCCAGGCTTCCGGGTTGTCGCTCATCCGCTTACCGTCCCCGGGTCGGGCGTCCTGGCGCGCACGAACTTGCCGGTCCGACGCGCCATCGCCGACGCGGCCAGAATGCCGATGGCGGGTACCAACATAGCCGCCAGCAGACTGCCCGAAACATCGGACACATAACCAACTACGAGGGGGCCAAGCGCACTCCCGATACCGCCGAGGAAGAGAATATGAGTAGCGTACACGAGACCATGATTCTTGGCCGGGCTTATCTCAAACATCACGGTCTGCATACTGGGGAAAAAAGCATGTGCAGCCACCGATGTAAGCAACGCACCAATCATGAACATGACCGGTGTGGGTGCCAGCAAGGTCAGAAAGAGGAAAGGGACAGTCATAAGCGCAGCTATCGTCGAGACATCGGTCTCACCAGCTAAACGTCGACGCCGCATCCGATCAGCAAAGACACCGCCTAAAAGTGCGCCAACAAGACCACCGACTGCATTGGCCGCGCCGAAGAGATATCCAGCCGTCACCAAGTCCATGCCACGAACACGCTCGAAATAGGACGGAACCCATGCTGCGTAACCGATAGCCGAACCGATCATCACCATCCCCGTCATCCAGAGCCACATCAGTCGACCATCACGCAGAAAGCCGACAACTATACTAACCGAACGTTCGCTCTCGACGTGACGGACGGCCCGAACATCCTCAGTGATAGAAGCCAGGAACGGTAACAGCAGCAGACCGCCCGTGCCGTAGAGGAAAAAGACCTGGCGCCACCCCACCGCTTCGGCCAACAAGCCCCCAAGCGCCACACCCGCTCCACTGCCAAGCGCGGCCGCAGCCCCAAACGCACCCATCGCTTTACCACGCTGTGCAATCGGAAACCGCTCAGCGATCAGGCTCATGGCAGCCGGATATAGGCTGGCCTCACCAATGCCCGTGAAGAACCTGGCCGCAAACAGCGACCAGAAATCAGTGGCTAATCCGGAGGCTGCCGTAGCCAGGCTCCAAATGACGAGTCCACCCATGATGAGCTTGCGGCGCCGGTAACGGTCGGCCGCCCATCCGAACCCGAACGCGGCCACCGCATAGACAACGGAAAAGGACAGCCCGCCTATTACGCCGAGCTGGGTGTCAGTCAGCCCCATCTCGGCGCGAATCGGCGGAAAAAGGATTGGGACGACGGAACGGTCAGCCCAGTTGACCATATTGACCGCCGCCAACACGGCAAGCATATAGATAGGAGATGAACGCAGAACGGTTACCTGTAGAACTTGGTCTTGTCTGGGTCCGTCTTGTTGCTAAAGGCCCGGCCCAACTCCTTGGACTCCTCGGTGGTGTAGTACTGATGGACCAGCAGGTCGGTGGCCACCCGCGACAGCCCGGCCACACCGCCATGGCGGGCATGGAAGGATGCCTTTAGAGCGGCCAAGGCTTGGGGACCGCGCTTGGCCAGATCCCCGCATAGCTCGACCACCCGCGCACGCAGGGCCTCCGGCTCGACCACTTCATTTATAAGACCCATGTCGAGGGCCTCGGTAGCCGAATACTTACGGTTGAGCATCCATATCTCTTTGGCCTTCTTACGGCCGACGGTCTCTTCCAGGTACCAGGTGCCGAAACCGGCATCGAAGCTTCCCATCGCCGGTCCCACCTGGCGAAACACCGCCTTGGCAGAGGCGATGGTCAGGTCGCACATGAGCGCTATCACGTTGCCGCCACCGACCGCGTAGCCGTTGACCATCGCGATGACCGGCTTGGGGCACTTGTCGATGAGGTCGTAAAGGTCGGCCACCGGAAAGGCATTGCCGTAATGGACCGCCTCGCCGCTGGCGTGGTCGCCGTGGTCGCCGCCGACGCAGAAGAACCGCTGACCGCGGCCGGTGATGACTATCGTACGGCAGGACTCGTCGCGGCGCGCTTGCTCGAGCGCGTCTATCATCTCGCGAACGGTCTCTATGCGAAACGCGTTGCCCGAGTCCTCACGGTCGATAGTGAGCCAGGCAATCTCGCCCTCGCATTCGAATGAGATATCTTGGTAGTCCACGGCTGGCCTTATAGCCTTCGGCTGCGGGCGCGCAAAGCCGGTCTCAGGCCTGGTCGCCCTCTCCCTTGCCCACGCCGAAGAAACGCAACAGGCGGGCAATCGGGTCGTAGGACCTATCGACCACCCGCTCCTTCAAGGGGATGATGGCGTTGTCGGTGATGGTGATGGATTCGGGGCACACCTTGGTGC
>JAYGCK010000074.1:0-3012 GCA_046583395.1 Deltaproteobacteria bacterium
GGAGGAGGGCACCATTGCTCTGAACCACTACCGCCACATCGGAAAGACCCGCGAAGGCACCGAGATCGTGCAGGAGCAGATCTGGTATCTGGATGACATTGAGCAGACCCGTTTGCAGTCGAAGATGGATATACCTCGTGAATCAGGCTGGCGGATCAAGATCGAAGGGGATGTTAACCTTAATATAGATATTGATTTCCCGCCCGATCTTACACAGGACGAACGGGTGGCACAGGGATTGAGCACGACTGGGTTCCACCTGGTTAACGCAGTACCTCTTGTGTGTGAGGCGGAGGGCCCAGGGATCAAGACTTTTCTCGATTTGCCAATGATCACCGGGACGATGGGCACCCATGTGACCGATCGCAACTCTTAAGGGGCTTGAGGCAACTGCTGGTCTCGATTGATGAACATCGGCACATCGTAGCCCGTCGCTACATGGTGGCCGTATAGAATTGATGTCTCCCGTCAAGGATCTGTCCGAGTATTACGTTCGTCCTGATTGGGTGCGCCGTATCAATGCCATGGGCGATGCGGTGGGCGGCCCAGAGAAATTGATATCGCTCGATCCTGACGAACTCATCAGCACGTCCGTCGCTTCTGCCGACGGTCTCGCCGATTTCGGAGACTTTGACGGTGATTGGCATGGCCGCTTCACCTCCCTTATCGCCGAGATAGAGGCGACCGGATCACTTAACACCGTGGGGCGCTTGATGACCCGGCAGGAGATGTTGCGTGGTCTGCGCACCAGGCTTTTCATGGCTAGGGCGCGCAGTGATACGCCCGCCATTGCTGATGAGAAGATAGAAGCTCCGATCGTAATCACTGGCCCTCCACGTTCGGGGACCACCATCCTGTTTGAGTTGCTTGCGCTCGACCCGAACGCACGTGCTCCGTTGGCCTGGGAGGTGATACATCCGTTGCCCTTTGACGGCCGGGACGAGAATGCTCGCCAGGTGATCGCCGAATCTGAGCAGGAGTTTTGGGCCGACGTTCAACCTGAGTTCGCTGCGATCCATGAATTGCGCGCTGATCTGCCGGTGGAGTGTGTAACGTTAACTCTGCCGGGTTTCTCCGGGGGGCACTGGGGGATGATTGCGCACGTCCCGAACTGGGACGCCGATTATCCGGCCACAATGGCGTATCACCGAGCTTTATTGCAGACGCTTCAGCATGGTGGACCGCCACGCACGTGGATACTGAAGACCCCGCTTTATCTGGTCTTCATCGACCTCCTTCTTGAGGCCTATCCTGACGCACGAGTTATCCATACGCATCGCGATCCGCTCAAGACCGAACCATCGGCGTTTAGTACTCTGGCTACCGTTCGTTGGCAGCGTAGCGACGACGTAGAGTTGCCTGATCCCGGAGGGATGGGTCTGGGAGATATGATGGTCGACCTAGCCAGGCGGCGTGAGTCTGGAGAGTTCGAAGGCCAGATAATCGATGCGCACTTTAGCGACCTGATGGCTGACCACGTTGTGGCAGTCGAGAAGCTGTATGATCAATTGGGGCGACCGTTTCTCGATGAGCACGCCGATGCGATTCGCCGTTATGTAGGATCTAAACCGCAAGGCAAATTCGGCAAGCACAAATATTCGGCGGAAGAGTGGGGCTTCGACCCAGGCCAACTACGAGAGAAGATGAGGTCGTACACCGACTACTATGATGTGAAGCTTGAGGCCTAGTGTGCAGGTGAGCATCTGCACTAGATCCAAGCTTACGATGGGGATGTAGGAACAATGGGAACTCAGCAGACCAATGAGGCGTGGGCTCTTTTCTGCAAGATGCTCGATGACATGAATACTGTTATCGAAGAGGATGCCGAGAATGACCGCGAGAGGCTCGAAGGCCTTAGGGCGCTCGGCCGGGCCACCGCGCTCGCCCTTGAACTCAATCTTGAGGTGGATGCAGACGCGCCGCGCTTCTTTTCGATGAATACGCCCGGGCGGTTCGTGGGCGGACCTAATCCAGACGGCGAATATTATCTTGCTATGATCGATGGTGGCCGTGCGTACCGCGTTAGAGGCCAGAGGGGAACGACCGCCTATCTTGGATTTCAGGTATTGGCTGGGACTGGGCTGGCGCCTCGGAGGATGGCTACCTACCTTTCTGACGGCGATCTTGACCTTGGTTCCGATGGGGCTTTCTCGTTTGTTATGTCTGCTACCGAACCTACTTCAGTCGACCTCGATGGCGATCTCTGGGTGGCGATCCCTGAGGATTCGTCGTCACTCGTTGCGCGCGAGTACTTTACGGAGAGGGGACGCGACGAGCCTGCTCAGCTATCGATAACGTTGCTCGAAGCACCATCTCCACCGGCACCACCGACCGACGAGTCGGTTGCTGTCCAGCTGACGAGCATCGCATGGACCATTGCAAAGCTCTTTACGTTGCACCGCACGGTGAAGCCTGAACTCCTTGAGCAGCCTAACGAATTTTTGACGGCCGATAGCGAGGAGCTAGGTTCCGAGAATACCACTCCTGACAATCTTTATATGCTCGGCTCGTTTAGGCTGGCAGAGGACGAGGCGTTGGTGATTGAGTTTACACCACCGGCAACCCGTTTCTGGAGCGTTACGTTAGAAAGTGTTTGGCACGAGTGCATAGAGCCCCGGCGGAGAAAGAGTTCCATCACAAACACGAGAGCGGTGGCGCAATCTGATGGGAGGATCCGGTTGGTGATTGCGAGCCAGGATCCTGGTGATTCCAATTGGCTCGATACTGGAGGCAGGGCCCGGGGCTTCATGACGTTTCGGTGGTTGGATAACCCCTCAGCGCCTCCCGTCGAGACGCGAGTGGTACCTCTAGCTTCTGTTGCTGGGGGTGTGTGAGCTAAGCGCAGCACTTTTCCTTCCAGGCCTACAATGACTTTCTTGCTTCATAAGGAGGGCCCGTGGTGCCGGGGAAGACAGTCCTCAAACGGCCTGCTGCACCGAGCCTCATGGAGATACTCTGATGATATATAAAGACTGGTTCATCGATGCGGACACACACATCACCGAGCCGGCA
>JAYGCK010000129.1:0-12552 GCA_046583395.1 Deltaproteobacteria bacterium
GCACGCCATCGGGGTCCTCGAACAGCACACTGTAATAACCCGGCGCCCAGTCGTCCTCTTGCAGACCGTGGACGACCGTTGCATCCATGGCCAGGACCTTGTCGTGCACCAGGTCTACGTCCTGGCGCGAGCGGGCGCGAAAACAAACGTGGTGGAGACCGGCGCGGCCCTGGTCGAAACGCGAACCCTCGTTGTCGGCCGAGGGCCCACTTATGCCGAAGGCCGTACGACCGCCCACGCAGTAGTACATCCCCGGGCCGTCAATCACGGCCGTCAGCCCCAAGAAGGGCAACAGCTGGCCATAGAAGCGGCGCGAACGGTCAAAATCACCGGCGGTCAACATCGTGTGGGCGATACCGCTTACCTCTATAGACACTTCAGTCTCCGGCACAGTTCTCTATGACCATTCGGTAAAGCTCGCAGCCCTCGTTGGTGCAATAGCTCTTGCAGAGCCTGCCTTCTAGCGGCCTACCACAGCCCGGGCAGTTCTCGAGATGCGGCACCAGCGCCGCCGGAGGGACCGGAGTTTGCCGACTTCTCTGGTCTTGCTCTTCGGACACCGGCTGATGATAGCCGGTTTCACCCGAAAGCTCTCTCGGCGCGCGCCAGGGCCGCGCTCCAGCTGAGTCCCTCGGCCAACCAACCACCGGTTTCCATGACACGGCGGGCCTGCTTAAACCCGACAACGGCGGCCAAGCCGTCACCGCGCCGGTAAAACCCCAGGAACTTCCGTTCGCCGGTCGAACCGGCCACCACCCGAAACTCGTCGGCGGCCGTGCTCAGACCCACCATCTGAATCTTGATGCCGAACTGGTCCGACCAAAAGCTCGGCACTTCGTCGAAGGCCTTGGCAGCGACCTTACCGCCCAAGAGGTTCTCGGCCGCACGCGTCCCCTGGGCCACCGCGTTGGTCCAATGCTCGACCCGCATGGCCAGACCGTAGCGCGGGTTGTTCCAACGGACCAGGTCGCCGGCCCCGTAGACCCGCTCGGCAGCGGCGAGATGCTCGTCACAGACAAGTCCGTCATCGAGAGCCAGCCCCGAAGAGTCCAGCCAACCGGTCGCAGGTCTGACTCCGACACCCACGACAACCAGGTCGGTATCAAGGACGCTGTCATCGCTGAGCCTTACCCGTTCGACACGCCCGGCGCCCTCTAGTCCGGCCAGCGAGACACCACAGCGGAGGTCCACGCCGTTGTCATGCTGAAGCGCGGCCGCAATCTGGCCGACCTCCGGGCCAAGCGGGGACATCGGAGAGGCCAGCGGCTCGACCAGGGTGACCTCGAGGCCGACCGCCCTTGCCGAAGCGGCGACCTCGCAGCCAATGAACCCCGCTCCTACCACCAACACCCGGGGGCTTTCGTCAAAGGCGCGCCTGATTGCCAACGCATCTTCCATCGTCCTGAGATAATGAAGACCCGCGAGTTCTGGGAGTCCCGCGATTCGGCGTAGTTCCGAACCGGTGGCGATGATGAGGCCGTCGAAGGCCAAACTGTCACCGTTGCTCAGCTGCAGTCGTCTGTCGGACATGTCGACCGCTTGGGCACGAATACCGATAAGCTTGTCGGCCTCGAGCGCTTCAAACTCATCCGGCCTTATCGCCAACCGCTCCCCGGTCCACTTGCCCTGTAGTATCTCTTTAGACAGCGGCGGCCGGTCGTAGGGTGCGTGCGGCTCATCGCCGATGATGACCAGACGGCCGTCGTAGCCGAGCCTACGAAGGGTCTCGGCCGCGTTGATGCCGGCCAGCGATGCACCGACGACCGCAACGGTTGCTAGGCCGGCAGCCACCACGCTTAGTGCTCATGCCCGACAGCGGCGGGGTCCGCGTGCGGCGCGGCTAGGAAGAAGTGGGCAAAGGGGACCGCGGCAAGGGTCAGGCCAAGCAGGACCGCTCCCAATAGGCCGAACAAGGAAGACCGCTTCATTGCGGCTCTATACGTTTGGCCCAGGCGGTCACCACGAGTAGCAGAACGGCCGGCAGGTAGACGCCCCCAGCATCCATCATCCAGTGTTCGGGCCCCAGGAAGCCACGGGCCGTGTCCCACACATGCAACAGCGCATGGAAGACGTAGAAGCCGCTTATCAGCATCAGCACCACCGCCCGTATCCGCCGGCGCAGGGCGGCCCAGACCAGGGCCAGCCCCATGAGGAAGAACAGGGCGCCGAGGTCGCGGACGAAGTGTTCGTTGAAAGGCCCGGTATCGGGAACGCCGGCCGGCAGATTGTGGTACCAGTGCTCGGGGGCGCCCAACATCCACCCGCCGTTTATGAGGTTGCCGACAGCAAAAAAGCCGAGAACCAGTTTGAGGCGGTCGGTCTGCATCACTTGGGCCGCACGAGGGCGGGCCGTCCGTTCATAACCCGGGCCTGCTCCATTGGCCAGGAATTCTGGTTTTACCGCTCCGGCGATGTTAGCTGTCGTCTGCCCGCCATCGAACTGGTCGAGCAACCACGCTGGTTCAGATCCTTCTTCGTATCCGGGATAAAAGAGATGAAGGTTCGTTTCCCCGCATGAAACACGTCACCGACGACCTCCACATCGGCGGCATCAGGCCGCTGATCGCCCCCGGCGTTCTCATCGAAGAGCTGCCGGTCAGCGAACAGGCCTCCACCCTTATCTGGAAAGCGCGCGAGGAAGCGGCCGCGATAATCGATGGCAGCGACGACCGGCTGGTCGCGGTGGTAGGACCCTGTTCTATCCACGATACCGGCGCTGCGCTGGAATACGCGGACAAGCTCGGCCGGGTGGCCGGGGAACTGGCCGCCGAACTGCTGGTGATTATGCGGGTCTACTTCGAAAAGCCGCGCACCACGGTCGGTTGGAAAGGCCTAATAAACGACCCCGCCTTGGACGGGAGCTTCGACATCAACCAGGGTCTTCATCTGGCCCGGCACTTGCTGCTCGACCTGGCCGAGCGTGGCATCCCGGCAGGCTCGGAGTTCCTCGATACCATCATCCCGCAGTACACGGCCGACCTGGTGTCCTGGGGAGCGATAGGAGCACGCACCACCGAAAGCCAGATACATCGCGAGCTGGCCTCCGGGCTATCGATGCCGATAGGGTTCAAGAACGGCACCGACGGCAACACCAAGGTCGCCATCGACGCCATCGGCGTCGCCCGCAACGCCCATCACTTCCTGTCGGTGACCAAGCAGGGAATGAGCGCCATCGTAGAGACCACCGGCAACCGTCAGTGCCACGCGATACTGCGCGGTTCGCAGGAAGGACCCAACCACGATGGCGCAAACGTCGACGCTCTGAGCGCCGAGCTCGAGGCTGCTGGCCTGCCCCCGCGCGTCATGATCGACTGTAGTCACGGCAACAGCCGTAAGGACCCGGCTCGTCAACCGGCGGTCCTTCGCGACGTTGCCGGCCAGGTCGCCGCCGGCTCCGGCCAGCTGATAGGCGCCATGATAGAGAGCCATCTCGTCGGCGGCCGTCAGGACGTCGGCAACGGCCAAGACCTCGTCTACGGCCAGAGCATCACCGACGCGTGCATAGGCTGGGACGAAACCGTTCCGATGCTCGAAGAACTGGCCGCAGCCGTTCGCGCCCGCCGCGCGGCCTGAACGCCATAGGAGAACACATGAAACTCGGACTCATGGTCGGCTATTGGATGATGGGCCCGGAAGACCCTATCGAACGGGTGCTCATCGCCGAGGACCTCGGCTACGAGTCGGTGTGGACGGCCGAGGCTTACGGTTCGGATGCCATTTCGCCGCTGTGCTGGCTGGGCGCACGCACCAAACGCATCAAGCTCGGCACCTCGGTGATGCAGCTCTCCGCGCGCAGCCCGGCCATGGCCGCCATGACCGCGATGACCATCGACCACCTTTCGAGCGGGCGCTTCATACTCGGTATTGGAGTGTCCGGACCGCAGGTCGTGGAAGGCTGGTACGGACAGCCCTTCCCCCGGCCGATGGAACGTACCCGTGAGTTCGTCTCGCTGTTCCGTGAGATTATGCGGCGTGAAGGGCCGGTAGAGTTCGAGGGCAATCATTTCCAGCTACCTCTCGACGGCGGTGCCGGACTCGGCAAACCGCTAAAGCTCATCACCAAACCGCTGCGCAGCGAAATACCAATCTACATCGGCGCCGAGGGTCCGAAGAACGTCAAGCAGACCACCGAGATAGCCGACGGCTGGTTGCCGCTTTTCTATTCGCCCTACCGCAACGACATCTACGCCGATTCACTTTCCGAGCTGCGTCCCGGGTTCGATATTGCAGCCACGGTCAACGTGGTCGTCAACGACGACCTCGAGGCCGCCAGGTTGCCGGTCAAGTGGATGCTCTCTTTCTACATGGCCGGTATGGGCGCCAGAAAACAGAACTTCCACGCTAACTTGCTAGAACGCATGGGCTTCGGGGATGCCATAAGCAAAGTCGATGAACTGTTCTGGGCGGGCAAACGCGAGGAGGCCATCGCCGCGGTACCCGACGAAATCGTTGACGAACTGGCCCTGGTCGGTCCGGTCGAGCGCATAAAGGAACGCGCCCAGGCCTGGCGCGACAGCCCGGTCACTACCATACTCGTGGCACCCTCCAGCCCCGACGCACGGCCAGTGCTCGAGACCATGGCCGACATTTTTCTCTAATTATACGCTCAGGCCGTAAAGCCCGGCGACGTTGTCGTGGAGGATACGGTCCTTTTGAACACTGGTAAGACCGGCGGTGTGCTCGGCGAGTATCGCCTGCGAGTTCGGCCAGGTCGAGTCGCTGTGCGGAAAATCATTGGCCCACATCACCCGCCGGTCGTCGAGCAGATTGATCATCTTGAAGGCGACCCAATCGTCCTGGAAGGTCACGTAGACGTTCTCTTTGAAATAGTCGCTCGGCATCCTCTTCAGCACTAGCGCGTCGAGAGCGTGACGGTGCCGGTTATAGAAATGGTCCATGCGGTACATGTAATGGGGCGCCCAACCGGCATCGGCCTCGACGCAGATGACCTTGAGCTCGGGGAAACGGTCGAACACGCCGCCGAATATGAGCGTCGAGATGATGTCCTGGTTGCTGCGTATGATGGTGATGAGAAAGTTGAGGACGGGGCCGCGGTTGCGTGAGAACTCGTCCTTGCTGGTCAGGACGTGGAACGACACTGGCATGCCCAGGTCTACGCAGGCCTCCCAGAAGGGGTCGTAGCGGCGGTCGTCGTAATCGGCCTGGCCGGGGTGACCCGGAATCATCACTCCCCGCAGGCCGGCCTCTTTGACCGTGCGCAGGTCGTCCACACCTTCTTCCGGGGTCCTGAGCGCGGTCTGGCCTATGCCTAGAAGCCGCTCGGGGCATTCGGACACATATGCCGCTATCCAGCGGTTGTAGGCGTCCATGCAAGCCTTCTTGAGGTCGAGGTCGGGCATGTTGCAGACCATCATGCCGACGGTCGGGTAGAGGACCTCGGCAGCGATGCCGTCAGTGTCCTGGTCGGCGAGCCGGGCCTTGGGGTCCCAGCCGCTGCGATGCCAATCGTCGAAGCTACCGGACAGCCCGATGTCCTCGGGACGGCTTCCGGCCGCAGCAATGAGCCCCATCGGAAGGACGTATTCGAGGCCTGGAATTAGGAATCCCTGGCCACCGTTGCCGTCATCGACCAGGTGGGGGTCACGGTCGCGATAAGCGCTCTATATATTGTCGGTGTAGGCACCGGGGTGTTCGGTCACATGCGAGTCGGCCGAGATGACGCTCTTGGGCACGCCGGTTGGCCCAGTCCCCGGGCCCTAGATGGCCCGGTCCTGGCCCTCCCAGTAGGGATCGCGGAGCTTTCTCTTGTAGAGCTTGCCGTTGGGATCGCGCGGCATCTCTTCGATGAAGTCTATGGTGCGCGGACGCTTGTACTTGGCCAACTTGTGCTCGCAGAAGGAGTTGATGTCGTCGATTAGCGGGTCGCCGGCCTTGTGCCCGTCGCCCGGTTGCACGACCGCCTTGACCTCCTCGCCCCAGTCCTCGTGGGGAATGCCGAACACTGCGGCGTCGGCAACGGCCGGATGGGTGAGCAGTACCGACTCTATCTCGGCCGGATAGATGTTGACCCCTCCCGAGATGATCATGTCGGCTTTACGGTCGCACAGGAACAGATAACCGGCGTCATCCAGATAGCCGATGTCGCCGACCGTGAAGTAGCCCTCGCGGCGGTTGTCGTCGGTCTTCTTGTCATCGTTGTGGTACTTGAAATCGTTATTTCCGAGCAACATGTATACCGTACCGGGCTCGTCGGCATCGCACTGTTTGCCGGTGTCTTCCTCGATGATGCGGATGTCGGAGGTCGGCCAGGCCTTGCCGACCGTTCCCGGCCTTTCCAGCCACTCTTCGGGCGTTACCAGGGTGCCCCCGCCCTCGCTGGCCGCGTAATATTCGTAGACGACCGGCCCCCACCACTTCATCATCCGTTGCTTGATTTCGACCGGGCACGGCGCTGCCGCGTGGATCATCGTCCTGAGCGACGACATGTCGTATTTTCCGCGGACCTCTTCGGACAGACCGAGCATGCGGTGGAGTTGGGTGGGCACCATATGGCTGGTCGTGACCCTCTCCTCCTCGATGACGCGCAAACAATCCTCGGGCTTCCACTTGTCCATGAGGGCCACCTTGTGACCGTAGTGGAGAGAACCGCTGGCGAACATCATTACCGCGGTATGATAGAGCGGCGAGCCACACAGATGTACGTTGCCGTCCTCGGGCTGAATGCCGAACATCGACAGGAACATCGCATATAGCGCCCCGGCCTCGTCGGGGTCGATGCCGGGCAGTTTACGGCGAACGCCCTTGGGCAGGCCCGTGGTGCCTGAGGTATAGTTCATTACCTGCCCGGCCGTACGCCCGCCGGGCTCATCGGTAGAGACTCCCGCCAGTGCATCGGCGTAGGAACTGAAGCCCGGGATGGAACCGACCGCGAGCAAGCGCTCGGCCGAAAGACCGGTCTCGGTACCGACGGCCTCGAGTTCACCACTGAACCCTTCGTGGCCGATGAGCACCTTGGAGCCCGAATCCCGGGCTATGTAGGCAATCTCGGGCGCGGTCAGGTGATGGTTTATCGGCACGAGATACATGCCGACCTGGAAGGCGGCCAGATAGGCCTCAATTATCTCCCGCGAGTTGGGCAGCACCACCGAAAAAGCGTCCCCGCTGTCCAAACCCAGCCCGCGCAGAGCATTAACGAGCCGGTAAGAACCGGCGGCCAGTTCCCCGGCGCTGGTCTTGCGACCGCTCGAGGTCTCAACGAGCACGCACGCATCGGGCGAGCGCTTGGCGAAGTTCCAAAATCCGTAGTCAGGCATAGCGCGGGATTAAATCTCTCTCGTGCCGGCGTGGCAAGGCCCGTCCCGAACGGCGTTCAGGCCGGTCGCAGGCTGACCAGCACCGACTTGAAGGCGGGCGTGCCCGAACGCGGGTCCAAACGGCGCGGGACAATCTGGTTGGCTTCGGGATAGTACATCGCCGCGCTTCCCTGGCTTATATCGGCCAGTGTTACCGATACGGTCATGCAGCCGGCCTCGGCCTCGACGACCACCCCCTGCCCTTCGCGCAAACCCAGCCGGCTGGCATCGCCGGCCGAAATCATCACGACATCACGCCGGCGGTTGCCCCGATAGGGGTCGGCCTGCTCGTAAACGACAGTATTGAACTGTCCTTCCGAACGTATCGTCATCAGCCGCATCTGGTCCTCGGCCAGGTGGATGGGCCGCAACGACGGGACGGCAAAACCGGCACGCCCGCTTTGGGTGGCGAACACGGGCTCGTGCAAAGTGCGGCCTTCGACCCGGAACTCACGCTTGTCGCTGTTTATGCCGGCAAGCCCGGAATATCCCGGCACCACATGTGACATCTCGGCGCGGAGCTGGGCGTGCGACCGCAAACGTTCCCAATCGAACCGGCCGGCCGGGAGTATACGCTCGGCCAGGGAAGCCAGTATCTCGACCTCCGAACGCATCTCGCTCCGGTGCGCGGGCTGACCGCCGTCGGACAGCCTGACGAAGTTAAACATCGACTCCTGGGTGGTGGCCTGCGATTCCTCATCGCGGGCCAGCGCGGGGAGCACCAGACAGGTGCGGCCGCGGCCGCGGACATGGCCCTCGTTTAGCTTGGTGCTGACGTAGACCGTCGTATCTATGCGGCCCAGTGCCTGTGAGGCCCAGCGGCTGTCCGGATTGCTCGCAAACAGGTTGCCGCCCAGCATGAGCGCGGCGTGGATACGGCCGTCGGCGGCCGCGGTCATCGAGTGGTGGGTGTCGAGTCCCGTACCCTGCGGCAACTCGATTCCGTAGGCATCTTCCAGGCGCGAGGCAAAAGCCGCCTTGAGCTTGGGGGTCACACCGCAAGACCCAACGCCCTGAACGTTGGAATGCCCCCGGATGGGCAACAGCCCGGCACCGCTCTTGCCCAGCCAACCGCGGGCCAAAGCGATGTTTGATAGAGCGTGGACATTGTCGACCCCGTTCTCGTGATGGGTCAACCCCATCGCCCACATCATGATTCCGCGCCCGGCCCCGGCGATCATCTCGACCGCGCGGCTTATCTGAACCTCGTCGACCCCGCAGGCCCCGGCCAGTTCGGCCCATGACGCGCCGGCCGGGTCGTTGCGCACCGCAGCCCAACCGTCGGTGTGCGCCTCGATGAAGCTCTGGTCGCAAGCACCCCGCTCGACGACACCCTTTAAGATGGCTTTTAAAAGGGCCACGTCGCTCCCGACCCGGGGCTGGAGGTAGAGGTCGGAAACCGTGGACCCGAACACCATGCTGCGCAGGTCAGAGGGAATCCGAAAACGCTCGAGCCCAAGCTCGCGCAAAGGGTTGATGATGATTACCTTGCCCCCGCGCCGCCTGAGCTCGACCAGCTTGGTAATCAACCTGGGATGATTGCTCGCCGGATTGGCGCCCGCGACCACCGCCAAATCGGCGTGGTCGAGGTCTTCGAGGGTCACCGACGAGGTCCCCGAACCATAAACATCGGCAAGCGCGACCGAAGAGGCCGAATGGCAGTAGAAGGAACAATTATTGACGTTGTTGGTCCCGTAGGCGCGGGCCACGAGTTGCATGAGAAAGGCCGCCTCGTTGCTGGCCCTTCCCGACGAGTAAAAGAAGGTCTGGTCGGGATGGGTCGCAGCAAAGGCGTCGCCGGCCCGTTCGAGCGCCTCCTGCCAGGATATCCGCGAGAAACGGTCGTCGCCGGGTCCTGCCAGCAACGGAAAACCTATGCGGCCCAGACGCTCGAGGCCTTGGGAGCCCAAGGCGGCAAGGCTCGCAAAATCGTTTCGCTCGAGCGTGTCCATGGTCAGCGGACGGGCCATATCGCCGGCCTGGGCCTGGACCGATTTCTTACATACCTCCGGAAAACGCCCGGCCTCGTTGGTCATTCCGCCCTGCTGCCCGCCCATCCCCAGCGCGCAGGTCTTGCACGCGTTGCGCGTGCGCATTCGCTTGTAGAACTTGAATAGGCCGCCAGCCTCGCGGGCCTTGGCCAACGAGTAAACAATGGCGGCAAGACCGCCGGCCGACCGCATCCTCGGTCGCGCCACCCGATCTACCCTGCAGCTTCGGCCTGTTCCCTCAGGTCGGGCAGAAGATAACCGCGCTCCTTTAAATCGGCACGAATGACCTTCTTGTCTATCTTGCCGGTCGATGTGAGCGGGATGGCATCCTCGAACAGGATGTCATCGGGCAATTGCCACTTGGCAAAGGCGGCCAAACAATGCTCGAGGATCCGGTCGCGTGAGAGTTTGGCGCCTTCGGCAAGCACCACGATGGCCACCGGGCGTTCATCCCACTTGGGATGGGGTTGGGCCACCACCGCGGCCTGGGCGACCTCGGCCAGAGCGACAATGTGGTTCTCGAGGTCGACCGAAGATATCCACTCGCCGCCGCTCTTTATGAGATCCTTCGAACGGTCGGCGATGATGAGATAGCGCTCGGGGTCGATTTTGGCCACGTCGCCGGTCACCAGCCAGCCGTCGTGGAACTTCTGCGGTTGCGGGTCGTTGTAATACTCCGAGCATATCCAGGGGCCGCGTATGAGCAGCTCACCGACGGCCTCGCCGTCTTGTGGAAGCTCGTTGAACTCCTCGTCGGTTATCTTCATCTCCAGCCCGGCAATCAGCTGGCCGGCCTTGGCCGAGTTGGCGAACTGCTCGTCCTCGCTGAGCGTACGCTGAGAACGCTTGGCAACCTTGCGCGACATCGTCCCGAGCGGATTGGTCTCGGTCATGCCCCACCCTTGAATCATCTCCACCCCGAGCTTGTCCGAGTACCACTTAATGAGACTGACCGGCGGCGCGGAACCGCCACAGGTCAGACGTTCGAGATGTTCGAGCTTCCAACGCTCGGGCTCGGCCTCGATGGCCCCCCGCACCCCCTGCCAGATGGTGGGCACGCCGGCCGAGATTGTGGCCTCTTCGGCGTCCATCGTGTCGAGCAGGCTCACGGGGTCCATGAAACGATGGGGGTATACCTGTTTGGCCCCCAACATGGTGGCCGTAAAGGGAAGACCCCAACCCATGGCATGGAACATCGGGACTATGCCGCACAAGGAATCCTTGGCCGAGATACCCATCGAATCGGTCATGGCCGTGGCCATCGTGTGAAGATAGGTCGACCGGTGCGTGTACATCACGCCCTTGGGGTTGCCGGTGGTCCCGCTGGTGTAGCAAAGCCCCATCGGCGCGTTCTCGTCGAGTTCGGGCCAAGCATACTCGGTGGGTTGCCCGGCTATGAAATCCTCGTAGTCGATGGCGCCCGGAAGGTCGGTCTCCCAAGGCTCGTCGTAGGAACAGACCACAAAACGCTCCACGCTGGTCATCTTCCCGGCAAGCTTCTCCAGGAGCGGCAGGACGTCGGCGTCTATGACAACAAGGCGGTCGGCCGCATGATTGATGATGTAATCGAGGTCGCGGTCGGAGAGCCGGATATTGAGCGTGTGCAGGACCGCCCCCATCGAAGGAACGGCGTGGTACATTTCAAGATGCCGGTGACCGTTCCACATGAAGCTGGCCACACGGTCGCCTGCTTTTATCCCATGAGCGGCAAGCGCGTTGGCCAACTGCGCTGCCCGCCCCTGCATGGTCTGGTAATCGTAGCGGTGGCTGCCTGCCGCCGTGCGGGTAACGATCTCCTCATGAGGGGACACCCAGGCGCCACGGTTCATCAGGCGTGACATCAACAGGGGGGTTCTTTGCATGGTCATCGGCGGTCTACCTCCGGCTGACTCATACTTTAAGGGGTGGGTCTAGGACAAGCGTTTGGACGTCTAAGCAGCAACGAGGAAGTCCTCGCCTTCGATCCAACCTTGCGAAACAAGCTCGGCACGAATCTGGCGGCGGCCGCCGGCCTGGCCCACCGCGGCAATGGCTAT
Source organism: Deltaproteobacteria bacterium (assembly GCA_046583395.1). Classification (GTDB taxonomy): domain Bacteria; phylum Desulfobacterota; class Binatia; order UBA1149; family CAYXZP01; genus CAYXZP01. Next base: position 11,341 of record JAYGCK010000129.1, read on the forward strand.
CGGACGCGGCTCCATAGAAAGGAGGCTAGCCGTGTCTATGACCGGCCAGGCCTGGCCCGCAGCATCGACCAGACCGCCTATCTTGGCGCGATCGACCTCGGCAAAACCGCTCACCCGGCAGTCCTGACCGGCGAGCGACTTGGCCAATGCCTTTCCGGTCGGACCCGCGCCCATGACCCACACGCTGCGGTCGCAGGTCCCGAGATGGCGGGCCAGAAAGTGCACACGGCATCTTAGAAAGTTGGCTGCCGAATAGCGCGGATCGGTCAGGGTGGCCCGCCGCGGGTGAAGCCGCCAGCGGTAAAGAGACTCCTCGACCCTGGCTATCGCGAACCCGGCCTCCATGGCGCGCAGCCAGAGGTCCCAATCCTCGGCCCAGCCCATGTCGCGCCAACCGCCGAGCCGGTCAAGCCCCTCGGTCCGCATCATGGCCGAGGGGTGCACCAAGGGGCTTTCCACAAAACGGTCGCGCTCAAGTTCGGCGGGTTCGAGAAGCGAGTTCTGCCAATCGAGATAGCGCCGCATCCCGTCACCGAGTTCGGACTCCGGGAAGGCCTCGACCCGGGAGCAGACCGCGAACAGACCGGGCTCGGTCGCCAACTCTGCGGCTAGTCTGGCCAGACGGCCGGGTTCTGAAATGTCGTCGGCATCCATGCGCGCAACAAGCGGGGCTCGAACGGCATCAAGCCCAAGTTCGAGAGCGGACAGCAGTCCACGCGAACCGGCCGCGGTCTTAAGTAGCCTTACTCGAGGGTCGGCGGCGGCGGCAGCCTCGAGCCGCTGGCGGCTGCCGTCGCTGCTGCCGTCATCGACGGCTATCAGTTCGAGGTCCGGTTCGGTTTGCGCGAGCACCGAATCGAGCGCGTCGGTCAGATATGGCCCGGCGTCGCGGACCGGCATCAATACGCTGATACGTGGCATGGCTCGGATGACGCGGGCGGCTGGTATAAACAGGAGACACAATGGAAAAGCGACGTAAGTTCTGGGGCTGGGGCATAGAGGGCCAAGGGCCGAGCGAGGAGCAGACCTCCGCAATCGCGGGGACGCTGGCCGAGCGCTTCGGCACCGAGGTCGGCAAGGCGCGCCCTGTTCCTAGGCTCGAGGACCTCGACCTCAGGCCCGTACGCATCAAAGCAACGGGCGCGCTCGCAGAGATATTCTCGTCGGACCCCTACGACCGTGCCGGCCACACCTACGGCAAGGCCTTCCGCG
>JAYGCK010000131.1:0-8738 GCA_046583395.1 Deltaproteobacteria bacterium
ATCAGCGCCGGCACAGAGCGCGGCAGGCACCGCTCAGCCGGCATCTCTACCTCCTGACGCGGACCGGTCTATCTCCACCGGGTAGAGACCGCGCAACTGTTCGAGCACCTTCCGATACTCTTCCTTGCGCCGCTCATGCTCGACGCCAAGCGCCAGCTGGCGGCGAACCGACTTGAGTCTCGGAAGTCCACCCCGTTGGATATCGGACACACGAACCAGGTGAAGCCCGTAGGCAGAGGTCACGGGACCCGTCCAGTCTCCGGTCTCCAGCGTGAATACCCGTTCGGCGAAGTCCGTACCGAACAGCTTTGCCAACGCATCGGGCGAACGAGCCTCGAAACTACGACCGTGGGGAAAGGGGTCGCCGGCGGGTTCTGGCTCCCGAGGCATACTGGTCAGGCTGGCCAGAGCTGCTTCGGCATCGGACTCCAGATGGCCGCCGCGTTTCTGTCGACTAAAGAATAAGTGGGAAAAACTGGCCCGCGGGGGTTGCTCGAAGCGCGAGCGCTCACGCTCCATGAATACGCGCAGGTCCGTATCCGTCGGTTCCGCGATCTCCACCGAGGACATGATGATCCTACGCATCTTCTCGGTGAGAACGCGCCTGACGACCACATCATCGCGGTCGAGGCCTAGTTCTATCGCCTGCCGGTACAGTTCCTCGTCGCTGGCGGCATCGCCGTCCGCAGACAGGAAGCGCATCTTTTCGACGATCCGATGACGGATACCTCGGTCGTTGAGATCGAGGCCTCTTAGCAGGGCCTCACGGTAGAGGATCTCCTCCTCGACCCGGGACGCGACCGCCCCGTCATCGTTTACGACGATCGGTCTTCGGTCGCGCTCGACGGGAAGGACCGTCACAGCGGGCCGCGGGCTAGACAGGGCATCGAGGGCCAGAAGCATGGCCCCACCGAGAAGGAAGTGTAGTAGCCGGGAGCGCCTCATACCCCCCGTATGGGGCATCGCAAGTTCACCCGCAACCTATCGGCAAGTAGCTGTAAATAAAGGCTGAATTGTGGGAAGAGATCCGAATGCCGAAAATACATTGCGCCTACGATGTTTCGAGATTAACCTTGGCCTCGTCCGCCTGTCAACCGACCTCGGCGGGCGGTGGAGGTTATCACATGTCCCTTACAGTCAGACTTCTCCTCGTCGCTCTTCTTGTGGCCCCGCCCGCGCTGGCCGATGTGGCCCCTTTCGAGCGCACCGAGACCCGCGAAGACTGCTCTGATTTCGCAACACTGCGTACCCCGCTATTCGGAGACACCCACGTCCACACCACCCTTTCCTTCGACGCCGTCGTTGGCGGGGTAGATCTGGGACCCCGGGATGCTTACGACTTCGCCAAGGGAGCCGAGGTTGCGCTGCCACCATACGAGGAAGGCGGCCGCACCGCGCAGCTTCGCCGGCCCTTGGACTTCACGGCACTCAGCGACCATGCAGAGTTCTTTGGCGAGGTATCGCTCTGCCTGTCGCCCGGCACAGATGCATACGACGATCAGATCTGCCAAGATTACCGCGCCAATATCCCCTCCCACTCGCCCGACGGCTTCAGCCTAGCGACCTTGGCCGGACCCTACTTGGCTGTCAACGCGCCTTATCGTTTCGACTTCTGCGGCGATGATGGGTCGGTCTGTCTCGAGCGTGCCTCGCTCATATGGCAGGACATCCAGGACGCAGCCGAGGAACACTACGATAGGACCTCCGCCTGCACCTTTACGACCTTCGCCGCTTACGAATACACAGCCGCGCCCCAGGCCCAGAACCTCCACCGCAATGTCATCTTCCGCAATGAGAACGTCACCGCATTGCCGATCGACTATGTCACTCAGCCAAAGCCACAGCTGATGTGGGAGATGCTCGACGAGCAGTGTATCGCCGCCGGTACGGGTTGTGATGTGCTGGCCATTCCCCACAACTCCAACCTGAGCGGCGGGCTCATGTTCCTGCCGGAGAACGCCGATGGCAGCGCCCTGGAAAAGGAGGACGCGTCCTTCAGGTCGCGAATGGAACCGCTGGTCGAGATAACCCAGCACAAGGGAGACTCGGAGTGCCGGCCCGGAGTTCTCAGCAACGACGAACTGTGCGGGTACGAGAAGATGCGCGGTGACCACCTAGGGATCGGAGCCTTCACCAGCCCGGATTACGTTCCGAGTACCTTCGTTCGCAACGCCCTCAAGGAAGGCCTCGAGATCGAGCAAAGCGTCGGTGCCAACCCCTTCAAGCTGGGCTTTATAGGCAGTACCGACACGCATGGTGGAACCCCGGGCCTGGTAAACGAGGTCGATTTTGCAACGGCCGGCCACCTGGGCACACGCGACGGCATCGCCGATTTCAAGCTCGAGAAACAGTCGGTCGCAAACCTCGGCGGCTTCGAGGCCAACCCCGGCGGCCTGGCCGTCGTTTGGGCCGAGGAGAACGCGCGCGATGCCATCTTCTCCTCCATGCGCCGCCGCGAGGTCTACGGCACCAGCGGTACACGCCCCATCCTGCGCTTCTTCGGCGGTGATTACGCGGATGATCTTTGCGACTCTGCCGACCTTGTCCACCAGGGCTATGCCCGGGGCGTGCCGATGGGAGGCGAGCTGGGTCCGCTCAACAAGAAGAAGAGCCCCAGCTTTGCCGTGATGGCAATGAAGGACCCGGGGGCACCCGGTGCGCCCAGCACCCCGCTACAGCGCATACAGATCATCAAGGGCTGGGTGGACTACTTCGGTGACAGCCACGAAAAAGTGTTCGACGTGGCTGGCGACCCCGATAACGGCGCCTCGGTCGACGAGGCCACCTGCCAGACTTCCGGCAGCGGCTCTGACAGCCTATGTGCGGTCTGGACCGACCCCGACTTCAATCCCGCGGAACGGGCCTTCTACTACGCCCGTGTGCTTGAGAACCCCGTGTGCCGCTGGAGCACGCACCTGTGCAACTCACTCGCGGTCGACTGCTCCGACATCGATGCCTTGAGCAGTCCTTTAAAGCAGTGCTGCGAGCCCGAGGTCGATATGGGCACGACCATACAGGAACGCGCCTGGAGCTCGCCCATCTGGTACGCCCCCGAGGGGCTCGGAAAGGTAAAGGCCATGGCCAAGGTCAAAGGTGACGGCAAGGACATGATCAAGTTCTCGGCCGGACTTGGCAGCGTGCCCGGCACGGTGGACCCCAACACCCAGGCCATCACGCTTTCGATAAGCGACGACGACCTGGTCTATTCGGCCAACATCCCGGCCGGCGCCATGACCGAAAAGAAGGCCGGGCGTAAATACATGCTGGTCGACAAGGACGGCTCGATAGACGGTGTCAAGAAGGCCTACCTCAAGATCAACAAGAAGGGAGCCGGCAAGTTTGGCCTGAAGACCGCTAAGATCGATCTTCCGAACGCGGACCTGGAGGACCACTTCGTGACCAGCCGCCTCTCGCTCGGCGACCACGCGATGGAACACAGCCGCCTGTGGACTAACAAGGGCAGTAGCCTCAAGGCCGCGAACTGACCCTTACTGTTTACGGATAGCGTCCCAGGCAAGCGCGACCGAGTTATCGATAAGCTCGTCCAGATAGATTAGGGCACAGGCTAGCGGTGCCCGCTGCCGATCAGGCCGGCAATGGTGGCACCAATGCCCGAGGCACCGCCCGTTACTGCATAGAGTCCCACGGAGCCGAGAAATAGCCGCCATCCCTGACCGCTTCAACATCGCAACAGTCCACCGAATCCCCCAGGGTCAGAAACATGGGGCATACAATAAAAGCAGACGCTACATTGATGGCCTCCGACCCGCGCGAGGCTTCGGCAGCAGCGAAGACCTTTGAAAACCAAGGTTTCGACGGACTGATCAGCTTCGAGAGACCACACGACCCTTTCCTCCCGCTGGCACTGGCAGCAGCCGGCACCGAGAAGATAGAGCTGATGACCGGCGTTGCCATTGCGTTCGCGCGAAACCCGATGACCTGCGCGCAGCTGGCCAACGATCTGCAGCTAGGCTCGGGCTGGCCGGGTTGCCTGCTCAGGCGTGAGGGCAAACTTGCGGAAACGGTGTCGTCGAGACTGGCGGGGACTGCGATGACGGCGCTGATGGCCAAGTTTGAAAATATAACAAAGGGTCGGGGCGCTTTTGCATGTCAGTTGCGAACGCTCAGGGTCCTTCTCGACCCCCGCCATAGGCGAACATGCTCTGCCCTGAAATCTCCTGCCTGCAGCGTCGTACGGACGAAGTGGTCGGACAGGTCGGCGGTGGAAAGGTCGATGTTGGCGGCCTTGAGCTTGAGTTTGGCTTGAAGTCTGCGGTCTATCTTTATCACGGCCTTCCTGACCCCGGCCAAGGCACCCGTGGAATCCTTTAGAACGTACTTCCGCCCGGCTTTCTTCTCGACCATCGTGCCCGCGGCGATGGTCACCGCAAAGATGGTATCGTCGTCATGCAGCTCGACCGTTATGTCCTCGGTCTCAGGCGCCAACGCCATAGGCCTCCGCGACAGCGTTGCTTTCAGTACCAGGCTGTCTTGCCCTTGGCCCCGGACCTTAGCGACCGCCTTGAGCTTGGCAACAGATTCGGGCCGGTACCATATCGGAGAACTCCAAGCGCGCTCTTGCACCGTCTTGGGCAACTCCTGGCTGCAACACAGCTGATAGTCGGCTGGCACCGACGCGGGGTCGGCACAGTCAACGCCCTGGGCGTTGCACACGTATGTGGTCCATCGGCAACTGGGGTTCTCGAGCGCACGCACGTAGTAGTAAGCGCGCTGTCCGGAATCGAAATCAGGGTCGGTCCAGACAGAACAAAGACTGTCGAAGCCGTCACCCGAGACCGAGCAGGTCGACTCGTCGACCGAGGCACCGTTGCCGGAATTCCCAGCGATCTCATAGACCTTCTCATTTAGCGTCCCGCCCTGGCCGACCCAACTCTTGACAATTTGGATACGCTGCAGAGGGGTGCCGGACTCTCCGGGAGCACCGGGGTCCTTCACTGCAAGCACTGCAAAGGCCGGACTTTCCCCCTTACCGAGATTACCTATCTCCCCTCCCATCGGCACCCCGTGTGAGTAGCCGGTCTCCACAAAGGAAGTGCTCTCACAAAGGTCGTCCTTGTAGTCGCCGGCAAAAAAACGAAGTAGAGGGCGGGTTCCGCTAGTGGCATATACCTCGCGCCGGCGCATGGCTGAAAACAGGGCGTCCCGCGAGTTCTCCTCGGCCCACACTACCGCCAACCCGCCGGGGTTGGTGCCAGCGTGAAAGGCCGACATGTTGAGCAGTTTCAGGCGTGCGGTGGCATCGAAGGCACCTACGTGACCATGAACCGCGTAATCGTCCTCACGCGTGGCCCCGGCAAGCCCGAGGTGGCCGTCGGTGGACCCAATCACGCCGAACTGGAAGGGGTTCATTCCTAACGACTGCTCAAAGGCCAGCCCCCGGCTCAGAGCGTTGCGCACGAAGTTTAGCTCGGGAATCGAGCTCCCGGGGAACTGCGCGCCCTGGTCGAGCTTTTCGTAGGCACACAGTTCATCGGTAGTAGAGAACAACGGGTGGCACTCCGAATCGCCCTTGTGCTGCGTAATCTCGACCACGGGCTCCATCCGCGACCGGAAAGCCGCATCGGAGGCCGAGAGCGGGCTTCCGTCCGGGTTCTCGATGGCAAATATACCCGCCCCGCTCATGTTCGAGTTGTGGGGAATGGCAAGCACATCGCAGCCATCGGCGGCTTCGAGGCACTGGTCGCGCAACTGGCCCCAAAGGCCTTCGGCGGTCGGTGCCTCGAAATAACTGATTGGGAGGTCCGTCACCTCGGTGTTGCGGAAGATTACGTTGCGGTGAAGATTGGTGAAACCCGTATTGCCGGACCATTCGTAACCGACGAAGGTCGTAAACGCGCAGGCCTCCGTCCTGTCGTAGTACTCTTCGGCTGCGGCCTGGATGTCGTTCCAGACCAAAGAGGTCCGCTCGAGACAGACCGATTCGTCCTCGCCGCAGAAATCAAAACGCGGACGGTCGGGAAGATAGGTGCCCCAGAATGTCTGGAGGAATGCATCGCTATCGAGTGGGCTAGTGAACGGCACACCGATATCGGCGCGAAGCACCACGCATTCCGGAGCGTCGTAGCCCGCATGGGTCGGGTCGAGGCATATCGAGGTCTCGCCCATGCCTTCGGCGTGGTCGGCAACAACCGTAAAATCGAGAGTCCGGCGAAGTTGCGCGGTCGCCGCTGGGTTGGTCGGGGTAAGCGGCAACGCCGCCCCCTCGGCGAACCCGTAGGCCTCGCGCGGACCATTGGTGTTGCCGTTGATGACGGAATCGGTCGAGTAGTTGGTGTGAACGTGGGTCTCACCGAAGAAGGGGCTGCGCGTGAGCTCGAAATCCGCGCAATCCTCGCGGGTCTCGGTTCGCTCCCAGGGCGGTGGCGCCGCCGCCACTGGCGCGCTCAGGACAAAGGCGAACAGGGCCGCCGCTATGCCAAAAATACGGGCAAGGGAATCTTCCATTGCAACCATAATACTTCGAAGATATTCCCACAGTCGCCACGGTGTCAAGGGTTCCTGACGGCTGCCATTGCCAAACCTTGTCGGGGCCAGCTGGAGCTTTATAGGTGAACGACCCTCAAGATATCCGTTTCGAAACTACATCTGGGGGGGTGGCCGTTATTACCCTCTCCCGCCCTGGACACAGAAACGCATTTTCGGGCCTTATGGGTTCCGAACTGGGTCACGCCTACCAGGAATGCGACCGTAACGACGACATCCGGGCGGTCGTCCTCACCGGCAACGGCAAGGACTTCTGCGTAGGCGCCGACCTCGCCGGTGGCACGAACACCTTCGAGAAGCAGGAGGAAACTGGCTTCAGCGCAGGCGCTGTAGAACCACCGGCCTTCGCAATTCGCAAACCGGTAATTGCGGCAGTAAACGGACACGCAGTAGGCATCGGGCTCACGCTACCCATGCAATGCGACATCCGTATCTTCGCCCGCGAGGGCAAATACGGTTTCCTGCACGTACGTCGCGGTGTGATTCCCGACGCGTACGCGCACTTCACGGTTCCGCGCCTAGCCGGTTTCGCCAACGCGACAGAACTCATGCTGACCGGACGCCGCATAACAGGACCCGAGGCCGGCTCGATGGGTCTTGCCAACCAGGTCCTGCCCGCCGCCGAGGTCCTGCCCGCCGCGCTCGCGATAGCCACAGATATAGCCACGAACGTCGCTCCATTGTCGGCCGCATTCTGCAAAAAGTTACTGTGGGAATCTCCAAACGACGACCACGAGGCCATCGGACGCAAAGAAACGGTTCTCCATCATCTGGTCATGGGGCAACCGGACGCCGCCGAGGGGGTAATGGCCTTTCTCGAGAAGCGGGAGCCGAAGTGGAAGCTCAAGGTGTCGGAGAACTGGCCGGACAGATGGCCCAAGTGACGGCACCACCATGAAGGTCGATTCGACACTGATGGCCTCCGACCCGCGCCAAGCGGCACGGGCGGCAAAGGCCGCCGAAGACCAGGGGTTCGACGGGGCCATCAGCTTCGAGGGGCCGCACGACCCCTTCCTGCCACTGGCACTGGCTGCGACGAGCACAGAACGGATCGAGCTAATGACCGGTATCGCCGTTGCCTTCGCGCGAAACCCGATGACCTGCGCGCAGCTGGCTAACGACCTGCAGCTTCTGTCGGAGGGCCGCTTCGTCCTGGGACTCGGCACTCAAATAAGGCCGCACATCGAAAAACGGTTCAGCCAACAATGGTCACGGCCAAACCACCGCATGCGGGAGTTCGTCCACGCCATTCGGGCGATATGGCGCAGTTGGAACGAAGGCGAAAAACTCGACTTCAGAGGGGAGTTCTACACTCACACGCTGATGACGCCTTTCTTCAACCCTGGCCCGAATTCTTTCGGACCACCACCGATCTACCTGGCCGGTTTCGGACCATCGATGATCAAGGTGGTGGGCGAGGTCGCCGACGGTTGGTTCATCCACCCGCTGCACTCGCGTGACTATATGCTCAAGGTCGCACTTCCCGCCCTGGACGCGGGCCTAGCCTCGTCAGGGCGTACACGGGCGAATCTGGCTATATCTTCACAGATAATCACGATGGTCGGCAATAACGACGAGCAACTGGAGCGGGCCAGACAAGGAGCCAAGGCTCAGATAGCATTCTACTCATCTACACCGGCCTACCGTGGAGTACTCGAACATCATGGAGTCGACGAGATTCAGCCCACGCTCAATGCCATGTCTAAGCAGGGCCGCTGGTCGGAGATGGTGGAACTCGTCTCCGACGATCTCCTCGATCTTATCGGTATAAGCGGCCGGCCTAGTGAAATCTCCGCCCAACTACGCGCACGCAACGATTTCGCAGACCGAGTGACCATGGTGCTCTACAACGAGGCCGATCCCGAGGTCGTCAACGACATCGTCCAATCTCTCAAGAGCTAGGATATGGTGAACAGTCTGGTGGCTAGGTGAGCCGCTACCTATGCCCAGCACCGATTAGACCAGCAATCGTGAACCACGATTCATCGGCCGACTGTTCCTGGTCAAACCCTATATCGAGATACCACCCCGCTTCGTCGGGGAACCCCATGCCCGGGATGGCCGCGCGGGTACCGTGCATAAGCTGCATGTCGATCACGCTAAAGGCATAGATGAACATGCGAGGTTCGTCGTACTCGTAGTCAACATCTGGGTTTGGCCGCTTGGAGTGCCGTATGCTCTGCATGACGACCTTCCACAGTTCACCGGCCTGATCGTAAAGATCCGAATAGATG
>JAYGCK010000042.1:0-9560 GCA_046583395.1 Deltaproteobacteria bacterium
GTCGAGCACGTCGTCGCCGCAGCCGGCCAAGGTGCAGTCGGTACGGCAGGCATCAGCCAGGGTATCGGAGTTGTCGTCCCCCGCATCGCAGACCTCGCCGGTATCGAGGGTGCCGTTGCCGCAGCCGATACCGGTGCAGGTCGTCGAGCATAGGTTCAAGGTGATTTCGTCCCATGCGCTTTCTAGGATGTTGCTGCTGCCGTCATCACAGGCCTCACCCGCATCAACAACATCGTCACCACAGCTGGCTGCGGCACAGGCGGTCGTGACGGAGGTTGCGCCAACGCGGCAGGCACCGGCTACCGTGTCGGAGTTGGAACTGCCGTTATCGCATTCTTCAACGCCACCGGAGGGGCCGGTCGTGCATTCACCCGTGGTCCCGCAGATCCAACCGTCGCCGCAGGTGGGGGCGGTAACCGTCGCTTCTGCAACAGTCGCCGTACCGGAGGCATCCTCAAGAATGTCGACTACCCCATCATCGTCCAGGTCGCAGCCGCCCGTTGTCTCGCAAGTGGCGACCGCAGTCACTTCTTCGGCCTCTATCGCGGTCACTAGCGCGGTCGGGACCGATGACGCTACAAACAGTTCTGTGTTCGCCGGAATCGGGTCACAGTCGTCGGCTACGGTGCTTACGGTATCCCCACAGATTCCGGAGTCGTTCGAGTCGCAGCACACCACGAGTGTGGTGTCGCCGGCCGCCTTAGAGGTCAATACCGTTGTCACCAGGATGTAGTCCATGGACGTCAGGATCGGTGAGATCTCGATGGCGGCTACCTCGGTAGTGCCGATGGTCGCGGCAACCGTGGCCGGGATAGTGATGGTCACAGCTGAGAAGGTGTCGGTTACGGTCGCCGATGTGATGCTGACCGTGGAGTTGACTCCTATAGTATCGCCCTGAAATCCATCACATCCAGCGATCAAAGTAGCGGTGACTACGGTGAGGACCATCGTCAACAGGGTGCGTGACTGCTTCATGAACCTCTCCTTTATCCTTATGAGCCTAATCGGGGCAGGGCCCGGCCATCCCCCCGCTGGGGTGGGCTACCAGGCGAAAAACAGCGGTAGACTTACTGACCCCCCGGCTTGTTGTCAAGCCAGTCACGGGCTTGATTTGGCGCCTTTTCCTGGGCAATACCGGGCGTTCCGCCTGCCGCGGACAACAGTTATGAATGTTCGCAGCATTATGTCCGGAAGCCGGACCCTTGGTCTGGCCGTGGCCCTTGGGGTCATGCTGGTATTTTCGGCCGGCCCGGCCGTGGCCTTTCTCCAAAAGACCACCGTGCGCGGGACTATCGGAGCCGACATCGGGGGGATATGGCTGGCTCTTCATGACCTTGCCCCCAGTTTTCGGGTCCGGGTCGACCGCATCGAGGGAGACTCGGTGATGCCCTTCCGGGTGGCCGAGGTCGGGCCCGAGGCCGCTCGGGTGGTGGGGGCCCGGGGTGGCGTGGTCATAAGTGAGCTCATCGACCCAAAGGCCGGCGGCAAGTACGGAATCTTCGAGGGCGACATCATAACCAAGGTCAACACGGCCCAGGTCCGTAGCCTTGCCGACTATGACAAGGCCATTTCCGGCATAAAGAAATACGGGCTCATAATGATACGCCGGCCGAGCCTGGCCTCGACCCGTGCCCGGCTTCTCAAAATCCGTTACCGGCCGGTCGAAGGCGAGGTGGATGGCACCTCGGCCATCGTGGGTGAAGATATCAATGTTCACGTCAAGGACGTGGTCTTTCCCTTTAACGAACAGTTGGAAAGGAGCGTGCGTAAACGCGAGTTGTGGTCTCCCTCCGAGGCCGACCTGAAGAAACTAGCCGCCACCTGGCATGAGTTGGTCGCACCCAAACGGGCCACCTTCGTCGGCGGCGACTTCGAGGTGATAGATGCGGGTGCTTACGACCCCACCCAGCGCAAGGACGTCGAGCTCGAGGACACCATCTTCGCCATCATTGCCAACATGGCTGGCAACCCATTGACCGGCGGCGGGAGCGTCATAGGGATCTACGGAATTCGTGAGACCGGTCTTGGCAAGCTTTCGGGCAGCTATGTAGAGGCCACTCTTGCCTCGGCCCCCTTTCCTATCTCGGTCGACTTCAACGGGACCTTTCGCATGATCAGACTGGCCGACTATTCCACCACGGATGTCGATGCCGCCCGCGCCAAGCGCGCCGCTGAAGTCAAGGGCGAACAGGCCAAGGTGCGCCTGGCCCCCGACCTTCCACCCCCGGGCAAATAAAAGAACAGCCGGCGACCCTTTTTTAGGGCCACCGGCTGTCCGTGCTGCTCGCTTGTGCCTGGCGGTGCTTGGCGTTTACTGGCCGGGCGGTATCGAGGTCGCGTTGGAGATGTTGACCGCATTGATCGTGCGGATGCGGCCCGGCCCGCCGAGCCCGGCGGTCACGTTAATCGACGAGTTGCTGGTTGCTCCAATGCAATACCAGGCCGAACTACGCGGGTTGGTCGGGTCGCCGAGGCCGTTGAAGATATCCCCGCCCTCGGTGACCACCTCGGGTACGAAGCAGGGCTGCGGCTTGGCCCTACAGGTACCGGCTCCCGGGACGTCATCGACGGTGCCGAGCACGTTATCGATACCCGCCTCGCAGGCATTCTGCGTACCGACGTCGTAGAGCGTGCACTTGCGGAACTCGTGGCCGACACCGTCGCAGCGAGCAACCTCTCCCGAGGCGCAGAAACCTTCCTCCGGATCGTCAGGGCTAACCTGGCAAAACGGTAAGCATATTCCACCCGGGCATGCATCGGCTGTGCCGTCGCATGTGGTCGGGTTGTCGGTGCAGGTACCGCCGGGGCAGTCGGCGTCCTCGTCGCAGGGGTTCGTCGAGTTGGAGCATGTGGTCGGCAATCCGGCATCCATCACATCGCACTTGTTGCAGGCCTGGCCCTCGTTGGGGCCGGCGTTACAGGCATAGCCGCACTTGTTGGGCCTCGTCGCCCTGCCGCCGTCGTCCGGGCAGGGACAGTTGTAGTTCTCGTAACCGAAATCCGTGCAAGGCAGGTCGAAGTTCATCTGGTGCTGCTCGCTGGTCGTCGGCCAGAAGTTGATCTCCAGTCCCAGCCCCGAGATGTTCTTGAAGTTCGGAGGCGGGCAGTCCGTCGATATCGTTCCAAACGGGCTCTCGGCGCCGATGCGGCAGGGGGTGCCGTCGTTGTTGCTGCCGCTACAGACCAGGCTGAGGTTGCAGACCCCGCTCGGGCAAGCCGCCGATGCCGTTGTGCAGGTCTCACCGCTGCCGCAGTCGTCGTCGAAGCGGCAATCATCGCCTGAGGTCGAGCAGGTACCTTCGCATATGGCGGTATCGCGCGGGCCTCCCTCACAGAAACCACCGCAGACCGGACAAGGCTTGTCAGGGGCCAGACCCAGATGGGTCACCGAATAGAGCCTGGTCCAGTTTTCGTGTTCGCCGGTGACGATGTTGAGTGTACCGGTATTGTCCTGGCGGAACTGGCTCATGACGCATACCGCCGAGCCGCCGGCCGAGAGAGGCAGGGGCTGGCCGTTGGGCGTAATTATGCAGTACTGATCGCGGTCACACTGTCCGCGGCATATCGAGCCCGTCGCGCAATCGGTTTGGCGCTGGCAGCCACTACCGGTGACCGAACCGTCGGCGGCATAACACTGGGCCTGGCAGTCACCCTCGTCGCTACAGAAAGCGCCGGCGTTGGCATTGAAAGTGTCGCAGACCTGGCAATCGAGGTCCTCATCGATGCCGTTGGTATTGCCGTTGCCGTCACAGCGGGTATCGCCGTAGGGGTCGCTCGAACAGACCGGCAACTGGTATCCGACGGTGTCGCAGATCGAATCGGTGGTTGTGCCTACGCAGGTGTTGCCGTCGAGTTCGCTGCAGTCGCAACTGCCGCTGACGTAGCCGGAAACATAGCCGGCACCGTTGGCGACCGTGCTGTTATGCGAGTTTCCCGTCCAGCCGCTGTCCAGGTCGGTACCCTGTTGGACCGTGGTGGTCATGAGGCTGACGACGCGGATGCGACCTATAGTGCCGCAGGTGCACTCGAACACGTCGCCCGGGGGCAAGCAGTTTCCCGGACAAGCGCTGTCGTCATCACCGTCGCACTCTTCGCCGAGCAGCAGGAATGGCTCAGGGATCTTATTGACGACCCCGTCGCCGCAGGTGGAGGTGGGTGGATAGGCCGCATCGATCAGCGATATCGGGCTGTAGGTTCGGCCGGCCGAAGGCTGGTCGCTGTCGGTCACCTCGCTAGCCGAGGCCACCAGGCAGGCGCCGGCACCGGCGACCGTAGTGACCGCGCCCGTGCCCTGACCGCAAAGGTCGAGCTCTGTCACCGCTGCGTCGGTGCACTTCTTGGCCAGCCCGCTCGTGAGCTTGTTGGTTGCCTTGGCGATCTTGCCGACAAGTTTGGCGTCGTTGGACGTACAGGCGGCAGGGTTCATGTTGACCTTGCCCTTGTTGATGAGGCTGCGGCATTTGACTACGCCCTTCTGAATGGCGCCAACCAGCTTGGTCGTGCCCTTGGAGGCGGCGCTGAGGCAGCCGAGCGTTGCCTTGGAAAGTCCGCTCTCAGCCGAGATGGAACCAAACACTAGGTCGGTGATGGTGTCGGAGGTACTGGCGGTGAGACCGCTCACGCAGTTGCCGATGTCGTCGGCGGTAAGCACCGCATGTCCGAGCAGGCTCTCGCAGTAGGCACCGGGGAAGCCGAGGTTGGTGGCGTTGAAGGGATTGGAGCCCATCACCCCCGAGCAAAGCTCATGGGCGGGTTGCTGTAGGTGGGCCAGCGGCGGACAGACCGTGTCGGTGATGCAAGGAACATGGTTGGAGACCGAGCAGCTGCTCGAGCAGTTCTTGCCGGCGTCGGATACGAGCTTGTTGGCGGCCTTGGTAATCTTGGCCGAGGTCTTGGCGTCCGGGCAGGCGCCGGTGACCTTTCCGCTCAGTTGCCCGAGACGACACTTGCCCATTCCGCCGATGACGGCCTTGGAGAGCTTGGCGCCGCCCTTTCCGAGCTTGCCGGCGCACTTGCCCTCGCCCTTGACGAGTGCGGCATCGGCCACGGGCATGGTCATGGAAAGGTTCGTCAGTACCAGGGCCATGCTCACGCCGAGCACCGATATAATTTTCAAGCTTCGCGAACTGATCATTTACTTGTCTCCTTTGCTCGGGCGGGTTCTGGCCGCTCGGGTCCTCAGCCTGCCGTAGTCCGCGCCAGGCGGACCCGCCTCCCTCGACATTAGGAAAAGGGAGTCCGTGTTGTCAAGACGGGAGGACCCCATATACCCGCTTGGGGGGGCGGTTTGGCCGCTCTGGCCGGGAGTTGGGCCCCAGAACAAGAAACCCCCCCGGTCCTGGGTGGACCGGGGGGGCATCGTTTGGTCTGGCGGGGCTGTGTGGCCGGTCAGTACAGCCGCGTGGTCTCCATCACTATGGTGACCCGTCCGGCACCCGGCAGGCCGGCCGCGCCGTTGATGGCCACATTGGCCACCGGTGGTATGCAGAACTGGCCCGACAGGGTCGGGGTTTCCAGGTCGGGAATCCCGGCGGTCTTGATCGGGTCGACGAAACACTTGCGACGCATGAGCATCGTGCAGTCGCCGCAGTCGCCGCTGTCGCATACCGAGTCGACGGCGACGCAATCAGCATCCGTGTTGCAGGATACGTAGCCGTTGCCGTTGGCCCGTAACTGTCCGTCGCAGAACTTGTCGTCGGGACCGTAGGTACACTCACCGAACATGCCGTCGGCGTCGGTGGCCGAACAGGCCAACGGTTCGGGCACGCCCTGGGTGGCGCATGAGTTCGGAGCGCGCGCCGCGCCTATGCCCATGCTCGTGCAGGTCCCGGTACCGGCACCGGCGCACTCGGCGTCGTTGCGGCAGGGCATCTGCGTGTCTCCCGAACAGGTCCCGCAGGCGCAGTCCATGAAGCCCAACGGTGTGTCGCAGGCATTGTCGAAGCCCAGGCTCGAGTTGCCGGTGCTGAGTGCGAGGTCGATTCCCAGACCTGTGCCGCTGATGTTCGCTAGCGGGTTCGGCGGGCAATCCAGACTTGGTCCGCGCGCCACGGTCGGTCCGAAGCTCGGGTGGAGGCCGATCACGTCACAAGGCGAGCCCTCTTTAGGACCCGCACTATCACAGGTGCCGTCCTTGATGCCGTCGGACATGCTGACGTCACCGATGCACAACGGGCAGGGCTGCGTCAGCGAGTAGCCCAGGTGGACCTGGCTCTTCATGTCGACGGTGACCACGCCCTCGCCGGTCTCAGCGTTGGCCGAACCGACTATGTCACTGACCATGCGGTTTAGCCCGCAGACCGGGTTGCCTCCGCTGGAAAGTGGTAGCGGTGGGCCGAGGTAGGGCACACAGGTCCCGTCGTTGGGACAGGCCGAGTCAGGTCCGAACAGGTTGGTACAAGGGATGGTGGTGTCGTCCTTGCAGCGTACTAGTGTACTAGAGGCCACCGCATCCACGCCCGTTATCGTGCAGTCGCCGCAGGGCGGGACATCGTTGGGGCAATCGACGTTGACGGTGAAGCCGTACTGATGGGTGACCGCCACGTCATGACCCATACCGGCCCAACCGGCATCGAGGCGGGTAGCGGTACCGGCTCCGGCCTGTACCACCGACCTCAGGCCGGTCGGGCATACCAGTGCCGGAAGACCGAACGCTGAGTCGTAAAGGTCGCTGCCGGCCGATGTGGTCGCACTTCCCAGGCAGTCCTTAAGAGCGCCGGTGCTCGCGCTCGAGCATGAGTCAATAGCCGCGAGATGGTCGGCCGTACACTTCTTATCCACTCCGCTGCCGGCCTTGGCCTGAGCTTTGGCGATCTTGCCCTTGCCGTCATAGCTGGCACAGCCGCTGATGTCGTGGTTGCCTGCCTTATCTTGGCCAGCCTGGCACTTGGTGCGTTCCTTGGCCGCGGCGGCCACAACCTTGGTGTAGCCCTTGCCGATAGCCGCATGGCACTTGCCCTGGTACTTATCGAGTCCAGAGGGGCTACCAAGGAGGGTCTCTACGTGGTCCTGGGCCATCGTGCCGGCCATGCAGGCCATGCATGCGCCGGCCTCGGTGAAGCTGTCGATCTGAGCACCCACACCCTCATCGGTGGCACACGGCTCGGAACAACCGAGGTAGTTAGCGAGCAGGTCCGTGGCACTGGCCGGACACTTCTTTGCGATGCCGGAACGCAGTTTGCCGTCGGCTTTGGCAAACTTGCCCTTGCTGTCGGCAGCCCCGATGTCGTTACAGTCGGTGCCAGCCGCGACCTTGCCCTTGGCTTTGCCAGCATGGCAGCCGATGAGCACCTTTTCGGCCGTGGCATTGGCCTTGGCGAAGCCTTTGACGATCGTGCCCCTGCACTTCAACGACGTCTTGTCGTACGAATGGCTGTCACTTGTGCCTACAAACGTAAGGGCCAGTACGCCGACGAATATTCCGATCAGATCACGAGTTCGCATAGTTTCCTCCGATGCCTTGAGTAGTGCCCGATGCCTTGCTGACGCACGTACACCGCGCGGGCGCGGCGTCAGCCTACCAAGCACAGTAGTTTGACGGCTTCTGGGCTGTCAAGTGGATATGCGGCCTGCCGGCCATGTCTGGTGTTTTCTTGCCCGCTATCGTTATTTATAGCCCCCCCGTATGGGGGCCGCAGGGTTGGCGACTGTTGACGCTGGGGCTCGCTGCGGCATCATGTCGCCCGCCGCCAGGCCCGGGAGTATACGATGACGCATAAGATGGTAACCGTCTTCTTTGCCTTCGCCCTCACGACCGCGCTGCTCGGATCATCGACGGCCGAGTCGGCCAGTCTCGCTTGCCGCAAGGCCGTGGCCCCCGAGGCCTCGGCCGAGGGACGCAACCCGCTCAAGGCTTCGCGCGTGCGCTGCAGCGACGACGAGTTCTTGACCGGCGGGACCTGTTATCCGGCCGAACGTCCGGAGGCCGACGGCAGTTGCCAGACCTCGGCCATGGGCATCATCCAGACCTTGGCCGACCACCCGAGTTCGACCAAGGGGGCTTTCTTTACCTGCATGCAGACCGGCGGTACCGATTGTCCTGTCGAGGAAAGGACCCGCGCGATGGCGGTCTGCTGCAAGATTGCCGAAGAGCCGAAGAAGTAGGTCCGGAAGGCAGAAGGAAGGGGCGGCACGTCTAGCGCCGCCCCTTCTCATCTTCAGAACTGGTAGCTAATCATGAAGCCGGTTTCTGACCGGCCCCGGTTGATGTTGTTCAGCGTCCACGGCGAGAACTGCTCGTCGCGGTAGGAGCGGCCGTCGAGCCGGAAGGGGCCGTCCTTGCCCTTCTTGTGGATGTTGCCGTTGGGGTCCCAGGGGTAGCCGCTCCAGATAAGCCTGGTCGTGAAGTTGAGCGCCAGGTTGGGCGTGTAGAAATAGTCTACCGCGAGAGCGACCTCCTGGGCGTAACTGTTGACCGGGTCGAGGATGTAGATGAAGGCCGGCACCAGCGAGCCGCCCCGGTAGAAGCCGAGGATGGCCAGCGTGCTTATGACCTCCCACTGACGGACGGTGTCGCGGCCCTTGTTGGTCAGGGAACTGAGCTTGGGAAGGTCGAAGGGGCCAATCAGCCCGGTCTGCTCTTCGGGCACGCCGTCGCCGTCGGCGTCGATAAGGAATTCGGTCTCGTTGCCGCAGTTCTCGGTCCAATCATCGATCAGGCCCACATAATCGGGGTCTGTGGGGTCGGTGATGTTGTCCTTGTAGCAGCGCCGTCTCTCGTGGTTGATGATGTAGTGCCAGAACAGTTGCCCGGTGATGAAGAAGGTCGTCTTCTTGTTGAGCGACCTTATCCAGGTCGGACGGTCGAAGGCCAGCAGCCCTTTCCACATATTGCGATGCGAAATGCCGGGCAGGAGCACCGGTCCGTCGGGCACCCGACTCAGGTTGGCGTTGTTCTTGTCGCCGTTGAAGAAGGGAAGGTCGAAGTCGATCACGCTCTCCACCCGCCACACTGTCTGCGTGTAGGTGGGCTCGAAGAAGTTGAGCGAGAAGCCGATCGTGTGGACGTAAGGCGAGAAGTATTCGATGCAGGCCTCGCCTGTGGCCCAGGGATAGACCAGGTTGCCAGTTGCCTGGTGGATATCATCGCTGTTCGGCAGGTTATTGCAGTACAACTCAGCCGTGATGGAGCCGGGTTGCAAGCCGGGCGCAAAGCTCGTGTCGGGAACATCCACCATCGAACCGGCCGGGATGCCCTTTACCATGGCAATCGGCGAGCCGTCCGGGGCGAACCTTTGGTAGAGGTAGTTAAGCGTCCACTCCCAGCCTTTTTGGGTGATGAAATGGAAACGAAGGCCGAACTGGCTGTTTTCGAGCGGGTTGCGGCTATAGTTGCCGTGCTTGAACAGCTCGGTGCCGTTCATCAGGCCACTGCACCACCGCTTGCCGCCATTGTTGGGGTCCTCCGGCGCGTTGGCGCAAAGCGCCTCCGATTGCAACGCGCCTGTCTCGGCGGCGTTCTTTATCGGGTCGAGCAGCTTGATGCCCCAAGGGCGCGGTGCGAAGGCGATTTTGCCTGGGTTCCAGTCGCCCGGGTTCCAGTAGAACTCGATGAAGGGCTG
>JAYGCK010000057.1:0-2250 GCA_046583395.1 Deltaproteobacteria bacterium
CTGTCTGAACTGCGGGACCGTTACCGAGGCATAAGCGAGCTCAAGACGGCTGGGGGTCAGCCCATATAGGTCCACCAGCGCAGAGGTGTCGGTGCCATTCTGTTGGAGGCCGGTGAGGAGATTGCGTACTTGCCTTATCGGCACGAAGGACCAGTCCCCGTGAGATGGCTTTTTGGTTTCGGCCGGCATCAGTTGCGGAGCCTGGCGGACTAAGGCCCCCTATCAATCAAGTCCGGAATTACCCCCTTTTGGTCTTAAGGCCAAGCATTTCGTGTCTTTAGGGACGACACCAGCGACCCGAAAAGCCCCCTTTTTGGTCCTAACGGCTAGCGCCAATACACATCCAGGTGCGGTAGTGTGGCCCTAATGAGCACTAAAATGAGCACTAAGAAGACTTTGGCCGAACCAATAGTGACCGATCATGGCAACTCGACGCCCCCCATTTGGTGTGAGCGTTCGGTTACCCGTCTGGGGGGTAGCCTCCGGCGGCTGATTAACAGTGTGTTGTCCCTCGGTGAAATCCCCGTTGACCTTGAGGTCCAGATCGATTCCTTCAGCGACGAGGCCGACCGTTTCGACGAGAGCCTGACCGCACGTGCTATCAGCGGTCAACTTTCATCGGAGAAGGTCGCTCAGGAACAGCTAGCCAGTGACGAGGCTCAGCATATTTTCAAACTGATTAAATGAGAGTGATAGAGATGACGAAAAGCAACTACTTACAGGTTTTTGGGCTGCTGATTCTGGGAATCTTGCTAGTTTCCCCTGGTCCGGCCGATGCGTGGACGCTGTTCGAGACCAAGTGCCGCGCTGATATTTCGAAGGCTCTTTCCAAGTACAGTTCCACTCAGCTCAAGAACATCGTTAAATGCCACGGGCTGCGTAACAGGAAGCAGCTTCCCGAGGCCTGGGATTGCAACGACCCCGCGGTCGCCGACCGTCAGGGCAAAGGTGAGCGTGCGGCCACAAAATTACGCGCGGTGGTCGCGGGGGGCAAAACTCGCTGCCGAGACAAGGCAGACGATCAACCCTTCGCTGCCGTCCTGGCTAATTTTACGCGTTGCCCCTCGCCAGCCTCAGAGGTGGACGATGGGGGTGCGACCACCGGGATCGACGACTACGACGAGCTGGCCGAGTGCCTAGTTGCTCTCGTCGACGGGTTGGCCGAGCAGTTGGGCAACCGCCTCCTTGGCACGCCGTTATGGAGCGCTAGGTCGGGCGCCAAGCGTTGCCACAAAGTGATCGGGAAGATGACGCGGAAGTATCTGCTAACGACGCACAATGTCCGCAACCGTGCTCAGACACGGACAGACCGTGCCGGGATCATCCATGAGGTCTATGGCCAGCAGGGAGTTGATGTCGCGTCGAAGATCTCCAAGGCTCGGTCCAAGCTAGCCGGGACCATCTTCAAGAAATGCGGTGCGTTCCCACTTGAGGATCTCAACCCCGTACAATCCTGCGCCGATGCCGCCGAGGGCATGGCCGAGTGCGTTGTCGACACAGCCGGGCGCATGGCCCGGGGCATGGCCGCCCTTGGATTCGAACTGCCCGAGCGCTGCCCTGCCCGAGCCGTGTTGACGGCGCGTGCCGGTACTGGAGAGGAGGTCACTGCCACCCGCCTTGATCTCGGCTTTACAGGTCTGGCCCACGGCATGGACATAATGGACGGCATCGTCAGCGGCGTAGACCTCGATTGTGATTCCGACTGTAAGAATTGCCAGGTTAGCGAAAATCCACTGCGCGACCGCCCCAGCGGTTTCTGTCGCTGCGAGTCGGACCCAACATACCGGTGCGATGTGATCAACGGCCCGGACGTCGATGATTGCGGCGGTGGGATGTGTCGCTGCATGTTCGGGCCACCGCTGGCCATCGCTGCCGGGGGCGTCCCCGTCTGTGTGGTCAACGAACTTCAGGGCGATCTGGGGGGGCTGGCCGATGCCGGTACCGGAGAGTCGGCGGTTTCCGTCAGCGTGCGATCGAAGGTCCATCTCGGCATCGCTGGGCTACAACCATGTCCCATCTGCGAGGATGATGGGGTCGTGAACGACGGCATAGCGGGCGGGGTTTGTAACGGGGGCACACGGGACGGGCTTTCTTGCGATGCCAATGCCTCCGACCGGACCTTCGGTGATGTGAGCTACGAATGTCTGCCCGAGTCCGGTACCGGGATCACGGGCAGTGGACTGGCGATATCGATGACGATGACCAGTGGCACTTCGTCGTTGCCATTTGGCACGACCTGCGACGAGCCGG
>JAYGCK010000020.1:0-4586 GCA_046583395.1 Deltaproteobacteria bacterium
GAAGTCGAAGGGGTCGAGCCGGGCAATGGCCAAACCGTCGAGCGAGAGTCCCGACCGCTCGATTCCTGCCAATGCAAGAAAGGTCGCGTCGATCTCCCCGTCCCTGACCTTGGCAGCCCGGGTCTCGACGTTTCCACGAAGACCCACGACCTTGGGCGCACTGCGGCCACGGTATGCCGACAGCAATTGCGCACGCCGCCTAAGGCTGCTGGTCCCGCCGGCCAGCTCGGGGCCGATGGTCGACAGACCCAACAGCTCACGTCCCACAAGACCGTCGCAGGGGTCGGCCCGGGTGGGCACCGCCGCTATTCGGAGCCCCGGTTTGAGCTCGGTGGGAACGTCCTTGAGCGAATGTACGGCCAGGTCGACGGTCCCTTCGAGGAGCGCCTGGTCGAGTTCCTTGGTGAACAGGCCCTTGCCACCACGCTCAGCCAACGAACCGTGCTTGATCAGGTCGCCGCTACTGGTGACGGCAACCAGTTCGTACTCGAAACCGTCGACCCGCTCGGCAAGCGCCCAGCAAACAGCCTCGGTCTGCGCGACCGCCAAACGGCTGCGCCGTGTGGCCACCCGTAAGCTCATTTCTTGGGCCCGAGTCCGAACAGCCGGCGTGCCGCGCCGACAAGGCCGCCCGCGGCTCCCGTGTGAGCGTCCTCCTTCAGAACGGCGGTGGGTTGGTGAAGCAGCTTATTGACGATTGATCTGGTCATCTGGTCGATACTGGTCCGTCCTTCGTCGTCGAGGCCGGCAATGCGCTTGAGGGTGCGCTCGGTCTCCTCCGCTCGTATGCTCTCGGCCAGGTCGCGAAGGTCGACTATGGTGGGTTCGACCTCCAAGGTCTCCAGCCAACGCCAGAACGACTCCACCTCTTCTTCGACAATGGCCTCGCCTTCGACCGCATCGCGGCGGCGTTCTTCCAAGTTCTCATCGGCGACCTCGGCAAGGTCGTCGATGTCGTAGAGATAGACGTTGTCGAGTCCGTTTACGGCGGCATTGAAGTTGCGCGGGACCGCCAGATCTATGAAGAACACGGGCTCGCCACGGCGTTCGGCCATCGCCGGCTTGACGATGTCCGTATCGAGCAGCTCGCCACCACCGGCACAACCCACGACCAGGTCGGCGAGCGGGAGATAGTTTTGGAAACGTTCGAAGGGCACCGGGGTCCCGTCTATCTCGCGGGCCAGTTCGACGGCGTTATCGAAGGTGCGGTTGGTGATCATCAACCTGCCCGCGCCCGCGGCCACCAGATGGCGAGCGGCCACTTCGCCGGTGTCGCCCGCGCCGATGAGCATGACCGTGCGCCCGTTGAGGCTCTCGAATATCTTGCGCGACAGCTCTACGGCGGCCGAGGCCACCGAGACTGCGCGCGACGCGATGCCGGTCTCGCTGCGTATCCTCTTGGCCACTGAGAATGCGCGCTCGAACACGCGGTGGAGTATGGGCCCGGCAGCTTCGGCCTCCACCGAGAGCGCGAACTGCTCCTTTAGCTGGCCCAGTATCTGCGGCTCCCCCACCACCATGGAGTCGAGACTGGAGGCGACCCTGAACACGTGGCGCACAGCGTCGCGCCCGCTCATATCGACCAGACAGTCTGCGTGCCGGCCGGGCTCGAGGTCCCCAGCCTCGAACAAGCGCTGGGCAAGAAGCCGGCGCGCATCGACCCCTGCATTGCTGCAGGCCACGACCTCCACTCGATTGCAGGTCGATAGTACGACACATTCCTCAATGCCATCGGTCCCGGTGACCGATTCGAGCAGGCGGTCAATCTGGCCGTTGCTCAGCGCAAGGCGTTCGCGCAGCTCCACCGGGGCACTACGGTGGTTGACGCCAACGACTATGAGATGCTCGGCCACGCCTGTTCCCTAGGAACCGAAACCCCCACCGTGCCGACCCGGTAAGGGAAAGAGGTTCACTGACAGATAGGAGGCCAGCAGGATGGCAAAACCGAGAAGCGTCAGGTGCGCCGCACGCCGCCCGCGCAGACCACCGGCCAATCGAGAACGGAGCAAGGCCGCATAGATGAGCCAGGTCACCAATGAGAGAATCTCGCGCGGCTCCCAGGACCAGAACCTCCCCCAGGCCGCAGAGGCCCAGATGCCGCCGCTCAATATTCCGAGCGTCAACAGGGGCAAGCCCCAGGCCAGACAACGGAAGCTGAGCCGGTCGAGTTCCTCGAGCGAGGGCAGACGGCGAATCATCGCACCGTGACGGTGCGACTTGAGCAGGCCCTCTTGGGCCAAATAGACCAGGCTGGTGGACGCAGCCACCGCGAAGACCGCATGCCCGAGAAACGCCAGCGTCACATGTACCGGCAGCCAGGGGCTCTTTAGTTGGGCGGGAACGTCGGGGTCGACCGGGGCCAGTGCGGCCGCTGCCACGGTCAAAAGGAATGCCAACGGGCTGATAATCGCGCCAACCACCGGGAGGCCGTAACGCCAATAGACCAGCAAGGCACTGGCGGCCAGCAGGCAAGCCAGGAAAGAGAGACCCTGTTCAAAACTGGTGACCGGCAAGACCCCGAGCCGCACCGAGGCCATTGTCACCGCCCACGCATGGATGGCCAAGCCGACGGCCAAGAGCGGAACGCCGAGCGACGAACCTGCCGTCCCCGGCTTTAACACCGCACGCCCGAAGGCCAGCCCGGCGCCGAGGTATACGACCGATACCAGTTCGAGTTCCATGCTCCCCCTCAGATTCCCAGCTCGCCTCTGTCGAGCGTCATCCCTACCACTCCTTCGATCAGGCGGACCGCCTCCTCTTCATGCCCCTTACGGAGCATCTCGACCAAACCGCCGTCGAGTATCGAACGGTAGACCCGGGCTCGCTCCGCCTGTGGCTCCACCTCGCGGGCGATCAGCGGGCGCAGACGCCCCATGACCTCGGCCGCTCTAGCCCACCCCGCCCCCAGGTCACGGTCTATCGAGTCACGCAGGGACCGGGCCAACGCAGGGCTCTGGCCTGCCGTGGATACGGCCACCGTTATCGGGCCCTGGGTCGCGGCCGCGCCCATCACAAAGTCCGAGAGTTCGGCACGGTCACTGACGGTCACTAGACAACCCTTGCCACGAGCCCGGCTGACAGCATCTTGTAGCCGCTCGTCATCGGGCTCACAGAAAAAGACCAGGGTCACAGCCTCCAACTGAGCGGCACCTGGCAAGCCGGCCGCGGCCGTGCAGCGCATGACCTCGGCACCGGACCCGGCCAAGCCCTCGGCACGGCGGTCAGCCTCCTGGCTGCTGCCCACCACTAGGCAGCGCTTGTCCCTGAGCTCGAGGAATACGGGGTAGTAGGCCATCCCGGCACACTACCACGAGGTACCTGCTAGGGAATCTTGACGACCTGGCCATGGCGCAACTTGCGGGGGTCGGCAATGCCGTTGGCACTCTTTAGGGCGGTGACGGTGGTCCGGTAGAGCATGGCGATATGAGACAGGGTCTGGCCCCTTGCCACGCGATGGGTCCCAAGCCCGCTGGCACCCGGAATGGCCAGAACCTGTCCGAGCAGCAAGCGGTCGGGGTTGGCCAGACCGTTGGCCGACTGGATTGCGCGCACCGAGATGCCGTAGATTCCGGCGATGTGGGAAAGGGTCTGGCCGTTGATTACTCGGTGGCTGGCAGGCGAAGCGCCGCGTGCGGTACGGGCATCGCCGACGGGAATCTTCAGCACCTGGCCGTAACGGAGCCTGCGCGGGTCACGAATGTCGTTGTGATGAGCGATGCGCCTTACCGTGGTCCGGTAATCGCGGGCGATGTGCGACAGGGTCTGGCCCCTTCTCACCCGGTGGCTGGCATAATAGACGATTTGCCGGTCCTGCTTCTTGTCGCCGGCCAGCTCTGAATAGCCGCCGGTAAAACGCCCCTTGGCCCCGTTGGGCAGGGTCAGCGTGTAGCCACGGGGAACGTAGAGCTTGCCGGCAATGACGTCAGCCTGCAGGGCCGGATTGAGCCGGGCAAGTTCGGTCTTCGGGGTTCCGCTGACCTCGACAAGGTCGTCGAAGGCCACAAAATCGGACAGCTCGACGCTGTCGTAGGAAGCCGCCGGCTTCCATGAACTGCGGCACTGCTTCTGCCCTCGCTCCATGACATCGATGGCCGCGAGGAACTCTGAATAGAAGTTGCGCGAGGCAAACCCGAAACGCCGGCTCTTGTACTCGGCGATTATGGTCGGCAGGTCCTTGGTGCCGAGCCGCCGCACGGCGTAGTCGACCCCGGCGGCACCGTAGTTGTATGCGGTGACGGCCAGCGGCCAGTTGCCCAGCCGCTTGTAGTTCTCGCGCAAGTACTTGGCAGCGGCCTCGGTCGCGCGCAGGGTATCGCGGCGTTCGTCGACCACATGATCCACATGGAGGAAGCGGCGCCCGGTGGAGCGCGTGAACTGCCAGACGCCGACCGCACCAAGATAGGAACGGGCGTCGTTGCGGTAGGAGGACTCGACCAACGGCAGGTAGACCAGGTCGGCCGGCACATCGTAGCGCCTGAGTATCCGGCGCATCTCGGGCAACCAGGGCCTTGCCCGGTCCACGGCCGCGCAAAGAGCATCTCCGAGCCCTCGCTGCGCACGGACACGGCCGGCAAGGTCCTTTGCGG
>JAYGCK010000088.1:0-14127 GCA_046583395.1 Deltaproteobacteria bacterium
TCTTCGTCGTCGACGCGGACGGTGTCTCGAATTTTCGCAGTGTCGGATAATAATATATTATGGGATGTTTCCAAAATTGACGAATTTTCGGTACAGGGGATTTTGAGTCGCCTGCAGACCGTCATTTAAAACCCTCCACCAAATACCACTGATGATGCGGGATATCGCGGCCTCGTCGACCACCGTGTCCACATTGATGACCTCGGCCGCGATTCGTCCCCAGTTGGCGTAGGTCCGGGTAGCCGTGCTCGCGATGCGAAGTTCGGACCACTCGGGAAAGGCGTTTCGCAGATTGTCGGCCACAACATCACGCCGGCGCCAGTCCACACGTGAAGCGACACGGCCGAGTGTCTCCAGCACACGCCGGAGGAGCACAGGCCCGATAATACGGCCTGCGGCCCATGCCAGCCTGAGGGCCAGATAGGCCAGATAGTCGCCGAGCGTGCTCATGGAACAGAGAAGCGGCAGTGTAGCCGGGGCGCGGGCGCCGACAAAGCCGCCCTTGAGCGCGCCTGGCCGCCCTGTTAATCGAACCTGCTATGGCTGACACGCCCGAACGCGACCGGCCTTGGATAATGCGGACCTACTCCGGCCACAGCTCGGCCGCCGCGTCCAACGAGCTTTACCGTACCAACCTAGCCAAAGGACAGACCGGGCTCAGTGTGGCCTTCGATCTGCCGACCCAGACCGGTTACGACTCCGACCACCCCCTGGCCCGTGGCGAGGTTGGCAAGGTCGGCGTCCCCATCGACTCGATTGCCGACATGGAGGCTCTGTTCGACGGTATCCCGCTGGGCCGCATGAACACCTCTATGACCATCAACGCGACCGGAGCTTGGCTCTTGGCGCTGTATGTGGCCGCCGCCGAACGCCAGGGGGCACAGCCGGACGCGCTCGAGGGCACAATCCAGAACGACATCATCAAGGAGTACCTTTCTCGCGGCACCTACGCCTTCCCGCCACGCCCGTCGATGCGGCTTACGGGCGACGTAATCGAATACACGGTGCGCGAGATGCCCAAGTGGAACCCTATCAACATCTGCAGCTACCACCTACAGGAGGCCGGAGCACGGCCTGTCGAAGAAATCGCCTTTACGCTGGCCAACGCGGCCGCTGTTCTTGACGAGGTTCGCGGGCGCGACGGGATGGACGAAGGCTCCTTCGCCCAGGTGTTCGGGCGCATCTCCTTCTTCGTCAACGCCGGCATCCGTTTCGTCGAGGAACTCTGTAAGATGCGCGCCTTTACCGAACTATGGGACGAGCTCGGCCGCGAGCGCTACGGGGTGACCGATGAACGGATGCGGCGCTTCCGTTACGGCGTGCAGGTCAACTCATTGGGACTTACCGAACAACAGCCCGAGAACAACGCCATCCGTATCGCGCTGGAGATGCTCGGCGTCGTGCTCTCGAGGAACGCCAGAGCACGGGCAATACAATTGCCTGCCTGGAACGAAGCCCTCGGTTTGCCGCGGCCCTGGGACCAGCAGTGGGCCCTGCGCACCCAGCAGATAATGGCCTTCGAGACCGACCTGCTCGAAAACCCCGACCTCTTTGATGGCTCACCCGCCATCGAGGCCAAGGTCAAACAAATGCAGACCGAAGCACGTTCGGAGTTGGCCCGCATAGACGAGCTCGGCGGGGCTGTGGCCGCGGTCGAGGCCAGCTACATGAAACAACGCCTGGTCGAATCCAACGCGGCCCGGGTAGCCCGTATCGAGAGCGGCGAGCAGACCGTGGTCGGGGTCAACGCCTACACCGAGGCCGAAAGCTCGGCGCTTACCAGAGACCTCGACTCGGCGGTGGCCAAGGTCAGCGCTTCGGCCGAGCGCGAACAGATAGAGCGGCTCGAGGCCTTCCGGGCGTCGCGCCCGGCGGCCGGGGTCGCAGAGGCGCTTCGCGGATTGGCCGACGCCGCCAGTCAGGGTTCCAACATCATGCCGGTCTCCCTCAAGGCGGCCCACGCAGGGGTGACCACGGGCGAATGGGCCGGCTGTCTACGCGATATCTTTGGGGAATACCGCGCACCGACCGGCGTGGCGGCGGGACGGGCCGAAGGGGCCGGCTCCGACGGCCTGCTCGAACGTACGCGCGGACTCACCAAACGCCTGGGACACATACCCCGTCTGCTGGTCGGCAAACCCGGACTCGACGGCCACTCTAACGGGGCCGAACAAATCGCCGTACGCGCGCGCGACGCCGGAATGGAGGTCATCTACCAGGGTATCCGGCTGACCCCGGCCGAGATTGCCAGCACCGCCCAACAAGAGGACGTCGACGCCATAGGGCTGAGCATCCTGTCGGGCTCGCACATGGAGCTTGTGCCCGAGATTGTCTCGGTCCTGGCCGACTCGGGTATGGGTGATGTGCCGGTGGTGGTCGGTGGCATCATTCCCGAAGAGGACGTCGAGCCGCTAAAGACGCTGGGGGTAGCGGCGGTCTACACCCCCAAGGACTACCAGCTCTCGAGCATCATCGCCGACATCCTCGATCTGATAGAGCAGCGCCGGGCCTGACCCGCACCGGGCCGCAACGCCCGGCGCAGCAGAGGCTTAGCGTACAATGATGCGTGCAGGGGCTTCGGCCTCGATGTCACCGCCGATATTACCGACCACCGCTGTGCCCCACATCTCGACCCTGGCTCGGTCACGAACGACCACGCCCAGGCCCAGATTGTCCGACACCCTTCCCCCTCTCATCACGACCTTGGCGCCATCCTGGACGACCATGCCCTTATCTCCGTTGGCCGTCACTTCGCTGTCGCTCAACTCGACCGTAGAATCGAGACCGATGCGTATACCGTCACGGTTGGGCGCGGGTTCGGTGGTCTGAGCGAACTTACCCTTACCGTTGCGCGCTATCTTGTTCGAAAGACCGGTGAGATGGGCGCCCCAGACGCCGAGACCCTTGTCGTAGTTGTCAGATATCTCGTTGTTGATGAACACCGCGCGCGACCCCTTGCTCACGGTGGCACCGTCGCGGTTACCACGAATCTCGCTGTCTCGAACCGTGGCCTGCGAACCCTCGAAGACCAGCACCCCCTTGCCCTTGCTCCGGAACCCGTTGCCGGTCATCAGGCAGTTCTTGATTGTCACGTCGTGGGCGCCCTGAGCGATTCCGATGCCGTCGTCGCCGTTGTCCACGGCCTGGGAATCTTCGATGATGACATCGCGGGCCGGCCCCTTGATGGAGATACCGTCATACTGGAAGCGCTCGGCCTTTATGCGGCGAACGCGGATTCCGGAGCCGGTGATACGCAGCCCGCTACAACCCTTGTGCGCCGCATCGCGCATGCAGTCGCCGCCACGCAAGACAGCGCCCCCGCCGTCGAGGGTGACACCGTAAGCAGTGATGGCCGGAAGTTGCCGGAACACCCAGACCACGGTTCCCGCCTCGAGCTCCACGGTTATGTCCACGGGCAACAAGGTGGCGTTGGCCTGTTCTATGGCCTCGCGGATGCTGCCGGGGCCGCTGCTAATACGCGAGGTGACACGGATGGTGCGGCTGCCGGCCTCTTCGGACCCCGCCATCGCGGCGGGCAACAACAGGCCAGCGGCGGCGAGGCCGGCAACGGCGGCGCGGAACTTGCCGGCCGCGCTCATTGCGACATGTGGATGCCGCCGTTGGGGGAAACGGTCTGGCCGGTCATGAAGCTCGAACCAGGTCCGGCCAGGAACAGAGCGGCGTCGGCAATTTCGGCCGCCGTTCCAAAACGTCCCAGCGGGGTCTGCTGTGCCAGGATGTCACGCGTGGGACCTTTCAGACCGGAGGTCATCGCAGTGTCGATGAAACCGGGTGCGATGGCATTGGCCAGAACACCATAAGAGGCCCCCTCGCGCGCCGTGGCCCGGGTAAAGGCAAGGATAGCCCCTTTGGCAGCACAATAATCCGGCGCACCGCTGAGCGAGGCAGTGCCCATAATCGAACCCATGTTGATGATGCGGCCACCGCTGCCCGCCCGCCGCATGATGCCGAGGGCCTCACGGGTGCAGTAGAAGGTGCCGTAGAGATGCACTTTGAGCATGCGGTCGAAGGCTTCGTCGCTGGTCCTCTCAATCAATTCCCAGTGGGTGGTCACTGGCTGGCCCGAAAGCGCTTCGCCCAACTGTGCCTCGGTGGTCTCGAGGGCCAGGTCGAACAGAGCCGGGTCGGCATGCAGTATTCCCGCGTTGTTGACCAGGATGTCGAGCCCTCCAAGCTCATCGGGCACCCGCGAGAACAACCGACGAACCTCGTCGGGGTTGCTCACATCGAGACGAGCCGACAGGGCCGCAGGCCCCACCTCGCTACAAGCCACCGCGCTGGTCCGGGCGGTGTCGGGGTCAACATCGGTCGCCATCACGGTCGCGCCGGCCGCAGCCAAGCGAAGGGATATCTCAGCGCCTATGCCGGCGCCGGCACCGGTCACCAAGGCCCGCTTGCCGTTCAGAGTGTCGTTGGAACCGTCTTGGCCGCCCACAGGCGTAACTCTAGGCCGCGGCCGTGCGACAGGCAACAGACCGTACCGACGCCGGCAGCGACTATGAGTGTTGGTAGAGAACGGCGGTGATGTTGTCGTGGCCGCCGGCATCGATGGCCCGATCGATGAGGTCGGCCGCGCGCCGCCGGGTCGACCTGGAGGCCGACAGTATCTCGGCCATTTCTTCGTCGTGAACCGCGTCCCACAGACCGTCCGAGCAAAGCAACACGGTGTCGCCCGAGTTGAGCACGCGTGTGCTGAAGTCGGGTTCGGGCACGTCGAGCCCGATGGCCTGAGTGACGATATTGCGCTCGGGGTGGCAACGGGCGTCGGCCTCACTGAGCTCGCCCCGTCCGACCAACTCGCCGACATAAGAATGGTCGGTGGTCAGACGCTCGAGCCCCTCCTGGCCAAGCACATAGCCGCGCACGTCCCCGACATGACAGGTATGAAGACTGTCGCCTTCGATCATTCCCGCAATCAAGGTGGTCGCCATCCCGGCATAGGATGGGCTCTCGAGCCCGGTCGCAAGCACCTGCTGGTGGGCCTGGTCTATTGCGCGCCCGAGCAAGCGGGCGGGCCGCTTGGCCGAACCGCCGTCAACCACGGCCACGGCCGTGTCGATTGCAACCTGACTGGCCAGCTGGCCGGCCGGATGACCTCCGAGTCCGTCGGCGACCATAAGGAGGCTTCCGTCATCTGCGACATAGAAGCCGTCCTCGTTGTTGCCCCTAACACAGCCCACATCGGTGATTCCGCAGACCCGGTGATCCGGAGTCCGCACATGGTGTGGCTGCCCGACGCCCTCTGCTTTAGAGGCTTTTTCGGCCATGAAGCCCATATTAGCCTATAAGCCGCTAGCTTGCGCTTTCCCATGTGCA
This sequence comes from Deltaproteobacteria bacterium, assembly GCA_046583395.1. Lineage (GTDB taxonomy): Bacteria > Desulfobacterota > Binatia > UBA1149 > CAYXZP01 > CAYXZP01. Next base: position 5,338 of record JAYGCK010000088.1, read on the forward strand.
CCAAGGGAATTGGCGCGCCTAGGGCCATCGGCTATCTTTTGTGGCATGAAAAGGGCCACCCGCGCGCTGTTAGCCGTCCCCCTGGCCTGTCTCGGGCTGCTGCTTGCTTGCCCCACGGCCAGCGGCCATATGGCCGGTTCTACCGACCACTACGGTTGCCACGCCGACCGTCGAAAGGGCGGCTACCACTGCCACAGCGGACGCATGAACGGTCAGAACTTCCGTTCGAAGGGAGCCATGCTCGACGTGCTCGAGTCCGGCGGGACCGCCGACCTTGGCTCTGGAACTCCCAGCCCTGAAGAATCGACCGACAAAGGACCGGCAGCCACCAAGAGCGGCAGCGGCTGGAAAATCGGTTCGCTGTTCGGCCGTTCCACGACAGGGGCCGAAAAGACCGCGTCCTCGGGCAAGCTGGTCCCGAGCGGTATCGAGCGGCGGCTGACCACGCTCAAGCGATTGGCCGACCAGGGCCTCATCACCGACGAGGAGTACACGGCCAAACGCAAGGACATCCTGGGCGAGCTCTAGCGTGGCCGAGGTGCGCGTATATACGACCCCGGCCTGTGGCTACTGCCGCCGGGCCAAAGCCCTTCTCGACGAACAGGGCGTGACCTACCGGGAGATTGATGTCGCAACCACCGAGGGGGCACTCGAGGAGATTACCGCACTTACCACCCAACGGACCTTCCCGCAGATAGTCGTGGCCGGCACCGCCATCGGCGGGTACAGCGAGCTGAGCGAGTTGGTCAGCTGCGACAGGCTCCAAGAACTTCTTGTCTGAGACGGGCACCAACCCCTACTACTCGAAAAGCCGGCCGGAGCTGGCCGAGCAGATTGCGACCGACCCAGGCAACGTCGTCCTCGACGTCGGTTGCGGGACCGGCCAGCTGTCCTCGCTTATCAGGCGTGAACGACGGGCCGGGCAGATATGGGGTGTCGAGATCGTCGAAAAGGTGGCCAAACAGGCCCGAGCCAATCCGGACCTCGACCGCGTCATGTCGGGTGACATATCGGCCATCGCGGCCGAGCTGCCCAAGGGCCACTTCAGCCATATCGTGGCCGGCGATGTGCTCGAACACCTGGTCGACCCCTGGTCGACACTGGCCACGCTCAGGCGGTCACTGCGGACCGACGGCCGCATAGTGGCCAGCATGCCCAACATACGTAACTTGTCGTTCATCGCCCGGTTGCTGTTGGGCGGGAGCTTTCGCTACAGGGACTCGGGAGTGATGGACCGTACCCACCTCAGGTTCTTCGCCCGTAAGGACATCCGGGCACTGTTCGCCGAAGCCGGTTTCCGGAACATCAAAATCCGGCAAGCCCGCCCCAAGCGTTCGCCGCTGAGCCGTCTGGCCAAGCTCGTCTTCGGCGACCTCGCGATAAAGGTCTTCGTGGTAACGGCCGATAACGGTGGCTAGGGCCCAGACAGCACCGTTAGATTGTTAAAATGGGTGCGGGGGAGGGATTTGAACCCTCGACCTGCGGGTTATGAGCCCGCCGAGCTACCAGACTGCTCCACCCCGCGCGGGGTTGATATAAACGCCCCCCGGGGATGTCAACTTTGCCAGACTGCCGCCGGCCTTATTGTGGCCTTACAATCCCAAGGCTTTCTTGAGTTCGGCCAGTTCGGCCGCCTCCATGCGGCGCAGCCCGCCGCTGGGCAGCTTGCCCAACTCCAAGGGACCGATGGCGATGCGCCTGAGCTTCTCGACCCGCACCCCTACCGCCTCGAACATGCGGCGGACCTGCTGGTTACGGCCCTCGGCAATCCTTATCTCGACCCAGGCCTTGCCCCCGGCCGCCCCCGTAACGGTAACGCGGGCCGGTGCGGTCTGCCCATCGCTAAGCGCAACCCCCTTGCGTAACTGCCCAAGGGCGCCGTGCCCCGGTGCCCGGCTGACCTTGGCGACATAGGTCTTGGCGACATGGTAGCGGGGATGGGTTAGGCGCTCGGTAAGCGCGCCGTCGTCGGTAAGCACCAACAGCCCGGAGCTTTGGTAGTCGAGCCGGCCCACCGGGAACAAGCGCCGGTCCAGCGTGGCCACGATATCGCCGACCGAAAAGCGCCCTTCGGGGTCCTGCATGGTGGTCACACAGGCCACCGGTTTGTGGAGCACGAGATATTCGTTACGACGGGGAAGCTTGAGAGCCTGCCCGTCCACCTTGATGAAGTCCCGGGTCGGGTCGGCCGTCGAACCTAGCCGGTCGATCACACGGCCATTGACGGCCACACTCCCTTCGCTAATCAGCCGCTCGCAGGAACGCCTCGAACCGAAGCCCGCGCGAGCCAGAAGGACCTGAAGACGGACCGCGCCGCTATTGCCGCTCGGCGGCGGGGTCCGGAGTGCCTTGGGCCGGTTGGGTCCCTTCTTCTTTCGAGGCTTGCTCTGTTTGGCCACCGGCCCCTTCCTCGCCGTCTTCGGCATCGACGGGCAGTATCCCCTGCTCGGTTCCGCCGGCCTGCGCAAACTCGGACTGCTCGGCCATACGCTCGAAGTCGTCGCCCAGCTCGGCCAGGGTCGGAAGCGCCTTGAGGTCCTTCAACCCGAACAGCTCGAGGAATTCCGGCGTAGTGGCGTAAAGCAACGGCCGGCCGGGGCCGTCCCGGCGCCCGGCGATACGTGCCAGACGCTTCTCGACCAGGTTCTCGAGCACGCCAGATGAATCCACGCCACGCACGGCCTCAATCTCGGCCTTGGTCACCGGCTGCCGGTAAGCGATTATGGTCAGCGTCTCGGTAGCGGCCCGGGTCAGGCGGTAGGGTCGCTCCTTGAACAACTGACGAACGACCTGATGGTGTTCGGGGGCGGTGCGCAGCTGCCAGCCACCGGCGACCTCGACCAGCCGCACCCCCCGGCCCTCGAGCCCCTTGGCCAAGACTTCAAGCGTGGCCGTGGCCTCGGCTGCAGTACAGCCGGCGACCAGCTCGGCTATCTCGCGTGCGGCAAGCGGTTCACCCGATGCGAACACCAAGGCCTCCACTATCGGCTGCAAGCGATCGACGGGCCAACGGCCCCCTTTGTTCCCAGAATCAGTGGCGCCCATCTTCCCCCTCTTCCGCCGTTACGCGTTCCAGCCCGTCGAGCGTGCCGCCCTGCCCGTAGGTTTCGACCAGGACAAGTAGGGACTCATCGAAGTCATTGTCGGACAGCCCCAACATTATCGGCGCGCCGTGCTTTTCCTGACTGGCATCGATGATACCCATCTTTATCAGCTCGAGCAGCCCGACAAATGTCGCAATTATGAAACCACGGGTGCCCAGGTCCTCGAACAGTTCCTCGAACACGACCCGGCGCCCGTCCTCGAGCTTGCCGACCATCGAACGTACGGCGTCGGCCACGCTGTACTCTTCGGGCTCGACCAGATGCGGCTGCCGCGATGAGGCGCGCGTAAGAACCCTGCGCAGCGATTCGAACAGGTCGCCAAGCTCGACCCGTGCGATACCCGCATCGACCGGCGTGCCCCCTTCGGGAACCGACGGGCCCCGGCGAAACACATCACGGTCGACCAGAGCCCGGTCGCGCAACTCCTCGGCCGCCTCCCGGTAACGCTTATACTCGGCCAATTGACGGACGAGGTCGAAGGCGGGGTCCTCGGCCTCTTCGTCTTCCTCCTCGTCGAGCGGGAGCAACAGACGGGACTTCAGGTACATAAGCGTGGCGGCCATGACCAGGTACTCTCCGGCCACATCGAGGTCGAGCTCGTCGAACATCTCTATGTATTCGAGGTACTGATCGGTGATGGCCGCGATAGGAAGATGATAGATGTCGACCTCGTTGGTCTTCACCAGATGGAGCAGAAGGTCCAGGGGGCCCTCGAAGGCATCGAGCCGTACTTTGTAGTTCTGTTCGCTCACGTGGGTTACCAGCTCACAATCCCAGCGCTGCGCGCACCTCGGCCATCGTGTCCCCGGCTCGCTCGCGGGCCCTCTTTCCGCCCTCGTCGAGCACCTCGGCGGCCATGCTCTCGGAACCGGCCAACTCGCCGCGCCGTTCACTGATCGGCCCCAACTCGGCCAACACCCGCTTTATCATCACCTTTTTGCAGTCCAGGCAGCCGATAGAGGCGGTCCGGCAACCTTCTGTAAGCTCGGCCTTCTCCTCCTCGGTGCAGTATATCTCGTGCAGGCGAAAAGCCGGACAATCGGCCGGGTCCCCGGGGTCACTGCGGCGCTGGCGGCGCACATCGGTGACCATGCGGGCTAACTTGTCGTGGACCGTGTCGGGACTGTCGGTCAGGTTGACCGCATTGGCGTAGCTCTTGCTCATCTTGCGGCCGTCGGTGCCCGGAACTCGCGCGGCCGGTACCACCAGCCCCTTGGGCTCGGGAAAGACCTCGCTGTAGAGCCGGTTGAAGCGGCGTGCCACCTCGCGGGCAAATTCGATGTGCGGCAACTGGTCCTCTCCGACCGGGACCGCGATGGCCTTGTACATCAGTATGTCGGCGGCCTGCAGCAGCGGGTAGCCCAGGAATCCATAGGTCGACAGGTCGCGGCCTGAAAGCTCCTGTTGCTGTTCCTTGTAACTTGGCACCCTCTCAAGCCAAGGCACGGGCACTATCATTGAAAGTAGCAGGTGGAGTTCGGCGTGAAGCGGCACATCGGACTGGCGGAAGATGACCGACCGTTCCGGGTCCAAACCGACCGCCAGCCAGTCGAGCACCATTTCCGAACTGCTCGACCGTAGCTTTGCGGTATCACCGTACTCGGTGGTCAAAGCATGGTAATCGGCCACGAAAAAGAAACAGCGAAACTCGTCCTGCAGAGCGACCCAGTTCTTTAGCGCACCGTTGAGATGGCCAAGGTGGAGACTGCCGGTCGGGCGGGTTCCCGACACCACGACCTTTTCGACCTTTTTCTTTGCCGCCATTGACCTCCCCTCAGACCAGAATCCCGAGCACCCCGATAACAATGCCGACCACCGGCCCGAGAACCGTCCCCAACATCCCGCTTATCAGCAACCCGAAGACCAGCAGAAACCCGAACGGCTCGACGCGGGCCAAGGGGCGGGCCAATGAGTCGGGTAGCAGGCCGACGGCCACACGCCCGCCATCCAGGGGCGGTATCGGCAGGAGGTTAAAGACCGCAAGAACGACGTTGAGCACCACGCTCCTTTGGGCCATGACAGCCATTGGCGCCACGACCGCAAAGCCCCCGCCGGTAGTGGCCGCGAGGTCTGCCGGTGCCGCGGCCCCGAGCAACACGCCGAGCATGATGGCGCTGACAATGGCCAGAAGCATGTTCATGGCCGGTCCGGCCGCCGCGACCCAGACCATATCGCGGCGCGGGTCACGAAGGCGGGTCCAATCAACCGGAACCGGCTTGGCGTAGCCGAACAGAAAGGGAGAACCGCTCATGAACAACAAGGCCGGCATCACGATGGTTCCGACCAGGTCCACATGGGCCAGGGGATTGAGCGTGAGACGGCCGAGCCGGGCCGCGGTATCGTCGCCGAGCCGGGCCGCGGCCCATCCATGGGCACACTCGTGAAGGACCACCGCAAACAAAAGCGGGAATATCCAAAGAACGGCAGACGCTACATCCATCCGACCACCCTCAACCGTTTGCCACCTTCATACGCGAGCGCGGGTGGTGACGTTCGTGCACCTCACGAAGGCGCCGGCTGGCCACATGAGTGTAGATTTGGGTCGTCGACAGGTCGGCGTGGCCTAGCATCATCTGCACCGAACGCAGGTCGGCCCCGCCCTCGAGCAAGTGCGTGGCAAAGGAATGACGCAGCAGATGCGGGGTCACGCGTTCCAAGCCGGCGGCTGTCGCATGCAACTTGAGCCGCTTCCAGAATCCCTGGCGGCTGACCGCACGACCGCCACGCCCGAGGAACAGGGCCGGGCTGGTCCGGCCGGCGGCCAATGTGGGCCGGGCATCACGAAGATAGTGCCTCAAGGCCGCCAAGGCCTTCTTGCCCACGGGTACAGCGCGCTCCTTACCTCCCTTGCCGACCACACGCAGATAGCCCTGCCGTGTATCGACCCGCGCGGTCTCGAGACCGACCACTTCGGAGACCCTGAGCCCGCATGCGTAGAGAAGCTCGAGCATGGCGCGGTCGCGTACCGCCAGCGGGGCATCGCCTTCGGGGGCGGCCAGCAGACGGGCGACATCGCCCGGCCCAAGCTGCTCGGGTATTTTCCGGCCCCGCCTCGCACTGCGGATGTCACGGGCGGGATTGGTCTTTACCTGCCCTTCCCTCACCAGGAACTTGAACATCCCTCGCAGCGCCGAAAGCGCCCTGGCCCTCGAGTTGGCCCCCTGGCCGCGCCGTCTGGCCTTATCGAGGAAGGAAACGACATCGGCCCGGCTCACGGCCCCGGCCGTCCTTTTCTTCTTGTCGGCCATCACCGCGGCAAAGGCCGAGAGGTCTCGAGCGTAGGATTCCACGGTATTGCGGGCCAGGCCGCGTTCGGCGGCCAAGTGGCCGAGATAAACATCGATGGCCTCGTCGAGACGCATCCAGACATTCTATCCTAGCCAGACGGCGGCCTCACCTATGGTCAGGCCGCCGCACTGTCGTCGCTCGGCCGAACCACGCCCAGCAAGGCCCGGCGGACCTCTTCGATGCGAGCCTCGCCGGCCAGCGGCCCGCCAGCGTGTTCGCTGACGTAGAACACGTCCATGACCTGGGCGACGTAGGTAGTGACCTTGGCCAGATGAACTTCGAGGTTCAGAGCCAAGAAGGCCGCGGCTAGGTCGAACAACAGGCCGGCACGGTCAGAGGCGTAGATGTCGATAACCGTGTGGGCCTGCGAAGCGGCATTGTCTATCTCGACATTGCATGCCGCCCGCCGCCTTGCCTTCAGGACCGAGGCCGGCAAACGGTCGTCGTTGCGGGCACCCGCCACCAACGCCTCTACATCGACCTGGCCTCGGAAGGCCTGTTCGCCAACCTTGCGGACCTCTTCCCATATCTCGGCCGAGGTGGCGTCGGCCTCACTGCTGGCGTGGTCGACACGGAAGGTATCGACCGCCACCCCTTCGGTCGAGGTGGCGATTCGTGCGTTAGCGATGTTGAGACCGTGGGCCGAGAGCACACCCGTAACACCGGCGAACAGACCGGGGCGGTTGGGCGTGACCAGGGTCATCTCGCTGTAGCCACAATCGGCGAAATGGGACACGCTCGAACGGAACAAGCCCTGCCCCAGCGATTCGTGTAAACGCCAATGCTCGAACACCGCCTCGGGCGTGTTCGACAAGAGATAGGCTTGCGGCATCGAAGCCAAAAAAGCACTGACACGGTCCTCCTCGGACCCACTCGCGGCCAGCGAACGTACCCGGTCCTTGGCGCGTTGCAGGCGGCTACCCGCGTCGACCGCCAACTCGTGGCGTTCGAGAAACTCGGCCGTCCTCAGGTACAGCTCCGATAACAGGTGGTCCTTCCAGCCGTTCCAAACCTTCGGGCCCACCGCACGCATATCGGCAAAGGTCAGCAGATAGAGATACTTGAGGCGATCGAGGTCCCCCACCTCGGCGGCGAACTCGGAGACCAATTGCTCGTCCTCTATGTCGCGGGTCTGTGCGAGCTTGGACATCAAAAGATGATGACGCACGAGGAACTCCAGCGCGCTCCGGTCCTCGACGGACAAACGCAGACGAACGCCTATGTCCTTTACCATCACAGCTCCGCGTTCGTCGTGGTCACCGCCATAGCCCTTGCCCAGGTCGTGGAAGAGCATTGCCAAGTAAACCACTTCCGGTTTTCGGCATTCGCGCATTATCTGGGTAAGCATCGGGCTGTCGCCGGCCAGTTCACCGTCGCGCACCAACTCGAGCTCTCTTATGCCAATGAGCGAGTGCTCATCGACAGTGTATACATGGTAGATGTCATGCTGGACCATACAGAACAGACGGCCGAACTCCGGCACCAGCCGGCCCAACACGCCAAGACGGTTCATCTCGGCAAGCGTACGATAGACTCGCCGGTTCCAACCAAGGATGGCCATGAAGGCGTCGGTGGCCTCGCGACTGCCGGCGGTGGCCTCGTCGAGCAGGTCGAGCGACCCGCGAATAGCTTCACGCGTAGACGGCGCCAGGCGTGCGCCGCTTCGCTGCAATTCCGAGAATACCGACAGAATGCTGACCGGGTCCTTCTCGAAGCCGCTAGCGTCGGCCACCAGTTGGCCGGCCACCACATTGTTGCTGCCGCGCGCCAGCCGCGAAGCGATACGGGTCACAAGCCCCCCAGGTGCGGGCGGGACCGATAGCCGCTCGGTGGCATCGGCCGTTATGCGCGCGAGTTTGGCCGCGTGCGAGTAGTAGGCGCGCATAAAAAGCTCGGAGGCGCTATGACCGTCATCGGCGGCGTGCCCGAAACGCCCGGCAATCTCGTCCTGGCTCTCAAAGCTCAATTTGTCCTGCTTCTGCTTGCCAAGAAAGTGCAACGAGTTGCGCACTCTGTGTATGTACTCGCGTGCAGCCGACAGTTCTGAGAACTCCTGTTCGGACAGCACCTCGCTGTCGGGGAGTCCTTCGAACTGGGTTACACCCTTGGTCACCCGCGCCGCCCATTGCAGGGTGTGAAGGTCCCTTAGACCACCGGTCCCTTCCTTGACGTCCGGTTCGAGCATGAAGACCGAACCGCCGTTGCGCGCATGGCGCGACCGGCTCTCCGCCAGCTTTGCTTCGATGAAGCGGTCGACCTCACGGGTGGCCACCCCCTCCTGCACAACGCTTGCAAACTCGGCACCGACGTCGGTGCTGCCACAGATAAAGCGGCCGTCGAGCAGGGTCGTCTTTATGGTGAGATCCTTGGCCAGGGTCAGGCACTCCCGGGCAGTTCG